>NZ_JBSFVZ010000017.1:0-192817 GCF_053592575.1 Streptomyces sp. NPDC002640 | reverse complement strand
CAACGGCCCGATCACCGCCCACGACTCATCAGTCAGCTCATGACGACGCACCACGAACAGACCAACGACGCCCCCACTTTGCGGACACGACCTAGGGCCTGTCCGGCGGATCATGCACGTGGGTCGCGGGGCCTGGCACGCACGTCTGCGGCGTTGTCGTCGGTCCACGACGCTCCGCGTTGCCTCCCTCCTCCGCCTTGCAGCCGCACGCACCAGACCCCGCTCAAGCGGCGTACGAAGCGAACCCGGCGGCGAGAACGGCATGATCCGCCGGACAGGCCCTAGCCGCCGCCCGCAAGTCGCCTCGCCCCCGCGGGTCTGAGTCCGCCGCCCCGAGTCGGCACCCGTCGCGAGCCGCGCACCCGCCGCGGGCCCGGGCCGCCGCCCCCGCGCCCCGGCCCCCCGCGTCAGCCGAAGAGTCGTCGGAGGTTCAGCTTGCCCCACAGCAGGCTGGTGGCGAAGGACAGGGCCAGGACCGTCACCACCAGGGCGACCAGCAGCAGCCCGGCCACCGGCCCGCCGAGGTCCGGCGACACCAGCGGCCGCACGATCTCCTCGACGAACAGCACGTGCACCATGTACGCCCCCAGCGCCGCGTCGGCCAGCGTCCGCAGCCGCGGGCGCCACGCCTCGGGCACCCGGACCCTGCTGACCAGCAGCAGCACGCAGGCGGTCATCGCGGCGACGAACAGGTGCGCGTTGGGCAGCACGTAGTGGACCTGCGTGTTGTACCAGAGCGCCCCGGCCATGGTGAGCGGCAGCAGGACGGCCAGGGGCCACCGCTTGCGCAGGACCCCCGCCGGAAGGGCGAACAGCAGCGCGCCGCCGACCGCGTACACCAGCGAGTACGTGCCGAACCCCCAGGCCGCCGGCGGCGTCCCGTGGCCCGTCACCTCGGCGATCGTGGTCAGCCCGCTCGGCAGCACGGCGATGCCGAGCAGCGCGGCGCCGAGCCCCCACGGCCGCTGCCCCGCCCTGATCAGCACCGCGAAGGCGAGCAGCATGATCACCGGGATGTAGGTGTACATGAACCACAGGTGGTAGGCGGGCTGCACCGAGGCGAACAGCGAGTTCGCCGCCAGCTCCGTCATGGGCCGGTCGTTGCGGTCCCGCAGCCACGCCCAGACCAGGTAGACCGCCGTCCAGGCGAAGAGCGGGACGACGTTGCGGACCACCCGCTGCCACATACGGGAACTGTCCCTGGGCGGGGCTCCGACCAGCACGGCCCAGCCGGCGATGGCGAAGTACATGGGGACGGCGAAGGCGTTGACGCCTTCGGCGAGGTGGCCCGCCCAGTACGAACCGGCGCCGTTCCGCGGGTCGTTGCCGGTGGCGTGGATGAACTGGGCGCCCACGTGGCCGAGCATGACGGTCGCAGAACAGATCAGCCGCATCAGATCGATGTCGAAGCGGTGTTCGCGTGCCGGGGCGGTGGGCTTGTCGGAGGTGACGCTGCCCCTTTGGAGCGGCATGCGTACCGCGGTGTCGTTCTGCACCGCGCAACTCTCGATGGGTCCGGTGTACGGGAGTTGACGGGAGGATGACACCGCCGTGGCCGCTGGGTTGTCGGTCGGTCGACCGCCGTTCACCCGCCGCGCACGGGTGGGGCGGCGGGGACGGGAGGTGCGCCGGGGGTCAGTCCACCACGGAGCTGCGGCTCGTGTAGCGCAGGTCGTGGTACTCGGGGTGGCGGTCGATCCAGCCCGAGTAGAACGGGCAGACGGGGAGCACCTTCTTGCCCTGGGCCCGCGCGTCGTCCAGGGAGGCGCGCACCAGCGCCGACCCGATGCCCTGCCCCTCGTAGGCCGGGTCGACCTCGGTGTGGGTGAACGCGATCATGTCCGGCGTGCGGATGTACCGGGCGAGTCCCGCGACCCGCGTCCCGCCGTCGGCGTGGGCCTCCCAGCGCCCCTCCGGCCCCTCGGTGTCGGGGACGTTCCTGGTCTCGACGTGCATGGGAGCTCCTTGGTGCGTGACGGGCGGGCGGCCGGGGTGTGACGGGGCGACTGTACGGGACCGGGCCGGTGACCCGCCCGGCCGGTGCCGGACGTGCCGGACGTGCCGGATGTGCCGGACGTGCCGCTCGTCAAGGCTCGGCGCGCGGCCCGCCGCCCGCAACCGCGGGACACCCGGCCGGCCGCGCTACCGGACGCGACGGCCCGTCACCCCGCACGCCGCCGGAGCGGCGGGCGGGGTGACGGGCAGGGTGACCGGGCGGGGTGGGGCGGAGTCAGGGCAGCGGACGGGTGAAGAGGCTTCCCCCGTCGGCCGTGCCGGTGCCCGGTGCGGCGTGGCGCAGTCCGTACCAGAGGACCGCCTGGTTCGAGGTGATGACCGGGACGCCGAGTTCCTGCTCCAGGGGCACCACGGCGGCCCGGGCGGGGAAGCCGCTGCCCGGGACCAGGACGCCGTCCGGGCGCGGGTGGTCCGGGTCGTGGAACGCCTTCACGACCTGCTGGTGCACCTCGGTGGCGTCGATGGTCCAGTGGGCGCCCTCGTCGAAGGCGTTGTAGCGGGCGACGCCGTCCCACTCCGGGCCGAGCTCGAACTGCACCAGCCTGGTCCGCCCGACGCCCACCTCGGCCAGGTAGTCGCGCGTGGCCCGGAACGTCGGCTCGGTGAACCACGGGGGCATCACCAGCAGCGGTCGCCGGACACCGGACGCCCGCAGCGCGGCCGTGATGGCCGTCGCCGCGGTGTGGACGGGCGTCCCGTGCGCGTGGGCGGCCGCCGCGGCGGCGAACTCGGTGTCGAACGCGGGCCCTCCGAAGAAGCTGCTCGACCCGAAGCAGAGCGCGATGCTGTGCACGCCCAGCCGGCCCAGCTGGTCCAGGCCACGGACGACGTCGGGCGCGTTCGCCAGGGCCGCGGCGGGGCTGCCGACGTACTCGGTGTCGGCGGGCCGCGGGCACTCGAAACGGGCGGTGTGGACGGACACCCCCTCCGGGGCCGTGCGCCAGATCTCGGTCTCGGGCACCGGGTCGTTGTGGATGACGAGGATGCCCAGGCGGGCGGCCGCCGCGGCCATCAGCTCTCACCCGCCTTGGCGGGGGCCCGGACACCGGCCGTCCGGCCGCCGTCAGCCCGCTCGCCGTCAGCCCGCTCGCCGTCCGCCCGCTCGACGCCCGCCGGCTCGCCGTCCCGGCCCGCAGAGGCCGCGGCGTCCTGGCCGCCGCCCGGCGTGAAACCGAGCCAGGCGAGCACCGCGCCGGCCACGGCGATCCCGCCGGCCAGCAGGAAGCCCGTGCGGAAGGCCCCGTCGCCCGGGTCGGTGCCCAGGACGAGGACGAGGGCCGCCACGCCGAGGGCCCCGCCCGCGTACTGGGTGGTGGTCATCAGCGCCCCGGCCACGCCCTGGTTGCGGTCGTCCACGTCGCGCGTGCCGCCGACGAACATCGTGGTGTAGATCATGCCGTGGCCGAGGCCGCTGACGACCAGGCCGGGCAGCATGCCCGTGAGGTAGCCGTGGTCGCGCGCGGAGAGGCCCAGCAGCAGGAGCCCGACCGCACCGATCACGAAGGCCACCGTCAGGCAGCGGCGCACGCCGAGGGGCCCCACCAGCTTCCCGGCGATCATGTTGCCGAAGGTGATGCACGCGGCGAGCGGCAGGAACGCGATGCCGGCGGCGAGCGGCGTGTACCCGCGGCCGTCCTGCAGGAGCAGCGTCACCAGGTAGAACTCGACGCCCGCCACGCTCGCCATGTACAGGGCCGAGGAGCCGCAGCCCATGACGAGGCTGCGGGTGCGCCGCAGCGCCGGGTCGACCAGGGGCTGCCGGCTGCCGCGCTCCCGCAGCCCGAACAGGACCAGCAGGACGGCCCCGACGGCGAAGGAGCCCAGGGTCGCCGGCTCGGTCCAGCCGATGTCGGCGGCCAGGGTGAGGCCGAGGACGGAGACCAGCACCATGGCGGTGCACAGCACGGCGTTGAGGACGTTGAGGGCCGAGTGGCGGCCGCGGTCGGCCTTCCCGGGCAGGAAGCGCGGGGCCGCCAGCACGCACAGCACGGCGAAGGGCAGGTTGACGAGGAACGTCCACCGCCAGGAGAGGGTGGTCAGCAGTCCGCCGATGACCACGCCGGCCGCCAGCCCGCTGGCGCCGACCGTGCCCCAGACCGCGAGCGCCCGGGTGCGTTCCCGCCCCGCCGGGAACGTGGTGTTCACCAGGGCCAGCACCGACGGCTGGAGGCAGGCCGCGGCGACGCCCTGGGCGCCGCGGGCGATCAGCAGCAGCGCCGCGTTCGCCGCGATGCCGCCGAGCAGGGAGGCCACGCCGAAGAGGACCAGCGCGGCCATGAACAGCTTGCGGGCGCCGATCCGGTCGCCGACGCGGCCGCCGACGATCAGGAAGCCCGCGAAGAACACCGAGTAGGCGCTGACGACCCACTGCATGGCGCTGCCGGACAGCGTCAGCTCGGAGCCGATCTCGGGCAGGGCGACGAAGATGATGGAGAAGTCGAGCGCGATGAGGAACTGGGCCGCGGAGAGGGTGACGAGGCCGCCGACGGGACTGCGCGTCGCCGTCGGCGCGGAGGACGGTGAGGGAGTGGACATGGGATCAATGACCGCCTGGTTCTTGTGTTCGTCCTGGGTGTGGGGAGGAGGGGCGGGCCCGGGGAGAGCCGATCCGCTCGCCGGGCCCGCCCGGTTCAGGAGGGGGCCGATGCCGTCGAGGGGAGGCGGCCGGTCAGCGCCCGTTCCAGCGCGCCGACCGTGTCCGCCACCAGCCCGGCGCCCGCCTCGGTCAGCTGCCGCGCGGAGGCGACCCCGTAGGAGACGCCGACCGCCGGCATGCCGGCCGCCGACGCCATCCGCATGTCGTCCACGGCGTCGCCGACGACCAGGCACCGCTCCGGCGCGATGCCGACCGACCGGGCGGCGAGCAGCGCGAGGTCGGGGTGGGGCTTGCCGCGCGGAGCCATGCCGTGGCAGACCACGGCGTCGAACTCCCCGGCGAGACCGGCGGGTTCGAGGAGCTCCAGGGCGCTGGCCCGGATCTTGCTGGTGCAGATCGCGGTCCTGGTCCCCTCGGCGCGCAGCCGGCCCAGCAGCTCCGGCACCCCGGGGAAGACCAGGTCGGCGGCGTGGGGGACCACCTCCTTGCGGAACCGCTCGCGGAAGTGCGCGACCGCCTCGGCCACCCGCGGGTGGTCCTCGGGCAGCCCGGTGAGCTCGGCGAAGACGGCGGTGAGCGGCCGGCCGACGGTGGCGCGCACCCGGTCCTCCGGGACCGGCGGGTGGCCGGTGTGCGCCAGGACCCGGTGGAGCACCCGGGCGATGGCGCCCGGGGTGTCCAGCAGGGTGCCGTCGAGGTCGAAGAGGACGGCGGCGGGCGTGCCGGGAAGCGTCATGCCGGTGCTCCCGCCCGCTCGGCGAGCTCGAGGGAGAACTGCGCGGCGAACTCGCCGGCGAGGGCCGCGGTCGACAGCAGCACGGACCGGTTGGCGGCCGCGGTGCGGCCCTGGGTCGCCTGCGCTATCGCCTTCAGCAGGTACGGCGTGATCGCGGGGCCGGTGACCCCGGCGGCCTTCGCCTGGGCGGTGGCGTCCTCGAGGGCGGCCTCGATGTCCTCGGACGGGATGCCGTCGGCCTCCTGGATCGGATGGGTGACCAGGGCCGAGGTGGCGGTGCCGGTCCGCCAGTGGTTGAGGACGACGGCGGCGATCTCCCGCAGGTCGTCCAGCCGGTGCGGGTTGCGCACCCCGCTGCTGACGCTCAGGTAGGCGGGGAAGTCGTCGCAGCGGTAGCCGATGACCGGGATGCCCGCCGTCTCCAGCCACTCCAGGGTCCACGCGGGGTGCAGCATGGACTTGGCCCCGGCGCAGACCACGGCGACCCGGCTGCGGGTGAACTGCACCAGGTCGGCGGAGATGTCGAAGCTGTACGGGGCGTCGCGGTGCACCCCGCCGATGCCCGCGACCGCGAAGACCGGGATGCCCGCCAGCTCCGCCGCGACCAGGGAGGAGGAGACGGTGGTGGCGCCGAGGCCGCCCCGCGTCAGGGTGAGGGAGAGGTCGCGGGTGCTGACCTTGGGGACGTCGGGGGAGGAGGCGAAGAGTTCGAGCTGCTCCTTGGTCATGCCCACCCGGATGCGGCCGTCCAGGACCGCGACCCGGGCGGGGACCGCGCCGGCCTGGCGGACCTGCGCGTCGATGTCGAGCGCCAGGTCGAGGTTGGCGGGGTACGGCAGCCCGTGCGGGATGGCCGAGGACTCCAGGGCGACGACCGGCCTGCCCTCGTGGAGGGCCTCGCGCACCTCCTCGTCGATGTCCAGCAGGGCGGGGTCGGCGGCGGGCGCCACGGTGGTGGTGTTCATGGGGGTCTCCTCGACGGGTCAGTTGCTCAGGACGGACGGGGGGACGGCCTCGGAGGCGAGCGAGCCGCCGGAGACGGTGCCGGTCCCCTCGAGGAACCGCGGGTGCGCCCGGCGCATCGACGCCATGACGAACTCGTACGGCAGGTCGTCGAAGGCGCCGTGGTCCTTCAGGAACTCCATGGCTCCGCCGTCGCCGTGCGGGTGGTGGAGGCTGTCGGACAGGCCGTCGAACTCCAGGGGCCGCATGCCGTAAAGCCGGCAGAGCAGCTTGTTGAAGACGGGGGTGGCCTTCACCCAGCGGCCCTCCAGGTAAATCTGGGTCAGGCCGTGGAAGAAGACCTCGCCGCCGATGTGCTCGATCAGACGGGGCGAGGCGAGGTGGTTGCGGACGTCGCCGTACACCAGCCGGGACGGGATGCCCAGGGCGCGGACGGCGGCGGCGAACAGGACCGACTTGTGCAGGCAGAAGCCGGACCTGAGGGTGGCGGTGCTGGACGCCTTCAGTCCCTCGCGGGACAGGTCGGCGCCGTACACCTCGTAGTGGACGGTGTCGCGGACCGCGTAGTACAGCTTGACGGCGTTGACACGGTGGTCGGCCGAACGGTCGTCGACGACCTCGTCGATGAAGGTCTGCACCGCCTCGGACTGGTGGTCGAGGAACTCGGTCGGGGCGGTGAGGTGGCTGGGCAGCTCGGTCATGGTCTCGTTCCCTGGTCAGAGGCCGAGGAGGCTGGCGATCCGGGTGCGCTGGATCTCGCTGGTCCCGGAGTAGATGGTCCCGGCGACGGAGTCGCGCAGGGCGCGTTCGACCCCGTGGCCGGTGAGCACACCGCGTCCGCCGTGGATGCGGACCGCGTCGAGGGCGTTCTGCACGTTCGCCTCCGACACGACGGTCTTGGTGGCGGCGAGGTCGACGGCGGCGTCCTGGCCGGACTCCACCTTCCGGCCGGTGTCGCGCAGCCACTTCCGGGCGGTCTCGGTGCGGATCTGCATGTCGGCGATCTTGTGGGAGATCGCCTGGTACTTGCCGATGGGCCGGCCGAACTGCTGCCGCGCCCGGGCGAAGCGGATGGTCTCCTCCAGCCGGCGGGTCATCTCGCCGAGCGTGATGGAGAAGGAGAAGAGCACTTCCCGCTTCATGACGTGGTCGAGGGCGAGGAATCCGGCGCCCTCCCCGCCGACCCGGTGGCTGACGGGCACCCGCAGGTCCTCGAAGGCGAGCGTGCCGACGGGGCTGGTGCGCAGCCCCATCTTGTCCATGGCGGGACCCACCACCAGGCCGGGCGCGCCGGCCTCGACCAGCAGGCAGGTGAGGCCGAACGGGCCCGGTGCGCCGGTGCGGACGTAGAGCAGGAACAGGTCCGCGACCGGCGCGTTGGTGATGAACATCTTCCCGCCGTTGACGACGTACTGGTCGCCCTCGCGCACGGCGGTGGTGGAGATGTTCATGGCGTCGGAGCCACCGGACTCCTCGGTGATGGCGTGCGCCGTGATCAGGTCACCGGAGACGATCTTCGGGAGGTAACGCTCCTTCAGCTCGTCCGAGGCGAAACGTTCCAGCGGCACGCCGACGGACACGATCTGGGTGGAGACCGAGAAGGACAGGCCGGAGTCGCGCGACACCCGGCCCAGTCCCTCCAGGGCGAGCATGGTCTCGGTCAGCGAGCGGCCGTGCCCGCCGTAGGCCTCGTCGAAGGGGACCCGCAGGATCCCGGTCTCCTGGACGGCGGACCACTTGCGCCGGGAGAACTCGGCCCGGCCGTCCAGTTCCTCGACGTCGGCGTTGAGCCGCTCGGCCCAGGGAGTCGTCAGGTGCAGGAGGTCGTGCTGCGGTGCTCGGTCGGACATGGTGCGGTTCTCCTCTGTACTCCGCGTGTACTCCGCGAAACGGGGCCGGTGGCTCGGTGCCGGGATCAGTACTGCGAGAAGCCGTCCTCGGACAGGGTGTGCCGCTCGTCGCCGACGATCGGCGGGTTGAACACCGAGACGAGGTGCAGGTCCTCGTAGTCCGAGGCGATGAGGTAGTGCGGGTCGTGCTGGTCGAGGACGTAGATCGTGCCCGGGACGATCTTGTGCCGGGTGCCGTCCTTCTCGACCACCTCGCCGGAGCCCTCGACGCAGTAGCAGGCCTCGAGGTGGTTGCGGTACTGCAGGGCGCTCGTGGTGCCCTGGCGCACCAGGGTCACGGCGAAGGCGAAGCCCATACGGTCGGCCTCCACCAGGAGACGGTGGCTGGTGCCGTTGCCCCACTCGACGGGGACGACGTCGTCGACGCTACGGGTGAACACAGGAACTCTCCTTCGGTGTTGGTGTGCGGTGCTGGGTGCGGCGTACGGGGTGGTGCGTGCGGGTCGTGGGTATGGGGGTGGTGGGTGGCGGCGCCGCCGGGTAGGTGTCAGGCCGCGACGGGTCCGGCGTGCCGGCGTATCAGCCCGGTGATCGAGGCGATGGTCCGGAAGTCGTCCGGCGCGATGTCGATCTCGTCCATCGGCACCCGGTAGGCGGTCGCGATGTGCGAGACAAGCCGGACCAGGCCGAGGCTGTCGATCACCCCGGCGGCGGCGAGGTCGTAGTCGTCGGTGAGGTCCGAGACGTCCTCGCCCGCCAGGAACTCGGCGGCGATGTAGGCGCGGATCTCGTCGGCGGTGTGCCGGTCGGCGGTGTGCTGGTCCGAGATGTGCTGGTCCGCGATGTGCTGGGTGGTCATGCGGTCGTGGTCTCCTTCATGCGGTCGGCCCGGATCCGGTTGCGGTCGGGCTTGCCCGTGGACGTGCGGGGCAGGGGGTGGTCGGTGATGTGGACGGACGCGGGGACGGCGTGCCGGGGCAGTCGCGCGCCCGCGAAGGCGCGCAGGCCCAGGCCGGTCAGGGCGGTGACGGGCCGCCGGGTCACCACGGCGTGCAGCCGGACGCCGGCCCGGTCGTCGGGAAGGGCGACGACGACGGCCTCGGCCACCTCGGGGTGCGCCCCGATGACGGCCTCCACCTCCTGGAGGTTGGTGCGGATGCCGCGCACCTTGACCTGCCAGTCGGCGCGCCCCTCCAGATGGACCAGGCCGTCCGCGGACCGGACGACGAGGTCACCCGTCCGGTAGTACCTCCGGCCGCCGATCTCGGTGAACGCCGCCTCGTCGAGGGAGCTCTGGAGGTAGCCGTCGGTCTGGAACGGCGTCGCCACCAGCAGCTCGCCGTGGCCCGGGCCGTCCAGGACGGCTCCGTCCGCGTCGACGACCAGAGCGCGCACCCCGGGCAGGGGGCGGCCGATCGGCAGCCTCTCCCCGGCACCCGCACCGGCCCCGGCGCGGGGGACCTCGTGGACGAACGAGTCGTTGGTCTCCGTGCAGCCGAACACGTTGTGCAGCCTCGCCCGGGGGTACGCGGCGAACACCGCGGGCAGCAGATCGGCCGGCATGGCCTCCCCGGTGAACACCGCGTGCCGGACCGCGGGATACACCCCGTCGGTGTCCCGGGCCAGCAGCCGGTGCAGCAGGGGAACGCCCTGGACGAAGGTGACGCCCCGTTCCGAGACCAGCGACCGCAGGCGGCCGGCGTCCGCGGCGTGCTCCTTGCCGACGAGCACGACATGGGCGCCCAGCCGCAGGAACGTCCACAGGTCCAGCAGCGCCAGGTCGAAGTTGAGGGGGGCGTAGGAGAGGGCGACGTCGTCGGCGCCCAGCTCGAAGGCGTCGGCGGCCCAGTCGGCGAACGCGGTGAAGCCGTCGACGGGAATGGGCACGATCTTCGGGGTTCCGGTGGAACCGGAGGTGGTGAGCAGCAGCCGGGTGCGGGCGGCGTCCGGCACCGCGAACCCCGTCGCCTCGGCCTCGTCCGGCTCGACCGGCTCGGCCGTCAGGCCCGCCCGCTCGTCAGCCCGGAGCAGCAGGCGGGCCCGGGCCCGCCTGCTCAGCCGGTCCAGCGCCTCCACGCCGAGGTCGGGCGAGGGGACGAGCGCGACCAGCCCCTGCCGGAACACCGCGAGGAGCAGGGCGACGGTCTCCGGCGACTTGTGCGCCGGCACGCAGACGGTGGCGCCGGCGTCCAGCGGCAGTCGCCGCAGGTGCTCGGTGAACGTCCGGGTGAGGTCGTCCAGCTGCCGGTAGGTGAGGCTGCGGTGACAGCAGGACAGGGCCACCCGGTCGGGGTGTCTGCCTCGGTGAGAGCCGACGGCGTCGGCCAGTTGCGGTGACGGCACGGGGCTGCCTTCCGACGGTGGGGGACGAGGGATGCGGCCGGCTGCGAGGGTCCGTCGTTCGGGACCCGAGCCGGGCGTTGACCACGGCCATCACTGTCTGGATCGGCCGGGGATGCCACAAGCGCCGTTCCGGATCCTCATCAGGTCCGCGGAAGTCCGTCAGGTTGCCGTGCCGCGCGGCCGGGCCGCGCCGCCGCGATGGTGGCCGGCCCACCACCCGGCTTCCCGTCGGAGGGGGCGCCACCGGGATCCCGCGGCGGGGTGGCGGTGGTCCGGCCACCACCGTCGCGGCCCGAGAGGGTTCCGGTGACACCTCCTCCCGGAGCACGGTCGGTCGGCAGTCTGGGACGCGTCGGAGTCGGCCGGGCGAGAGGCAGGGTGACCATGAGCGGAACGTTTCCTGGCGGAGCCTGGGCGGACCCCGGGTGGGCGGCGCTCCACGAGCCGGCGGACACCGTCGCGGAACTGTCCGCCGCGCTCTTCCCGCGGACGTTGCGCAGGAAGGACCAGCGCTGGTGGGCCGAGCAGTACGTGCGCGGGCTGCTCCGCGCCGACGGCCGCAAGTCGGTGCGCCGGATCGCCTCCGCCGTCGGCGGCGGAGCGGCCGAGCAGAGCCTGCACCACCTCATCTCCGCCTCCACCTGGGCCTGGACGCCGATGCGGGAGGCCCTGGCCCACCACCTGCAGGAGCTCGTGCCGCCCACCGCCTGGGTGGTGCAGCCGATGGTCATCCCCAAGGTGGGCGAGCACTCGGTGGGCGTCGGCCGGCACGTCGCGCCCGGCCCGGGCCGGCCGGACAACGGCCAGCAGGCCTTCGGCCTGTGGTTCGCCTCCGAGCGGTCGAGCGCCCCCGTCAACTGGCGGCTGCACCTGCCGGGCGGCTGGCTCCAGGACCCGGAACGGCGCCGGAGGGCCGAGATCCCCGACGGGACGGCCGAGGAGACGCTGGAGGAGTGCGCGGCGGCGGTCGTGCGGGCCACCCTCGGGTGGGGGCTGCCGCGCCTGCCCGTGGTGCTGGGGGCGACGGGCCCGGACCCGGGCGTGACGTTCCGGCGGTACCAGGCCGCGGGGGCGCCGCTGCTGGTGCGGATCCCGGGCTCCGCCCCGGTCACCGTGCGCGAGCCGTCGCTGCCGGGCTTCGGCGCGGGCCCGCTGAGCGCGCAGCGCGTCGCCGACTCGGTCAGGGCGCTGCGCCGCCCGGTGCGGTGGACCGACCCGTCAGGCGGTCAGGAGGCCGTGCGGCACTCGCTGGTGGTGGGAGTACCGGTGGTCCTGCCCCGGACCGGCGAGAGGGGCGGACGGCCGGGGCTGCTGCTCGGCGAGTGGAGCGACCCGGGCCGGCCGCCGACGGAGTTCTGGCTCACCGACCTGGAGGGCACGCCGCCCCCGGTCCTGCTGCGCCTGGCCAAGCTGGCCCGGCGGGTGACCCGGGACTGCGCCACCACGGGCGCGGAGGTCGGGCTGCGGGACTTCGTCGGCCGGTCGTTCAACGGCTGGCACCGGCACACCACGCTGGCCTCGGTGGCCTACGCCGCGCGGATGCTCGCCGACGCGGGCGCGGACTACGCGGTGCCCGAACCGGTCGAGGCCCACAGCGCCTGACCGGGCAAGGCCTGGCCGGGCGCCGCGGCGCCGTCGCCCTCGCCCTCGGCCAGCAGGTGCCGGGTGCGGTGCAGCCGCAGCGCCAGCTGCACCTCCAGCGCCCGGGCGGGTTCCTGCCAGTGGGGGCCCAGCAGGTCGGTGATCCGCTCCAGTCGCCGTGACACGGTGTTCGGATGGACGTGCAGCAGCTCCGCCGCCCGCGTGGGGCTGCTGCCGGAGGCGAAGTACGACTCCAGCGTCCGCACCAGCTCCGTCGACTGCTGGCGGTCGTACTCCAGCACCGGCCCGATCGCCGAGCCGACGAACCGCGCGACGTCCTGCTTCTCGGACAACAGCAGCCCCAGGAAGCCGAGTTCGTCCGGCGAGGCGGTGCCGCCGGTGCCGTCCAGCGCGGTGAGCGTCTCCAGGCACCGCTGGGCCTCCCGGTAGACGTGCCGTACCTCGTCCGGCGCGGCGGTGGGCCCGGCCGCGCCCGCGGTCACCGGATGGCCGAGCACCGCGGACAGCTCCCGCCGCACCGACCGGGCCGCGCCGGCCGGGTCGTCACCGGGGAGCAGGAGCACGATGTGGCCGCCGTCGACGTACTTGAGCCCCGACAGCCGCTGCGCGTACGCCGCCGCCCAGGCGTTGGCCCGGCTCTGCGAACCGCCCTCGGGCCGGGCCACGACGACGACGTGCGGCTCGCCGAGGTCGACCGCGAGACGGCGCCCGCGGGCCGCGAGCTGCCCCCGCGGCAGCTGGGATATGTGCAGCAGGTCGTGCAGCAGCTCGTCCCTGACCTGTCCCTCGGCCACCGCCGTGCCGCGCTGCAGCAGCAGGTGGACGGCGACGGCCTGGGCGGCCAGGCCCAGCAGCCGCTCCTGCTCCCCGGACGGGGCCCGCGCCCCGCACAGCACCAGGGTGCCGAGGTTCTCCGTGCCGCCGGTGACCGGGCCGGCCAGCAGCACACCGCCCGCGCCGTCGTCACCCCTGACGAGTCCCTCACCGGCCCGCGCGTCCAGGCAGACCCGGTCGAGCGCCGGGTGATCTACGCGAGTTGAGTCCGGGCCCGAAAAAAGAGCCGGCAGGTCCGGCGTGTGCGCGAGGTGCTTGTCGACGGGGTCGCGCAGCACCAGTGCCCCGCCCAGTTCGGCCGCAGCCCGCTCCATCAGGGCGTTCAGGTCGCCCCCGCCGAGTGCCTGGTCGAGCAGGGTCCGGTGGACCCGGTGCAGCCGGTTCGCCCCGGCGGAGGACGCCTCGGCCCGCGCGACGTCACCCGCCAGCGAGGCGACCTCGGTGCGGGTCCGCTCCAGCAGCCGGGTCCGTTCGATGGCGACGGCCGCCAGGTCGGCCAGCGAGGTCATCAGCGCGATCTCGTCCGGCAGGAAGTGCCGGACGTTGCGGTCCGCGCCGTAGAGCACGCCCATCGTCGCGTTCTCGTACCGCAGCGGGATCGCCATCACGGCCCGCAGCCCCTCCGACCGCACGACGTGGTCGATGGCCTCGTCGTGGGTGAAGGTCTCGTCCCGCATGTAGTCGGGCGTCCAGAAGGGAGCGACCCGCTGCCGCGCCTGCCAGCCGACCCCGCCGCCGCTCGACACCAGGAACCCGACCGTGATCGCCGAGGCGTACCCGTCCGCGGCCTGCACACGGGAGGACCCGTCGTCGCCGAGCATGCTCACCCAGGACATGTCCAGGCCCATCAGCAGCCGGGTCCTGCGGGTGATCACGGTCAGCAGACTGTCCAGGTTGTACGGCTGGGTCAGGTCGCGGGCGGTGTCCACCAGCGCGGACAGCCCGGCCTCGCGCTGCTGACGCCGGGCGAACAGCTGCCTGACCTCCAGCGAGCGGTTCTTGGCGGCGGCCACCGCCGCCAGCGCGTCCTCGCCGGCATCCTCCCGGGCCGCCTCCCGGACCAGCTCCTCGAACTGCTCGACGGGCGCCTCCCTGGCCAGCAGGTCGAGCATGGCGAGCGCGTACCTCTCGAGCAGTCCCTCACTGGCCGGCATCCTGCGGCTCCCCCCAGGCAAAGGTGCGAGATCGAGGGAAAGCTAGATCAGATGCTCGTCAGGGGTCAACAACGGCCCTGCCCCTCATCGAGATAAGGCCAGTTCACGCGCACGACGGTGGCGCGATCACCCCTGTGACCACCATCCGTTGTCGTCCGGGCACCTTCCGTCACTCGCCCCCCTCCCGTCAGGCTCGGTACCAAGGGCATCGCACAGTGCGACGCCACCGAACGGATCGGAACAGTGGAGACCCCCATGCCGAACACATCGCAGGTGCAGGACTACCGGCGTTCGCTGGAGCGCAGCCGCCAGTCCCTCGTCCGCGCGGACCGGCCCTCCGTCTTCACCCTTGCCGGGCGGCAGTGGGACCTCCTCGACGAGGTGTTCGCGCCCCTGTACTCGCCGTCCACCGGCGTCGCCCTGGACCTGCTCGGACTCACCGGCCCGGCGGGCGACGGGGCGCACCGGGGCTCGTTCCTGGAGATCGGCTGCGGCACGGGCGCCATCGCGGTGACCGCCGCGCTCGCCGGACACGGCCCGGTCGTCGCCTCGGACATCAACCCCCAGGCGGTGCGCAACGCCGCCGTCAACGCCCGCCGCCACGAGGTGACCGACCGGGTCACCGCCGTGCACGGCGACCTGTTCTCCGGGCTCGCCGACGGCGAGCGGTTCGACACCGTCTTCTGGAGCTCCAACTACGTGCTCGGCCCCGACCACTACCAGTACGAGTCGGACCACGAGCGCGCCTACGTCGACGCCGGTTACCGGTCGCACCGCGGCTACCTGGAGCAGGCGCCGCTGCGGACGACGCCCGGCGGGCGGGCCCTGCTGCACTTCAGCAGCCGGGGCGACCACTCCCTGCTGTCCCGCATGGCCGCCGAGGCGGGCCGCGAGCTGCGCCTGCTGGACAGCCGCACGGTCAGGGAAGGGGAGTACGGCGACGACCTCGTCGAGCACGTGCTCCTGCAGATCGTGCCGGCCGCCTGACCACCGGCCGACCGACCGACCGACCTGAGCTGACTCGATTCGACCGACTCGACCCCACCGACTCGACTCGACCCGACGAGGGAACCACGTCCATGCGCACCCTGCTCGTCGACAACTACGACTCCTTCACCTACAACCTGGTCCACCAGATCGCACGCGTCACCGGCGAGGAGCCGACGGTCGTCCGCAACGACGATCCGCACTGGCACCCCGGTCTGCTCGCGGACTTCGACAACGTCGTCGTCTCACCGGGGCCCGGCACCCCGGAACGCGCCGCCGACTTCGGCATCTGCCGGGAAATCGTCGAGCGCGCCGAACTCCCGCTGCTCGGCATCTGCCTCGGCCACCAGGGCATCGGGCTGGTGCACGGCGCGAGCGTCGGCCGCGCCCCGAGGCCCCGGCACGGGCAGACCTCACCCGTCCTGCACGAGGGCGTCGGGCTCTTCGCGGGACTGCCCTCGCCGTTCGAGGCGGTGCGGTACCACTCGCTCGCCGTGACCGGCCTCCCGGAGCACCTGGAGGTCACCGCCTGGACCCCCGACGGGGTGGTCATGGGCCTGCGGCACCGCGAACGCCCGCTGTGGGGCGTCCAGTTCCACCCGGAGTCGATCTGCTCCGAGTACGGCGACGAACTGCTGGCGAACTTCTTCGCCCTGGCCCGCGCGGGCGCCGGCCGCCACCGGGCCTCTGCCACCGGTGTGTCGGCGTCCCCGACGGCGCCCGCCGCTGCCGGTGCCGCTGCGGGTGCGGGTGCGGGTGCTGGTGCCGCTGCCGGTGCCGGTGCCGCTGCCGCCGCCCCGGCCCGTTCGCTGCGGGTGCTGAGCGCGCGGGTCCCCACCCCCTGCGACGACGAGACCCTCTTCGAGCGGCTGTTCTCCGACGGCGACCACGCGTTCTGGCTGGACAGCAGCCGGCGTGACGAGCAGGGCCGGTTCTCGGTCATGGGCGACGCCTCCGGGCCGCTGGCCCGGGTGGCCACGGCCGACGTCGCCACCCGCACCGTCACCGTGCGCTCGGCGACGTCCGAGGAGACCGTCGAGGGCCCGTTCCTGCGGTGGCTCGACCAGGACCTCGCCTCCCTCGACGTCGAAGTGCCGGACCTCCCCTGCGACTTCGCCCTCGGCTGGACCGGCTACCTCGGCTACGGGCTCAAGGCCGAGTGCGGCGCCCCGCCCAGCCACCGCGCCGAGGAGCCCGACGCCGTGATGGTCTTCGCGGACCGGGCCCTGGTCCTCGACCACCGGACCGGCACCACCCATCTGCTCGCCCTGGCGGAGGCCGGCGCGACGCACGCCGCCCGGACCTGGCTCGACGACACCCGCCGGCGGCTCGCCGCACTCGCGGGCGCCGCGCCGGCCGGCCGCCCCGAACCCCCCGCCGCCCCGGGGCCGGTGCGGCTGCGTCACGACCGTGCGGCCTACCTCGGCCTCGTCGGCGCCTGCCAGGAGGAGATCGCCGCGGGGGAGAGCTACGAGATATGCCTCACCAACATGGCCGAGGTCCACGGCGACCTCGACCCCTGGCAGGGGTACCGCCACCTGCGGCGCACCAGCCCCGCCCCGTTCGGCGCCCTGCTCCGGTTCGGCGACCTGTCCGTGCTCTCGACCTCACCCGAACGGTTCCTGCGGATCTCGTCCGACCGGATCGCCGAGTCCAAGCCCATCAAGGGCACCCGCCCCCGTGGCTCCACCCCCGCGGAGGACGCCGCCCTCGCCGCGGACCTGCGCACCCACGAGAAGGACCGCGCCGAGAACCTGATGATCGTCGACCTGGTCCGCAACGACCTGGGCCGGTGCGCGGAACCCGGCACCGTGCGCGCCGACCCGGTCTTCGCCGTCGAGAGCTACGCCACCGTCCACCAGCTCGTCAGCACGGTGACCGCCCGGCTGCGCCGCGACAGCGGCCCGGTGGACTGCCTGCGCGCGGCCTTCCCCCCGGGGTCGATGACCGGTGCGCCGAAGATCCGGACCATGGAGATCATCGACCGGCTGGAGAACGGCCCGCGCGGCGTGTACTCCGGGGCCATCGGCTACCTCTCCCTCTCCGGCGCCGCGGACTTCAGCGTGGTCATCCGCACCGCCGTCGTCACCCCCGGACGGCTGCGGTACGGGGTGGGCGGCGCGGTCGTGGCCCTGTCCGAACCCGAGGCGGAGTTCGAGGAGACCGTCGTCAAGGCGGCCCCGCTGCTCGCGCTGGCCTCCTCCACCGCCCGGGACCTGACGGACCCGGTGCCGGCCCCCGCACGGTGACGCCGCCGCGGTGACGCCCTCGCCGTGACGCCCTTGCCCTGTTGCCGCGGGCCCGGTCCGGTCAGCCGAACCGGGCCCGCAGCAGGTGCGCCCCGACCGCCTCCACGTCCACGTCCCGCTCCGCGAGCAGCCGCAGCGCCAGCGCGGACTGCGCGTGCCGGCCCATCAGGGTGTCGCCCTCCAGGTTGTCCCTGCGCGCCGCCGCCTCCGCGGTCTCCACCGTCATCACGTGCGCGGTGTTCCAGCTGACCAGCGACCGGACCTGCTCGGGCCGCGTCACCGACCACAGCAGCATGGGCGGGCGGGTGCCGGCGTTCCTCAGCACCCGCCAGTTCCCGCACGACAGCGCCGTCTCCCGCGCCCGGTACAGGAGCCGGGCGGTCGCCAGCCCCGCCGTGTCGCGCAGTCCGCTCGCCGCGCCGCGGGGGAGCCGGTCGAGCCGGGCGTTCACCTCCGCGTCGAGCAGCCCCAGGTCGCTGGAGGTGGCCACACCGAGGCTCTTGAGCTCCACGCCACGGGCCAGGGCCCGCTCCAGCCCGGCGCGCTGGGCCGCCAGGACGGCCTGGTACTGCCGCACCGAGAACACCGACGTGCACTCGACGCCGATGCCCTCGGCGAGACAGTCCGGCACGGCGGCGATCCCCGCCGGGCTCGCCGGAACGCCGATCAGCAGGTTCGGCCGGTCCACCGCGCTCCACAGCGTCCGCGCCGCCGCCACCCAGGTCGCCGGATCGTCCACCCGTTCCCAGGCCGTGGCGGCGAGGGTCACGAAACCTCCGTCCGCCCGCAGCGCGTCGCACGCGGCCCGGACCACCCCGTACGCCGCTCCCAGCGGCATCCGGATACCACGGAAACCCCACGCCACGGCGTCGAGCACCGACGCCTCGTCCCACGGGGAGACCGCCCACCACGGCGCGACCCCCTCGGCGGCGAGCTTCCTGAAGAGCCTCCTAGCTTCTACCGTCATCACGCCCCGAAGCTATGCCCGCTCGGCCGACAGGTCGATCGCATCCCGCAGAGGCTGTCAAGTCCGCCTCACCCTTGTCAGGTCGCGGGGCGCCGCCGCGGTGACGCGAACCTCAGGCACCGTCGCCGTACCGGCGGGCCGGCCGGAAGTGCTCCGGCGGAGTGCGGCGGCCGGAGCGGAACACCTCCAGGGCCTGATGCGGCGGGGCGGCCGAGCCGGCGAACAGCACGCTCCCGTCCGCGGCCACGTACACCCGCCCGCCTCCGCGCGCGACATGCGCGGCCACGACGGCGTCGTCCTCGGGCAGCGGGGTGACGGCGAGCGGCGGTCGGTCCGGCGTGGGTGTCGCCGGTCAGAGCTGGGAGCCGCCGGTGGCGTCGACGACCTGCCCGGTCACCCAACGGGCCTCGTCGGAGGCGAGGAAGGCGACCACGTCGGCCACGTCCTCGGGACGCCCGACCCTGCCGAGGGCCGACAGGTCGGCCGCGGCCTTCTCGGCCGCCTCGTTGCCGCGCAGCCAGGCGGCGTTCATGTCCGTGTCGATGATGCCGGGCGCCACCGCGTTGACCGTGATGCCGCGGCCGCCGAGGGCCTTGGCGAGGGTGAGGGTGAAGGCGTCGACGGCGCCCTTGGTCATGGCGTACGCGATGATGTCGGTGAGCGCGATCCGGGTGGCCCCGGAGGAGACGTTGATGATCCGCCCGCCGTCCCGCAGGCGCTTGAGCCCCTGCTGGGTGAGGAAGAACAGCGCGCGCATGTTGACCGCGACGGCCTCGTCGAACGCCTCGACCGTGGTCCGGTCGATCTCGCCCCGCGGCGTGACGCCGGCGTTGTTGACCAGGATGTCGAGGCCGACCTCGCCGGAGTGCTCCAGGATCTGGCGGTCGAATCCCTCCCAGAGGGTCTCCACGTCACCGGGGCTGCCCAGCTCGGCGCGGACCGCGAACGCGGTTCCGCCCGCGGCGCGGATCGCGCCGACGGTCTCCTCGGCGGCCGCGGCGTCGCGTCCGTAGTGCACGGCCACCACCGCGCCGGCGCCCGCGAGCCGTTGGGCGATCGCCCGCCCGATCCCCCGGCTGCCACCCGTCACCAGTGCCGCCCTGCCCGCAAGCCCACCCATGACCTCTCCCTTTCCCCAGTCGAAGTTTTTTGTAGCGATGGCTACGCAAGTACCGTACGTCAGTTCCCTAGCGATCGCTGTAAAATTCAGTCATGACGACGACGGCGAAACGCGGCAGGCCGCGGAGCTTCGACCGGGAGGCCGCGCTCGCGCAGGCCACGCTGCTGTTCTGGCAGCACGGGTACGAGGGCACGTCCATCTCCGACCTGACCACCGCCATGGGGATCTCACCGCCGAGCCTGTACGCGGCCTTCGGCGACAAGCGGGCGCTCTTCTCCGAGGTCGTGGAGCGCTACGGCGGCTCCTTCGGCGCGTTCATGGAGAGTGCGCTGGAGGGGGAGGACGACCCCCGCGCGGGCTTCGCGAGGATGCTGGACGAGGCGGCGGTGTCCTACACCTCTCCGGAGCACCCCGCGGGCTGCCTGGTCATCAGCGCGGCGACCAACTGCTCCCCGCAGACGGCCGACGTCGAGCGGACCCTGCGTGAGCGCAGGGTGGCGAACGTGCGCTCCTTCGAGACGAGGCTGAAGGACGCCGAGGCCGGTGGGTCGCTCCCCGAGGGGACGGACACCCGGGCCCTGGCGGTGTACTTCGCCGCGGTCGTGCAGGGGATGTCGCAGCAGGCGCGGGACGGGGCGACCACGGCCGAGCTGCGGCGCGCGGCCGAGTACGCCATGGCGGCCTGGCCCGAGCCCCTGACCTGAGGCCGCCTCGCCCGCCGGGCGGCCGCCCGGCCACCTGCGCGAGGCCACCGCGTCGGGCTCGGACGCGGAGTACAGGTCAGTCCGCGTCCCCGGTGGCCCGGAGGCGGCGCAGGGCCAGGATGAGATTGACGCTGCCGAACGTCGCGAGCGCGGCGACGCCCCACAGGGTCGCCGCGACACCGGCCCGGTCCAGCACGGCGCCCGCGGCCAGGAAGCCCAGCGGCCCGGCCAGGGTGCTGATCGTGACCACGGCCTGCAACACCTTGGGCCCGAAGCCGTCCGGCAGCCGCGCGGAGAGCAGGCCCATCAGCGGCGCGTTCGCCAGAGGCGCGGCGGCCGAGGACAGGCCGACGGCGACGACGAGCACGCCGGCCGGCACGGGCACCAGCAGCGTCCACAGGGGCAGGGCGACGCAGATCAGGGCCGTGCAGGCGAGTCGTACGGGGGCGACCCGCGCCGCCAGCGCATAGGCGGCCACCGAACCCACCAGGCCACCGGCTCCCAGGGCGGCGATCAGCAGGCCGCCGACCCTGGCGTCCCCCTCGAACCGGGCGAACGCCAGCACCGGCATGGTGATCATCAGGGTCCGCAGCATCAGCCCGAACACCACGGTGGACAGCATCGCCCGGCCGAGGAACCAGTCGCCGCACAGATGCCGCACCCCCGCCCACAGGCCGCGGGGCCTGGCCGCGGACCCTCCGGCCCCGCCACCCCCTGCCGGGACGCGGCGCAGCAGCAGCAACCCGGAGAAGGCGAACGTGGCCGCGTTCAGCCACACCACCGATGTGGTCCCCACCAGCGGGATCAGCGCGCCCGCGAGCGCCGGTCCGGCGAACGCCGAGCCGTGCTGCACACCCTCCAGCGCGCTGTTGGCGCGGGCCAGGGAGCGGGCGTGCGGGCTCAGCAGCTCCATCGCCAGCACCCGCTGTGCCGCGTGGTACGGAACGGCCAACGCCCCGAGCGCCACGACGATCGCCACGAGGACGGCCGGTTCGAGCGCGCCCAGGGTCTGCAGCAGCGGGATCAGCGCCACCACCGGAGCGCGGGCGAGATCGGAGACGACCATGGTCCGGCGGGCGCCCAGGCGCTGGATGACCTCTCCGCCCGCGAAGCCGAACAGCGCCATGGGCAGCACCTGGGCCGCGAGGACCAGGCCCGCCCGCGTGGCCGATCCGGTGGTCTCCAGCACCAGCCAGGGCAGCGCCAACATGGTCGTCTGGGTGCCCAACGCCGTCGCCGCGCCGGCGACGTAGAGCGCCGTCAGCGCACGGCTCGGCCGGCCACCCGCTGTGTCGTTCGGCGCTCCGCCGGGTGGGACGGGGGCTGCGCCGGGCCGGGTCGCCGGGATCGTCATCCGGTCGCCCCTTTCTCCTCGGTGGGTCCGGGCATGTGGTCGCCCCCGCACCCTGTCGGCCGCCCACCGTCGGGTGCCAGGGAAGGACCGGCAGTGGCTCACTGCCGGTGCCGCTGCGCTTTCTTCCCTGCCACGCGGCTCGCCCGTCCGGCAGTGTGATGGCCGTCGGAGCCCAGCACACCCCAGGCCACCGGCGGCGGAAGCGGACCGACGAAGGGAGGGACGGCGATGAGCGGCGGTATCGGAACGGCGGTGCACGTCCCGTCCTTCGCCGCAGGCGACGGACGGCGAGCGGTCGAGACCCGGTACGTGGACGGTCTCCCGCAGATCGTGGCCTGGGACCTGACGACGGGTCGGCGCCGCCAGGTGACCACCGCACAGCTGGGTGTGGAGACCGCCGCCATCGAGCCGGACGGCCAGGGCCTGTGGTGGTTCGACGCCGCTCCCGGCGGTCAGGGCCGCTGGCTGCGCGGGCCGTTCGAGGGCGGGCACCCGCGCCCGGCGCTCGACGGCGTACCCGTCGGCCGGATGCACGGCCTGGCCTTCGACCCCCGCAGCGGCCTCGCCGCCGTCGGCGTCGGGGTCGCGGACCGCTCGCGGTACTACCTCGGCCGGCCGGGCGGGCGCGCCCGCCTGGTGGCCGAGGAGCCCGGCTACGCGGCAGTGGTGGGCCTGGCCCCCGGCGGCCGGCTGCTGGCCACCGCGGGGTGCCAGGCCGGCCCGGCCGCGGTCCGGCTGTGGTCACCGGCCTCCGGCGCCCTCGTGGACACCGTCCCCGGCGCGGCGGGGGACGGCGACGGCGGCGCGGCAGGGGACGGCGGCGCGGCGTGGGCGCTGGGCTTCCGCCCGGACTGCACCACCGCACGGCCCGAACTGCTGCTCGTCCTCGAACGCGCGGGCCGCCACACCCTGGCCTTCTGGCGGCAGGGCGAGGGGATCCGTGCGCACGCTCCCGGCTCCGCCCTCGACTTCGACACGGAGATCACCGCCTGCTGGTACGGGCCCGGCCGCACGGCGCTGGTCCAGCAGGACCGGGCGGGACGCAGCCGCCTGCTCCGCGCCGACCTCGACCGCGGTACGACGACGGTGCTTCCCACGCCCGAGGGCACGATCATCGACTTCTCCTGCGCACCCGACCGCACGGTCCACTGCCTGTGGAGCCGCGACGGCGAACCGCCCCGGCCGCTGATCCGCCGGCCGGAAGGCCCGGAAAGCCCGCGCAGTGCGGAGCACCCGGAACCCCCGGAACCTCCGGAACGTCCCGGCCCCTCCGGACACCCCGACCGTCCCGGCCGCTCCACGACGGTGTCACGCGGCACGGCGCCCGGCGGGACGACCGGATCCAGGCGCCGCGAGCTGTGGACCCGTCGGCCGTACGGGCAGATCCACAGCTTCGTGGCCACCCCGCCCGGCCGCGGGGCGGGCCACGACCCCTGGCCGACGGTCTTCCTCGTCCACGGCGGACCCCACACCCACGACCGGGACGCCTACGACGCACGGACCGAGGACCTGGTCCGGGCCGGATTCGCCGTGGTGCGCACCAACTACCGCGGCTCGACGGGCTACGGCCCCCGCTGGCGGGACGACTTCGGCCACCGGGTAGGCCTCGCCCAGCTCGAAGACCTCGCCGCGGTACGCGGCCACCTCATCGACGCTGGAGTCTCGGCGCCGGGCCGTACCGGCCTGTGCGGTTACTCCTGGGGCGGCTACCTGACGCTGCTGGCGATGGGCGTCCAGCCCCGGCTGTGGGACGTGGGGCTGGCCGTCGCCCCCGTGGCCGACTACACGGCGGCGTACCGGGCGACGACGCCGGCGCTGCGGGAGGTCGACGACCGGCTCTTCGGCGGCACCCCCGAGCAGGTGCCGCACCGCTATCGCGCGGCCTGCCCGATGACCTATGTGGGCCGCGTACGCGGCCCGCTCTTCCTCGCCGCCTCGGCGGACGACGAGAAGTGCCCGCCGGAACAGATCGAGCGCTATCTCGCCGCGCTGCGGCGCCGCGACGTCCCGCATCGCGTCCGGTGGCTCGGCGGCGGACACGATGTGGTCCGCGACCCGGCCGGATACGCCGCCGCCTGGGCCGCCATGGTGCGCTACGCCGACGACGCGCTGCGCGCCTTCCCCCAAACCGCCGACCCCCGCGACAGCGGGCGGACCGGCTCGCACCACCCCGTCCACCACACCATCCACGACACCGAAGAAACCGAAGAACCCGACAGAACCAAGGAAAGGGCAACCCCATGAAGCGTCACGGACTGCGCGTCGACCCCATCAGCGCCACCGAGCGGGAGCGCGGGCTCATCATTCACCCGGACACCCAGGCCGCCCTGGACAAGGCGGTCCCGGTCCGGCCGAACGGCTCGGCGCGCACCTGCGCCACCCGCACGAAGGAGAACACGGAGAAGAAGTCGCCCCTGCAGTGAGCCCAAGCGGCGCCGCAGCGGGGTGCCACGCCCGGCACCCCGCCGCGGCGCCGGCCGTGCCGGTGAGGACAGGAAGACATCATGACCACAGCTACGGCAGCGACGGCAGCACCCGGGACGGACAGTCCCCGGCCGGAGAAGCACCGGCCGGAGAAGCACCGGCCGGAGAAGCACCGGCCGGACGAGCACCGGCCGGACGAGTACCGGCCGGACAGGCCCGGGGCGACGGAACCGCGCCAGGACCCGCCGACGTTCCTCAGCGACCCGTACCCGACCCTGGCCAGGCTGCGGCAATCGGCCCCGGTCTCCGTGCTGCACGGCGACGGCGGCCTGCGGCTGTGGATCGTCACGCGCTACGCCGATGTCCGGGCCGCGCTCTCCGACCGCCGCTTCGCGCAGGACGTGCGGCGCGCCCAGGCCCTGGCCGAGAGCCGGGTCGAGGGCGTCAACCTGGGCGCCGAGATCACCCACATGCTCAGCAGCGATCCGCCCGACCACACCCGCCTCCGCCGCGTGGTCCAGGCGGCGTTCAGCCGCAAACGGGTCGAGGCGATGCGGCCGATGGTCGAGCGCATCACCCTCGAACTCCTCGACGGGCTGGACGCGGCAGCCGCGCGCCACACGACCCGCACCACCACCGCCACGGTGGACCTGGTACGCGACTTCGCCTTCCCGCTGCCGATCCTCGTCGTCTGCGAACTGCTCGGACTCCCGCCCGAGGACCGCGACCTCTACCGGAAGTGGTCGACCGCCATCGTCACCCAGGAGGGTGACCACGCGGCGTTCCGGCGGGCCGTCCAGGAGATGGGCTCGTACGTCCTGGCCGTCGCCGACCGGCGTGTCCGCCGCGACGACCGTCCCGCCGATCTGCTCACCGAACTGCTGGAGGCCCGCGAGCGCGGGGAGCTGACGGACGACGAGATCGTGGGCATGGTCGCCCTGCTGCTGATCGGCGGCCACGAGACCACCGTGAACCTGCTGAGCACCTCCTGCCTCGCGCTGCTGCGCGAGCCCGGCCAGGCCGCCTGGCTGCGCGCCGATCCCACCCGGATGCCCGGGGCCGTCGAGGAGTTCCTGCGCTACGACTCGCCCATCTGCATGGCCACCACCCGCTTCACCACCGAGCCGGTGGACGTCGGCGGGGTGGAGATCCCGAAGGACGAGTTCGTGCTGCTGTCCCTCGGCGCGGCCAACCGCGACCCGGCGCGCTTCCAGGACCCCGACCGCCTCGTCCTCGACCGCCGGGACGCCGGCCATCTTGCCTTCGGCGGTGGCATCCACCGCTGTCTCGGGGCCCTGCTCGGCAAGCTGGAGACCGAGATCGCGCTCACCGCGCTGCTCGCCCGATTCCCCGGAGCGACCCTGGCCTGCCAGGAGCGCGACCTGCGCTGGCGCAACACGATGATGCTGCGCGGCCTGGAGGCACTGCCCGTCACCCTGCGCCGCTGACGGGCCCACGCTCGCGTCGAGGTCGCGGACCCGCCGCCGCGCCCCTCCCGCCCTGCTGAACAGCAGGGCGGGAGGGGCGCGGCGGCATCGTCGTGTCAGATGTCGCGGAAAAGATGCGACGGTTCCGTGGCCTGCCGCGATCCATCTCCCTGAGTGACTGACCTGGGCAGATCGTCTTCCGACTGTTTCACGGTCGTGCCCGTCGACGCGGCCGAAAGTCCCAGAGGGCTCCCATCGGGCGTCGCCGACGCGGCCGACCTGGTTGGTGGCGAGTGCGAAGCCGGGGAAACCGGCCGTCCACTCCAGCTCCCGCTGCCAGCGGTCGTCAGCCACGTGGAACGGCGTCGGGATCCGGGGGGTCGTGAGGTACTGCGTCAGACTGCCGGGCAACTGGGCGGCGGCCATGGCGGGCTTCACGAGGTGCCTTTCGCCTTGCCGATACCGCTGCCGAGCCTCACGAGCAGCACCTCGGCGATCACAGTGCTTCCAGGTTCATCGAAGTTTCAGCCATGAGGCTGAAAAGACATTGTTTCGTGTGGCGGTGACGCGGCGGATGCTGAACGGACAACAGGACGGACGAGGACAGGCGCGGCGAATAGGACGCGGGCAGTGCCGAGGGGAGCCGCCATGTCCGGACCGCTGTACGTTCCCGTCCTGCCGGCCAAGCAGCACGCCTGCCAGGCGTACCGCCAGCTGATCCCACCGGTGCAAGAGGCCGTCGTGCCGCTGTGGAACCTTCCGCCCCGCGCGGGCGCGCACCCCGACGCTCTCACAGCGGGCATACGGGACGATCTGTGGCGTGTGCGGAAGGCCCATCGTCATCATCCGGCCTGGGTCGACTGTCCGTTCGCCCCCGAGGCGCAGCAGTCGGCGCTGGCGGAGGTGCTGTCCGCGGACGCCGACGTGAGTCCGCTGCGCTCGGTGACGGGTCCCGACCGCTCCGAGGCTCACCAGGCCGCGATGCTGGAGCACGCCCGGTTCACGGGCAACGGGCTCGGCATACGCGTCCTGTTGCCCGGCGAGTGGGACGACGCCGTCGGCCAGGGCGTCCGCGAACTCGTCGCCCGCGCCGGTCCCGCCGTGGAGACAGACCTTCTGCTGGACCTGGACGCCGTCCGAGCCGACCGGACCGACACGGCGAAGGAGTCGCTGCGCGCGCTCGAAGCCCTGATGCCACTGACTTCCTGGCGAACGGCTGCAGTCCTGGGCGGCGCCTTCCCCACCGGGCTCCCGGAACACGGCACGGACGTGGAGCCCCGCTGGGACTGGTGGGTGTGGCGTGATCTGCACCGCGCCGGACGGGGGTTCGTCCGCGCCCTCGCGTACGGCGACTACGGCATCGACTCCACCCGGGCGATCACGCGCGGACCTTCCACCGACGGCGCCGGCCCGCCCTGGGGCATGCTGCGGTACACCACTGACGAGTCGTACGTCCTCGTGAAGGTACCGACGCGAGGCCACGACCGGGCCGCCACCGTCCGGGCCGCCGCGCGGGACATCCTCGCCCTGCCGGACTTCCGGGGGCCGACGGCGAGCGCAGGCGAGACCTGGCTGCGCGACTGCGCACGCGGGCACGGCGCCGAAGGCACAGGAAACCCCGCAGTCTGGCTGCGTGTAGGCAACATCCAGCACATGACCCACGTCGTCCGGAGTCTGCGAACCTGACCCCGTCGGGGTACGCGCTCAGGCGAAGAGCGGCTCCAGCGTCACGTCACCGGCCAGGATCCGCCATGCCGGCACCCGGACCGTCCGCGCCACCGGCCCAGGCTTCGCGCCTGAGCCGCCGGACGGCAGCCCGGGCAGCAGGTCGCCGCGCGCGTGCGTCAGACGCAGATGGCGGGCCGGCTCCTGCCCGTGCTCGGGCCCGGTGTCGACGAGGACGGCGGTATTGACGCCGTCCACCGTGAACAGCAGGTCAACGACGTGCCCGCCGACCACCGCCTCGCGCTCCAGATCGGTCACGCCACGGCGCCCGAGGAAGTCCTGGAGCCGGTCCGTGAGCTCCTCACGGAAGGCGCTCCGCGACCTCGCGCCGAAGGCCGGGCCGGGCCGGTCCGCCGACGATCCCGCTCCCAGCACCTCCGACCGCTCCGCGAGGAGCGCCGGAAGCCCCGATTGCCCCTGCCAGAAGGTATGGCTGCCCACGGTGATCAGCTGCGACTTCGCCCGGGTGACGGCCACGTTCCACAGGTTGACCTGGCTCGACACCCAGTGCGTCGTACGGGGCGGGGTGTTGTCGGTGGCCACCGGGCTGAGGACCATGACGTCCCGTTGCCCGCCCTGGAAGGCGTGCACCGTGCCGACCCGCACGCGGTCGTCGTCCGCCCACACCCGGGCCAGAGCGTCCTTCTGGGCACGGAACGGCGTCACGACGCCCACCGTCGTGTCCTCGGGAAGCCGCGCCAGCAGCTCGTCCACCGTTTCCCGCACCCGGGCGGCCTCCGCCGCGTTCCGCGAGGACCTGCCGCCCGCGCCCAGCGCGGACGCGCCGTCCGGCACGTCGACCCAGCCGAGGGCAGGCACCGGACCGCCCGACCCGACCGGATCGAGCGTCGGAACCTGCTTCCTGACGTCGGTGAGGACCTGCAACTGCCCCGCGTAGCAATGACCGTTGACGACATCGGCGATCGCCGGATGGCACCGGTAGTGCTCGTCGAGCAGCAGCGTCTTCTCGCCGTGCTGCGCCGCGGCGTGGTACGCGGAGTACACGTGGTACGCGAGCCGGTGATCCTCCAGCTGCGCTGCGCTCAGCCCCGCCCGTACCCGGGCCTGCCGCTCCTGCTGCGTCGTGATCCCAGGAATGTGCCCGAGCTGCATCGGATCCCCGATGATCAGCGCCCGCTTGGCCCGGAACAGCAGCGGCAGCACCGCCGGGATCGAGCACTGGCTGGCCTCGTCGATCACGACGAGGTCGAAGAGCGCCGGGACCAGTTCGAGCTGACGTACCGAGTGCGTGCTGATGGCCCAGCCCTTCAGATGCGCCATCAGATTACGCTGGCTCTTCCAAAAGCCGGAACGCCGGCGCAGGGACTGGAGCCGTTGGGCCATCAGCGACCGCCCCCGGGTCATCGCCTCGGCGGACACGGCCCGGGCCAGCTCGCCCGACACCTCCGACAGGCCCGCCCGACTTTCCAGCCGCGCCCGCTTCAGCGCCTCCTCGTCCAGGGCGAGATGCCCCGGCACGAGGCTCCTGAGCGCGCCTTCCACTCCGGCGGCCTCGGCGAGGGCGAGCAGCAGCTCGGACGGTGCGGGCCGTACCGCGGCCCAGTCCGGCCACGCGCCCGTACCGCCTTCCCCGGCGGAGGCGACGAACGCGGACAGCGCCCGCCCCCTGCGCCACCGGCCGAGGGAGTACCAACGGGCGACGGCGGCCCTGCGCGCCTGATCCTCCCAGCCGGCGAGCGCCGAGCTCCCGCCCTCGCGCCACGCGCGCTCCAACAGCTCGACCGGCAGCCCGAGCTCGTCCGCGCGGCGCGCCCGCTCCCGCAGCAGCTCCAGCAGCCGTGCCTCCTCGCCGACCAGCCGCGCCGCCTCGGCCTCGTGCTCGGTGGCCCGGACGTGCCGGTTCCTGAGGTCGCCCGCCACGGTCGCCGCACCCCGCGCCGGGGCCTCGACCGGCTCGGCGAGCAGTCGCTCCAGCTTCGCGGCCTCGGCCTCCAGAGCCTCGGAGTTCCCCGTCCGCATGAGCAGCCCGGGGGAGATGGCGTCACAGCGCTCGGCCACCACGTTCACGGCCTCGTTGTTGGTGGACGCGACGAGGACGGACTGCCCGGCGGCCACCGCGGTGGCGACCACCGCCGCCACCACCTCGCTCTTCCCTGTCCCCGGCGGCCCCGTGGACACCGTGAGTGGCCGGGTCATCGCCGACGTGATCACCCGCGCCTGGCTCTCGTTGCACGGCCCGGGGGAGACCAGGACCGGCGGCGCGTCGAGCCCGCCCGGCCCGCCGTCGCCACCACCTGTGAGCAATGTGTCCAGGGCGGTGCCGGACATCCGGTCGGCGCGCGTGGACATCTGGAGCAGGTTCTCCACGAGGCCCTCGGTCGCGGTCCGCTCCAGACCCGAGGGCGCGAGAAGGACGGCGGCGTTGTGGGCGCCGGGACGCAGCGCGTCCATGACGGAACGATCGCTGAGCGCGGACAGGTCGAGCGGCTCCAGCTCCGGGAGTTCGAGCCGCGTCAGGAGTTCCCGCACCGCCTTCACCATCTGGGCGGCGTTGCCCTCCTGCCAGGTCGGCTGCCAGCGGCTGAGCAACTCGGCCGCCTCCTCGTCCTCCAGAAGCTCCGTGAGCACACCGCTGTGCAGCGACGGCACCCCGCTCGGCCGCAACCGGTCCCGCCCGTTCTCGTCGGGCGCAAGCTCCATCGGCTGGACCAGCAGCGGCGCGATGCGCACGGTGGCCCGCCGACCGCCGTTCCCGCCGCGCTCGGGCAGCGTGACGGCCGGGTATCCGTACCAGTACTCCTGCAGCCCCGCCTCGTCGACCTTCGAACCCGTGCTCTTCGCCTTGGGCAGCCCACCGGGTGCGGGTAGATCGGACCCCAATCCCGACTGGATCGTCTCCGGCCCCTGACCCAGCAGGAAGTACGCGGAATTCCGGCCGCCGTCCCGGTCGGGCAGCATCTTCGACTCGGCCTGCGCCCTCAGACAGTGCGCGTAGTAGCGCAGCAGACGCTCCCGGTCCACGCCGTCGTGCGCGTCCTGCGCGACAAGGGTGCGGGCCTTCGACAGCGCCGGGGAGACCGGGAGGCCGCCACCGGCTTCCGGCGGCGGCCCGGCGAGCTGAACGGCCCGCGCCACCGAGCGGGCCAGGGGCAGGGAATGCGTCGCACGGATGGTGGACTTCGTGGGCCGCTGCTCCTCGGGCACGCCGATGCGCACCATCTGCGCGGTCAGGTACTCGAACAGGTCGTCCGGTGTGATCCAGCCGCTGTCCTTGATCCGCCCGCTGCGCAGCCCCTCGACGATCTCCCCGGTGAACCGCGACGTGCCGAGCGAGGAACCGGCCGGAGCCAGTGCGGAGGCGGCCTGCAGGGCGTCCGAGGCGGTGATGAAGTACACACCGGTCGGCCGCAGCAGCGTGCTGGGCGCGGGCCGTACGCTCCCGTCGACCGCCCCCTTGGCCGTCCATCCCTGGACGACGGAGCCGCTGGAGCAGCAGTCGAGCAGCACGACCTTCGAGGAGGCCCGGCACGACGTGAGCATCCGCTCCAGGAACTCGGCCGGCACGGCGGTACCGGGCAGGTCATCCGGATCGGCGTCCCGGGTCAGGAAGTACAGCTGCCCGTCCGCCGCACAGAACTCCCCGTGCCCGCTGAAGTAGAGCAGCGCCGTCTCACTGGCCTGCCGCTCCTCCAGGAACGTCTCCACGGCGTGCAGCATCTCGGCGCGCGTCGGCTCCGCGACCATCGCGCAGTCGTTGTACATGCCGATCTCGGTGCTCTCCAGGACCGCCTGCATGTAGTGCAGGTCCGCCCGCACCGCAGGCAGATCGTGGTACCGGTCGCTGTCGTACGTCGACACGCCGACGAGCATGGCGTACCGGTCGTTGTCACTCACGCCGCGTCCGGCCCGTCCTGCGTACCGCCGTCGTCCGCCGAACCCGCACCTCCGTTGAGGAACCGCTCGATCTGCGCGTCGTCCGCGCGGGCCTGCTTCCCGGAGATGGTCAGCGTCGCCCCGTCGGGCCGCGTCACGAGGATCGTCCGCTGCGGCACGCGCGCCAGCCAGATCTGAAGGGTGGCGGCGGCCAGGGAGCCGCCGGCAAACACCAGACTGAGGAGATCCGCGACCGGTCCGCCCTTGTCAGTGGTGGTGCCGGTGGTGGCGGGGCCGGCCGGAACGTCGAGCGCGGCCTGCGGGTCTGTCTCGGCGAGGGCGGCAAGCAACTCGCGGGCCTCGCGGCGGGCGCGCAGCGGATCCTCGTCCACAAGGGAGATGCGGTAAGCGGCGGCCGGGTCGGTGTGGGTGGTGCTGTTCACGTGCGCTGTTCTCCTTCGGGCTCCCCCGTGCAGTGCACAGACGGACGAACGACGCTAGCGGCAGGCACCGACAGGCCGTCGGCTCGTTTCCGAAACCTGCTGGTCATTGGCGGGAAAGGCACAGTTCGACCCAGACGGTCTTGCCGGGAGCGCCCACACGCGGCGCCACCGCCCACCGACTCGTCAGCTGCGCCACGAAGAGCAGCTCCCGCCCCGACTCAACGTCCCCGGGCGGCTCGTGGGAGGACAGCGGCGGTACGCGCTCGGTGCGGGCGTCGGTGACCTCGATACGCAGGGTGTCCGCCGAGTAGGTGTGCCGGAGGTGGAATCCGTGGTGCACGGCGTTACCGGTCAACTCTGGCATGAACGAATCCCCCCCCCGCGGGCAGAGGACGACGACCCGGTCGGCGACGCCGTCGCACCGCATCCGGGCTCGGGCATCCTGCGAGTCTTCGGTCGCCAGCTGCAACGGTTCCCTGTGCGGGCCGGGGTGGAGCGGTCCGAGTCGGGCGCGGCTCGGGTACTCGGCGTCGACGATAGCGGCGCACGAGCAGGGGCGGAGGGTCCCGCCGCCTCGCTTCACCGATCAGGCGGTCGAGTTGCTGCACGCGGGCGAGGTCCTGCGGCGAAGTCGGAGGCGGAAGCGGTTGAGCTTCATGTTTACGACACGCACACCGTCACCCGTTTGCTGCAGACAAAGGGCAGGGCAACCGATGCCGTACGGGCGCGGAGATGGCCTGCTATCCGAGGTCGCGCCTGCGCTCCGCGAGGCAGCGGACCCACAGTTCGTGGGCCCGGCGTGCCTCGTGCGCCGACTCCCTGGCGAAGGCCTCGTCGGCGAATCCCACGGCCGCTACCTGCTCCACCACGTGGACGAGGTGCACGGCCACCTCGCGGAGGCGTTCGGCGTGCGCCTCGCGCAGCCGTGGTGCCAGCTCCTCCTCGCGCGCGGCAAAGGCCATCAGGTCGTCGAAACCCGCTTCGTCCGCGTAGGCGGAAGGGAGAGCGGGCAGGTCCGCCCCGGTGAGACGGCGTACTGCCGGCAGGGCGCGCTGGGTGGTCTCCTCCCGTCCGAGGACACGATGCAGTAGCTCTCGGGCGCGGTCCGTGGCACGGACGCGAGCGGATACCGCGTCCAAGGCGTCCAGCTCCCGACCGACGCCCGGCTCGTCCACCGCCGAGAGCAGGGCGCTCAGCCGGGCGGCGATCGCACGGCCTCTGGCCGAGGCGTCGTCGATGACGTCATAGCAGGTGTCGAGCTCCTCGAAGGCGCGCTCCGCCGTGCGGATCGCTGCCGTCACCATGGCCAGGGTGTCACCGTCGAACCGACCGACCGCCTGGGCGAGCTGCGCGGACGTCATGGACACCGCCGCCAGCAGGTCCTCGGTGTGTCGCTGTCTGATCGGTCCACTCGTCGTTCCGGTGCCCACCGTTCCCCCTCGCCGTGCCGGTGCTCCGCTCCCGATCATGGACGTCGGCCGCCCTGAACGGCAACGCGCGGCCGGATCTGCGCCGACCGAGGCGTCGGAGGTGGCCGGAAATTACCGAAGCGAAGCCGAAGTGGCTCACGAGCGACCCACAATGCACCCGGCCGTACCTTCCGACCCAAGGACACCGATGCTCGATTCGTACCCGGAGTTCCAGCTGCGCCTGCCGTACGGCGGGCCCATGGCCAGGGGCCGTCTCCTGACCGAGAGCGGGACCAACGGCAGCCAGAAGATGGTGGTGCTCGCGGGCTCCCCGGCGCGACCTGACGTCGTCCCGTCGTTCCCGGAGAAGACGCCCTCCTCGTACCGCCTGCGCGAACGGCTCATCGCGGAAGGGGTGATACGCGAAACGTCCACGTGGTCCGGCTGGCTCGAAGTGGTCGAGGACGTGGAGTGCAACTCGCCCTCCGCGGCGGGGGAGATCCTCCTGGGCCGCAGTAGCAATGGGTGGATGGAGTGGAAGACCGAAGACGGCCGGCCACTCGCCGACTTCCTCGGCCAGGTGTGGTCGGGTCCGAGCCGCGCCTGGCTGGTGCGGGGGCCCCACTCGGCCGGCCCCGACCTGTTCCTGCGCGCGTGGCTCCCCGAAGGCAGGGTGTCCCTGACCGCCGCCCACCTGCGTCCCGCCGTCACCCAGGGCATCAGCAAGGAACAGCTGCGCACCTTCGTCGACGAGGACTATGGCTCGACGGCGACGTACACCGAGAAGCCGCAGCTCGTCGAGGAACTGCACGCCTTCCTCTCCCGGATGCGGCCCGGCGACACGGTATGCGCGCTCTCCGACGGCCGGCTCCATACCGGGAAGATCACAGGCAACGTCGAGCAAGTAGTCGCCGAAGACGGAAGCCGCGTCCTCCGGCGCCCCGTGGAGTGGGGAGGCGACGGCTTTCCCTTGGACGAACTGCCGCAGGAACTGCGTCAGAAGCTCTCGTCGCGCCACGACGTGGTCGACCTCACCACCGTCAAGGCCATCGTCGACGGCCTCGGGGTCAGCGACGAGGAACTCGTGGAGGAGGCCCTGGCCGAAGGCACCAGGTTCAGCGCCGAGCCCCTGGCCGTCACCGCCCGCCGCGACGTGGAGCTGCCGGAGCCCACCGAGGAGCTGCGGAAGGAACTCCACGTGCACCACCTCGAATGGCTGCAGGAGATCAGGCAACTGCTCCACGACGAGAAGCAGCTGATCTTCTACGGTCCTCCCGGGACGGGAAAGACCTTCCTCGCGCAGAAGCTCGCCGCGTTCTTCGGCGGCGGACCGGAGCAGGTCGAACTGGTCCAGTTCCACCCGTCGTACTCCTACGAGGATTTCTTCGAAGGCTTCCGCCCCCGCGAGGACCCCGGCACGCGTGAGGTCGCTTTTCGGCTCACGGCCGGCCCCCTGCGCGAGTTCGCCGAACTTGCCCGCAGGGAGGGCAACCGGCACATCCCGCACTTCCTCGTCATCGACGAGATCAACCGGGCCAACCTCGCCAAGGTCTTCGGTGAGCTGTACTTCCTCCTCGAATATCGCGACCTGTCGGTGCGGCTGACCTACTCGGACGAGGACTTCTTCCTGCCCCGCAACCTCTTCGTCATCGGCACCATGAACACGGCCGACCGCTCGATCGCCCTCGTCGACGCGGCGATGCGCCGGCGCTTCGCGTTCGTCGAACTGTCCCCGCGCATCGACCCCACCCGAGGGCTGCTGCGTTCCTGGCTGCGGGCCGAGGAGAAGGACGCCGAGCCCGCGGACCTGCTCGACGCCCTCAACGCCCGCATCAACGACCCGGACTTCAAGATCGGACCCTCGTACCTGATGAAGCCCGGCGTCTACCGCGAAGGCGGACTGGAACGGACCTGGCGGACGAAGATCCTCCCGCTCCTGGAGGAGCAGCACTACGGCGAAGGCGTGGACATCGAGGGACGCTACGGCCTGTCGGCACTCCGCAGAGCGCTCGCGTCACGCACCACCTCGCCCGAACCGGGCGACGGGACCGACGCACAGTGACCTCCGACGTTCTGCTCGTCGAACACGGACCCGCGCGCTCGGTCCGGCTCCCCGACGCCGTGGGCCGCGCACTGGCCGCCTCCAGAATCCTGGAAGAGGCCGGTCCGGACCCCTACGACCCGGGCGCCTGGCGACTACGCGCCGGCAGCAGGGTAGGCGCCGTCACGATCACCGTCCCCAACGGCGAAGGCGTCACGGTGCGGATCACCACCAAGGTGCCGATCGCCCGCCTGCTCTTCCTGCTCGGCTACAGCAGCGACCCCCGGGGCTGGCGGGACGGCACCGTGGGCCTGGCCGCGCACGACGACCTCCTCCCGGCGTTCGCGCACGCCGTCGAGCGTCAGATAGACCGCGCACTGCGGCAGGGCCTGCTACAGGGCTACCGGTCGACCGAGGAGTCGTCCCCTGTCGTACGCGGCCGGCTCCGCGAGCCCGAACAGATCCGCCGCCGCTTCGGCATGCCCGTGCCCGCGGAGGTGGTGTACGACGACTTCACCACGGACATCGCCGAGAACCGCATCCTCCGCGCGGCTGTCGACCGTCTCCTGCGCCTCCCCGGTGTCCCCCGGACCGTACGTACGGGCCTGATGCACCAGCGGTCCCGGCTGGTGGACATCACACCGCTCACCCGGGGGCAGACCTCACTCGGCTGGCATCCGACGCGGCTCAGCACCCGTTATCACCCGGCACTCCACCTCTCCGAAGCGGTGCTGAGGGGATGGTCGGCCGAGCACCTGCCCGGGCAGCTGCGCATGAACGCATTCCTGTTCGACATGAACGGCATCTTCGAGGACTTCATCTGTACGGCACTACGGGAGGCCATGCGCCCCCACGGTGGCAGAAGTGTCCTCCAGGACCGGAACATGCACATGGACGAAGGGGATGCGATCCGCCTGCGACCCGATTTCGTCTGGTACGGGGAGTCCGGCACCCCACTGATTGTCGCGGACGCCAAGTACAAGGCCCGAAGAAAGAGCGGCTTTCCGAATGAGGACCTCTACCAAATGCTCGCCTACTGCACTGCCCTGGGGCTGCCGGAGGGGCACCTGGTGTACGCGAAGGGTAATGCTCCACACGTCAGTCACCGTGTGCGACACGCCGGTACGGTCCTCCACCAGCACGCCATTGACTTGGACCAGCAGTCCGCGGGGCTGCTTGGCGAGATCGACGCACTGGCTCGGCGCATGCTGCACGGATCAGCAAAGGCACGTCAGGGCAGCGCGCCCTCTGTGAGTCCATCGAATACCTGAGCCGAGCCCGAGCCAAAGTCCCAGACAAGTCCCACAGACGCAGGCGAATCCCCTCCCGGCTCACACACACGCAGGTCAGGAGGGGATTCGTCGGCGTTGCATCCGAGGCTGCTCAGATGTCGCGGAAGATCTCGATCTGCGCGCCCACCGAGTTGAGGCGGGCCGCGAGGTCCTCGTAGCCGCGGTTGATGACGTAGACGTTGCGCAGCACCGAGGTGCCCTCCGCCGCCATCATCGCCAGCAGCACGACCACGGCCGGACGCAGCGCCGGCGGGCACATCATCTCGGCCGCGCGCCAGCGGGTGGGGCCGTCGACCAGGACCCGGTGCGGGTCGAGGAGCTGGAGGCGGCCGCCGAGGCGGTTGAGGTCGGTGAGGTAGATGGCCCGGTTGTCGTAGACCCAGTCGTGGATCAGGGTCTGGCCCTGCGCCGAGGCCGCGATGGCGGCGAAGAACGGGACGTTGTCGATGTTGAGGCCGGGGAACGGCATTGGGTGGATCTTGTCGATCGGCGCCTCCAGCTTGGAGGGCCGGACGGTGAGGTCCACCAGCCGGGTGCGGCCGTTGTCGGCGCTGTACTCGGGGGAGCGGTCGTGGTCGAGGCCCATCTCCTCCAGGACGGCCAGCTCGATCTCCAGGAACTCGATCGGCACCCGCTTGACGGTCAGCTCCGACTCGGTGACCACCGCGGCGGCCAGCAGGCTCATCGCCTCGACCGGGTCCTCGGAGGGGGAGTAGTCGACGTCCACGTCGATCTCCGGCATGCCGTGCACCGTGAGCGTGGTGGTGCCGATGCCCTCGACCTTGACACCCAGCGCCTCCAGGAAGAAGCAGAGGTCCTGGACCATGTAGTTCGACGAGGCGTTGCGGATGACCGTGACGCCGTCGTGGCGGGCGGCGGCCAGCAGCGCGTTCTCGGTCACCGTGTCGCCGCGCTCGGTCAGCACGATCGGGCGTCCCGGGGTGATCGAGCGGTCCACCTGGGCGTGGTAGAGGCCCTCGGTCGCGGCGATGTCCAGGCCGAAGCGGCGCAGCGCGATCATGTGCGGCTCGATCGTCCGGGTGCCGAGGTCGCAGCCGCCGGCGTACGGCAGCTTGAACTCGCCCAGGCGGTGCAGCAGCGGGCCGAGGAACATGATGATCGAGCGGGTGCGGCGGGCCGCGTCCGCGTCGATCGACGCCATGTCCAGCTCGGCGGGCGGCACGATCTCCAGGTCCACGCCGTCGTTGATCCAGCGGGTCCGTACGCCGATGGAGTTGAGGACCTCCAGCAGGCGGTAGACCTCCTCGATCCGGGCCACCCGTCGCAGGGTGGTGCGGCCCTTGTTGAGGAGCGAGGCGCACAGCAGCGCCACGCAGGCGTTCTTGCTGGTCTTGACGTCGATGGAGCCGGAGAGCCGGCGCCCGCCGACCACCCGCAGGTGCATCGGGCCCGCATAGCCGAGCGAGACGATCTCGCTGTCGAGTGCCTCGCCGATACGGGCGATCATCTCAAGGCTGATGTTCTGGTTGCCGCGTTCCACCCTGTTGATCGCGCTCTGGCTGGTGCCCAGGGCCTCTGCCAACTGCGCCTGTGACCAGCCGCGATGCTGCCGCGCGTCACGGATGAGACGGCCGATGCGTACGAGATAGTCGTCTGCCATGTGACTGAGGCTATCTCAGATATGAGATGACGCATGTCGGGGGTGGGGGTCACAGGGCCGTCCGGGTGACGACGGCGCCCGGACCCCGGCGCCCTGACCTCGTGCCCTGACCGCGCGCCCGGGCCTCGCGCCCGGACCTCAGCGGCGCCGGGTGGTGGTGTGCCGGTAGCCGAACGGGCCGGGCAGGTCCATGGAGGTGGTCCGGCGGCCGGTGGAGCTGTAGGTGTGGCGCGGGCCCGTCCCGTTGCCGAAGGTCAGCGACCAGGACTTCTTGTTGATGTTGAGGCGGACGCCCGGGAATATGCGGAAACTCTTGCGGAACGTGAGCGGCACGGTTCGATCCTCTCTCCAGGTCCGGCGAAGCGCCTTTTGGACTCGTCTCCGAGCGGATACCCGGTGGCGGGGCTCGCATGGCTCCCGGAACCGCGACGGCGCATGCCGACCGGGGCCGGGGCATGACCGTGCCGACCCTATGTACTAGAGTTATCTCGACATCGAGATATCTGTCGGAGGAACGCCGCTGCTGCCGCTCTAGTAAGGCTTACCTAACTTAGCCTTGCGCGTGGCGGATCGCCAAACCGGTGTGGCGGCACCAGGCGGCGCGGTGGTACGCGCACACAAATGAAGGAGACTGTCGTGTCGGCGAACAGCTTCGACGCCCGCAGCACGCTGCAGGTGGGCGACGAGTCGTACGAGATCTTCCGGCTGGACAAGGTGGAGGGCTCGGCCCGCCTGCCGTACAGCCTCAAGGTCCTGCTGGAGAACCTGCTGCGCACCGAGGACGGTGCGAACATCACCGCCGACCACATCCGTGCGCTCGGCAACTGGGACTCGCAGGCGCAGCCCTCGCAGGAGATCCAGTTCACGCCGGCCCGCGTGATCATGCAGGACTTCACCGGCGTGCCCTGTGTCGTGGACCTCGCCACCATGCGTGAGGCCGTGAAGGAGCTCGGCGGCGACCCGTCGAAGATCAACCCGCTGGCCCCGGCCGAGCTGGTCATCGACCACTCGGTCATCGCCGACAAGTTCGGCACCCACGAGGCGTTCTCGCAGAACGTCGAGCTGGAGTACGGCCGCAACCGCGAGCGCTACCAGTTCCTGCGCTGGGGCCAGACCGCGTTCGACGAGTTCAAGGTCGTCCCGCCGGGCACCGGCATCGTCCACCAGGTGAACATCGAGCACCTGGCCCGCACGGTCATGGTGCGGGGCGGCCAGGCCTACCCCGACACCCTGGTCGGCACCGACTCGCACACCACCATGGTCAACGGCCTCGGCGTCCTCGGCTGGGGCGTCGGCGGCATCGAGGCCGAGGCCGCCATGCTCGGCCAGCCGGTCTCCATGCTGATCCCGCGCGTCGTCGGCTTCAAGCTGACCGGCGAGCTGCAGCCCGGCACCACCGCCACCGACCTGGTGCTCACCATCACCGAGATGCTGCGCAAGCACGGCGTCGTCGGCAAGTTCGTCGAGTTCTACGGCGAGGGCGTCGCCGCCACCTCGCTGGCCAACCGCGCCACCATCGGCAACATGTCGCCGGAGTTCGGCTCCACCGCCGCGATCTTCCCGATCGACGACGAGACGCTGAACTACCTCAAGCTCACCGGCCGCAGCGAGCAGCAGGTCGCGCTGGTCGAGGCGTACGCCAAGGAGCAGGGCCTCTGGCTGGACCCGTCCGCCGAGCCGGACTTCTCCGAGAAGCTCGAGCTGGACCTGTCCACCGTCGTCCCGTCGATCGCCGGCCCGAAGCGCCCGCAGGACCGCATCGTCCTGGCCAACGCCGCCGAGCAGTTCGGGTCGGACGTCCTCAACTACGTCAACGACGAGATGGAGGCGAGCAAGGAGTCCTTCCCGGGTTCCGACGCCCCGTCGACCATCCCGGACGGCATGCCGTCCAAGCCGGTCACCGTCACCGCCCCCGACGGCTCGACCTACGAGCTGGACCACGGCGCCGTGACCGTCGCCGCGATCACCTCCTGCACCAACACCTCGAACCCGTACGTCATGGTCGCCGCCGCGCTGGTGGCCAAGAAGGCGGTCGAGAAGGGCCTGACCCGCAAGCCGTGGGTCAAGACCACCCTCGCCCCGGGCTCCAAGGTCGTCACCGACTACTTCGACAAGGCGGGCCTGACCCCCTACCTCGACAAGGTCGGCTTCAACCTGGTCGGCTACGGCTGCACCACCTGCATCGGCAACTCCGGCCCGCTGCCGGACGAGGTCTCCCAGGCGGTCAACGAGCACGACCTCGCGGTCACCTCGGTGCTCTCCGGCAACCGCAACTTCGAGGGCCGGATCAACCCGGACGTCAAGATGAACTACCTGGCGTCCCCGCCGCTGGTCGTCGCGTACGCCCTCGCCGGCTCCATGAAGGTGGACATCACCAAGGAGGCCCTGGGCACCGACCAGGACGGCAACCCGGTCTTCCTCAAGGACATCTGGCCCTCCGAGGCCGAGGTCAACGAGGTCGTCGCCTCCGCCATCGGCGAGGACATGTTCTCCAAGTCCTACCAGGACGTCTTCGCGGGCGACGCCCAGTGGCAGGCGCTCCCCATCCCGACCGGCGACACCTTCGAGTGGGACGCCGAGTCCACCTACGTGCGCAAGCCCCCGTACTTCGAGGGCATGACCATGGAGACCACGCCGGTCGAGGACATCACCGGCGCTCGTGTCCTGGCCAAGCTGGGCGACTCGGTCACCACCGACCACATCTCCCCGGCCGGCGCCATCAAGGCCGACACCCCGGCCGGCAAGTACCTCACCGAGCACGGTGTGGAGCGTCGTGACTTCAACTCCTACGGCTCGCGCCGAGGCAACCACGAGGTCATGATCCGCGGCACGTTCGCCAACATCCGCCTGCGCAACCAGATCGCGCCGGGCACCGAGGGCGGCTACACCCGCGACTTCACGCAGGAGGGCGGCCCGGTCGCCTTCATCTACGACGCCTCGCAGAACTACCAGGCCGCCGGCATCCCGCTGGTCGTCCTGGCCGGCAAGGAGTACGGCTCCGGCTCGTCCCGCGACTGGGCGGCCAAGGGCACGGCCCTCCTGGGCGTCAAGGCCGTCATCGCCGAGTCGTACGAGCGCATCCACCGCTCGAACCTCATCGGCATGGGCGTCCTGCCGCTGCAGTTCCCGGAGGGCCAGTCCGCCGCCTCCCTCGGCCTCACCGGCGAGGAGTCCTTCTCCTTCACCGGCGTGACCGAGCTGAACGAGGGCACGACGCCGCGGACGGTCAAGGTCACCACCGACACCGGTGTCGAGTTCGACGCGGTCGTCCGCATCGACACGCCCGGTGAGGCGGACTACTACCGCAACGGCGGCATCATGCAGTACGTGCTGCGGAACCTGATCCGCAAGTAGTCACCCCCGCCGACGGCCGGGTCGCACCTTCCCCGCGGGGAGGGCGCGACCCGGCCGTCGCGCGTTCCGCCCCCTCGGAGGGGCCGGCGTCCGGTTGAGGAGGGTTTCCCGGAGGTCTCAACTAGGAAAAGACCCGGCGCGAACCCTGCGCACGATCTTGTCCACGCGCGGCGAGTGGACTATACCTGTCGCTCAATCGTCCGGATCCCGGACGGGGGAGGAGCGGCGGCAACACACCGAGGCGCCACCGTTCCGCCCCCGTCGGGCTCCTAACGCTGTATGTGTTTCTCGCACCACCGCACCACCGCACCACCGCACCACCCCTGCACGACCCAGCTAGACCGATCGCGGTGCCGGGGAGGATCCGGTTCACCGCCTGAGTCCTGGAGAAGGCGAGGACTTGCGCATGGGATCCACTTCCGCCGATGCCGAGAACAACAAGAGCGGCGCGGTCGACGGCGTCGGTCGCCGTGACCTGATCAAGCGGTCCGCCGCGCTCGGCCTGGCCGCCGTGCCGGCCACGGGCTTCCTCTCCGCCTGCGCCAGCGGCGGCGGGGACGAGACCGACCGGCCCGCCCAGGGGTCGAAGACGGCGAAGAACCCGCTCGGCGTCAGCGACAGCGCGCCGATGGAGTTCGTCCTCTTCAACGGGGGCTTCGGCAAGGAGTACGGCGAGGACGCCGTCAAGATCTACGAGAAGAACTTCCCGAAGTCCAAGGTGACCTTCACGGCCACCCAGAAGATCCAGTCCACGCTGCAGCCCCGCTTCAACGGCGGCACCCCGCCGGACCTGATCGACAACTCCGGCGCCGAGCAGATGGACATGGGCGTCCTGGTCGGCCAGAAGCAGCTCACCGACCTCACCCCGCTGCTGGACGCCCCGTCCTACGACGACCCGAACAAGAAGGTGCGGGACACCCTGCGCCCGGGCATCGTCGAGATGGGCCAGTTCGACGGCAGCCCCGTGTGGATCATGTACTACGCGTACACCACCTACGGCGTCTGGTACTCCAAGAAGGCCCTCGAGGACCTCGAGGTGGAGTACCCGGAGACCTGGGACGACATGCTCGCGGTCTGCGCGAAGGCGAAGAAGAAGGGCATCGCGGGCTGGACCTACCCCGGTCAGTACCCGTACTACATCCCCTTCTCGCTCTACGCGATGATCGGCAAGGTCGGCGGCGCGGACGTGCTGAAGGCCATCGACAACCTGGAGCCCAACGCCTGGAAGGACCCGGCCGTCAAGGCCTGCTTCGAGGCGTACTACGAGCTCTACAAGAAGGGGTACATCCTCAAGGGCACCCCGGGCCTCTCGCACACCCAGTCCCAGGCCGCCTGGGGCCAGGGCAAGGCCCTGTTCATCCCCAACGGCTCCTGGGTCGAGAACGAGTCGGCGGCGGACATCCCGGCCGACTTCGGGGTGTCGATAGGAGCCCCGTCCGGCCTGGACAGCTCCGACAAGATGCCCTTCGGCACCCTGTGGGCGTCCGGCGCCGAGCCCTTCATCGTCCCGGCGAAGGCGAAGAACCCGGCCGGCGGCATGGAGCAGCTGCGCATCATGCTCAGCGAGGAGTCGTCGAAGAACTTCACCTCCAAGGTGAAGTCGCTGTCCGCGCTCAACGGCGGCACCGACGGCATCGAGCTCACCCCCGGCCTCGAGTCGGGCGTGGCCGCCCTGGAGAAGGCGGGCGACAACATCCTCAACCCGCGCATCCAGGACTGGTACGTCGCCCTCCAGAAGGAGAAGATCGGCACGGCCGGCATCGGCGAGATGATGGCCGGCCGGATCACCCCGGCCGAGGCGATCAAGAAGATCCAGGGCTTCGCCGACGAGGCGGCCAAGGACGACTCCATCAAGCACTACAAGCACGCGTGAGTCCGCCCGCCGGGCGCGGCCCGTCCCTTCGAGGGCGGGCCGCGCCCGGCGGAGCCGGCCACCGTCGCACCCACCGCCGCACAGATCGGGTCACCAGCGGATGCAGCACGGTAAGTACCGGTTCATCGTGGGGTTCCTGACGGCCCCCCTGGCGTTGTACGCCATCTTCGTGATCTGGCCGTTCGTCCAGTCGATCTTCTACTCGTTCACCAACTGGTCCGGGCTGAGCCCGGAGTTCTCGCTGGTGGGGCTCGACAACTACACGAGGATGCTCGAGGACGACATCTTCTGGAAGTCGCTCTGGCACAGCGTGCTCTTCGCGGTGCTGGTGCCGCTGGTCACCATCGGCCTGGCGCTGTTCCTGGCCTTCATGGTCAACGTCGGCGGGCGCAAGCGGCGCGGCGGTCCGGCGATCACCGGTGTCCGGGGATCGGCCGCGTACAAGATCCTGTACTTCTTCCCGCAGGTGCTGTCGATCGTGATCGTCGCCCTGCTCTTCCAGTTCATCTACAACCCGAACAGCGGCGCGATCAACTCGGCGCTCGACGCGGTCGGCCTGGGCGGGCTGCAGCCGCTGTGGCTGGGCGATCCGGACCTGGCGCTGTGGTGCGTGATGGCCGTCGTCGTCTGGGCGACGGTCGGCTTCTTCGTGGTGCTGTTCTCGGCCGGCATGGCCTCCATCCCCGCCGAGCTGTACGAGGCCGCGCTGCTGGACGGCGCCAGCAGGTTCACCACCTTCTTCAAGGTGACCCTGCCGCTGCTCTGGGACACCGTGCAGTCCGGCTGGGTCTACATGGGCATCCTCGCCCTGGGCGCCGAGTCGTTCGCCGTGGTGCAGATCATGACGGTCGGCCCCGGCGGTCCCGACTACTCGACCACCGTCATGGTGCTGTACGTCTACCAGAAGGCGTTCCGTGACGGTCAGGCGGCCTACGCGACCACCATCGGCGTCGCCCTGCTCGTCGTCACGCTGGCGTTCGCCGCCCTCGTGACGCGACTGGGACGCCGCGAGCGGCTGGAGTTCTGAGAGATGAAGACCAACACCCCGCCGCCCGGCGACGACGCCGTCCTGAGCGGCCCTCCCGCCCCCGCCCTCCCGAGCACCGACGCCTCGGACCGTCCGGAACGCCCCGCGCGCCGCCGGCGGCAGGGGGACGGCAAGGTCCTCAACGTGTTCTCGCACGGCGTGCTGGTGATCTGGGCGATCATGGTCACCCTGCCGCTGCTGTGGGCGGTGATGACCTCCTTCAAGGACAACCGGGCCATCTTCTCCTCGCCCTGGTCGCTGCCGGACCGCCTTCACTTCGAGAACTTCGCCCGGGCCTGGACCGAGGCGCAGATCGGCGACTACTTCTTCAACACCGTGGTGGTCGTCGGCGGTTCGCTCATCGGCACGCTGGTGCTGGGGTCCATGGCGGCGTACGTCCTGGCCCGGTTCGAGTTCCCGGGCAACCGCTTCGTCTACTTCCTGTTCGTGGGCGGGATGAGCTTCCCGGTGATGCTCGCCCTGGTGCCGCTGTTCTACGTGGTCAACAACATCGGCCTGCTGAACACCACGCACGGGCTGATCCTGGTCTACATCGCCTACTCGCTGCCGTTCACCGTCTTCTTCCTCACGGCCTTCTTCCGCACGCTGCCCACCTCCATCGCCGAGGCCGCCTTCGTCGACGGCGCCTCGCACACCCGGACCTTCTTCCAGGTGATGCTGCCGATGGCCAAGCCGGGACTGATCAGCGTCGGGATCTTCAACTTCCTCGGCCAGTGGAACCAGTACATGCTGCCGACGGTGCTCAACACCGACCCGGAGCGGAAGGTCCTCACCCAGGGCCTGGTGCAGATGACGGCGACCGCCGGCTACCGCAGCGACTGGTCCGGACTCTTCGCCGGCCTGGTGCTGGCCATGCTGCCGGTGCTCGGCGCGTACATCGTCTTCCAGCGCCAGGTCGTGCAGGGCCTCACCGCGGGCGCCCTGAAGTAGACCGCCGCCCCGCCGCCCCGCCGCAGCCCCTCCGCCGTCCCGCCCCGCCCCGACCCATATGGCCCCTTTGGGTTCGCCTCCCGTTCAACGATCCGGTTCCACCTCTTGACGCAACGGCAAGGAAACCGATCAGCTTGGACTTCACTAGTTGGACAAGGCGGGGCCTCACCGGAGCGGCCCCGTGCGGGAGGTCGTCGTGGAGACTCCAGGGTCGCAGTCGTCACTGCACCGGGCAAACCTGGAGAGAGTGGTCAGAGCGGTACGTCTCGCCGGCTCGCTGACCCAGGCGGAGATCGCCCGGACCACCGGACTGTCGGCGGCCACCGTGTCGAACATCGTCCGGGAACTGAAGGACGCCGGGATGGTCGAGGTGACCCCTACCTCGGCCGGCGGCCGCCGCGCGCGGTCGGTGTCGCTCAGCGGGGACGCCGGGATCGTGGTGGGTGTGGACTTCGGCCACACCCACCTGCGGGTGGCGCTGGGCAACCTCGCCCACCAGGTGCTGGCGGAGGAGACCGAGCCGCTGGACGTCGACGTCTCCGCCGACCAGGGCTTCGACCGCGCCGAGCAGCTGGTGCGGCGCCTGATCGACGGCGTGGGCGCCGACCGGGCCAAGATCGCCGGCGTCGGCCTGGGCGTTCCCGGCCCGATCGACCTGGAGTCCGGCACCCTCGGCTCCACGGCCATCCTGCCCGGCTGGCGGGGCACCCGCCCCGCCGAGGAGCTCCGGGCCCGGCTGGGCGTCCCCGTCCATGTCGACAACGATGCCAACCTCGGCGCCCTGGGCGAGCTGACCTGGGGCAGCGGCCGCGGGGTCAAGGACCTCGCGTACATCAAGGTGGCCAGCGGCGTCGGCGCCGGACTGGTCATCGACGGCAAGATCTACCGCGGCCCCGGCGGCACCGCCGGGGAGATCGGGCACATCACGCTCGACGAGTCCGGCCCGGTGTGCCGCTGCGGCAACCGCGGCTGCCTGGAGACCTTCACCGCGGCTCGCTACGTGCTGCCGCTGCTGCGGCCCACCCACGGACCGGACCTCACCATGGAGGCCATGGTGCGCCTGGCCAAGGAGGGCGACCCCGGGTGCCGGCGGATGATCGGCGACATCGGCCGCCACGTCGGCAGCGGCGTGGCCAACCTCTGCAACCTCCTCAACCCCGGCCGCATCGTCATCGGCGGCGATCTCGCCGAGGCCGGTGAGCTGATGCTGGGCCCGATCCGGGAGTCCGTGAGCCGCTACGCGATCCCGAGCGCCGCGCGTCAACTGTCCGTGGAACCGGGCGGGTTGGGCGGCCGGGCCGAGGTGCTGGGAGCGCTCGCCCTGGCCTTGAACGAGGTCGGGGACGCTGCCCTGCTGGGGGGTACGCCGCTACGCTCCGTCGCCAACTCGTTCACCTAGAGAACACAAGGCGATGTTGCCAGACCGTTAAGTATTCACTTCTTGACGTCAAACCTGAATTTCGAGTTGACTTCGGTCACTTACCTCGGCCGCGACGGTGCGGCCGCGTCAGGGAGGCACTCCTCTAATGAACGCCAAGATTCGTAGCGTCGTGGTCGGCGCTGCAGCTGTCTCGATGGCTCTGTCCGTGGCCGCCTGTGGCAAGGCGGGGGAGAACGAGGACAAGGGCGGCTCCGGCTCCGGCGACAAGGGCGGCAAGTCCATCGGCCTGCTGCTGCCCGACACTGTCACCGCTCGTTACGAGAAGTTCGACAAGCCGTACTTCGAGGACAAGGTCAAGGAGCTCTGCTCCGACTGCACTGTCGAGTACGCGAACGCGGGTGCCGACCCCAACAAGCAGGCCCAGCAGGTCAGCGACATGATCACCAAGGGCGTCAAGGTGATCGTGGTCAGCGCCCAGGACTCCGCGGCCATCAAGTCCTCCGTCGAGGAGGCCGAGGCCAAGGGCGTCAAGGTCATCGCGTACGACCGTCTGGCCCAGGGCCCGGTCTCCGCGTACGTCTCCTTCGACAACGTCAAGGTCGGCCAGCTCCAGGGCGAGGCGCTCCTCGAGGGCCTCGGCGACAAGGCGACCGAGAAGTCGAAGATCGTCATGATCAACGGCGACGACGCCGACCCGAACGCCGCCCAGTTCAAGGAGGGCGCGCACAAGGCCCTCGACGGCAAGGTCGACATCGCCTACGAGCAGACCGGTCTGTGGAAGGACACCGTCGCCGCGGAGAAGATGTCCGCCGCGATCACCCAGCTCGGCAAGAAGAACATCGCCGGCGTCTACTCCGCCAACGACGGCATGGCCGGTGGCATCGCCAACGTCCTCAAGGGTGAGAAGCTGGGCGACATCCCGCTGACCGGCCAGGACGCCGAGCTCGCCGCCATCCAGCGCATCGTCGCCGGCAGCCAGTACGCCACCGTCTACAAGGCGTTCAAGCCGCAGGCCGAGGCCGCCGCCGAGCTCGCCGTGACCCTGCTCGAGGGCAAGGACGTCAAGTCCCTCGCCACGCAGGAGGTCACCAGCGGCTCCGGCGACAAGGTGCCCGCCCAGCTGCTGACCCCGGTGTCGGTGACCCAGAAGAACATCCAGGACACCGTCGTCAAGGACGGCCTGTACACGGTCGACGAGATCTGCGCCGGCGAGTTCGCCAAGGCCTGCGAGAAGGCCGGCCTCAAGTAACCGGCCCGGGCCGGTAAACGGCTCCGGCCGGACGCCCCGCAGGGCGCCCGGCCCCGGCGGTGGGATCCGCCCGACCCGCGGATCCCACCGCCCCCGCCCGGCCCTTGCCCCGTCCCGTCCCCGCCGTGGGACGGCACGGGGCAGCGGCCGGTCACGGGACCCCCCGCCCGCCCCACCGCGGGCGCCATCCCCCCCCCGAAACATCCTCGTGCGTTCGCACACCCTCCGCGTCCTGTCCCAGAACGCGGCATCCCCGCCGGTCAGGCGGCGAAGGAGATGATTCACGTGTCCGCTACGCCCGTGCTGGCGTTGCGCGGAGCCTCCAAGCGATTCGGTGCGGTCCAGGCCCTCACCGACGTCAACCTGGAGGTCCACGCCGGAGAGGTCGTCGCGCTCGTCGGCGACAACGGCGCCGGAAAGTCCACGCTGGTGAAGGCGATCGCCGGTGTCCACCCCATCGACGAAGGTGTCGTCGAGTGGGAGGGCCGGCCGGTCTCCATCAGCAAGCCCCACGACGCCCAGGAGCTCGGCGTCGCGACCGTCTACCAGGACCTCGCCCTGTGCGACAACCTGGACGTCGTCGGCAACCTGTACCTCGGCCGGGAGCTGCGCCGTCGTGGCGTCCTCGACGAGGTCACCATGGAGCAGAAGGCCCGCGAGCTGCTGAGCACGCTGTCCATCCGCATCCCCAGCGTCCGCATCCCCATCGCCGGCCTCTCCGGCGGTCAGCGCCAGGTCGTCGCCATCGCGCGCGCCCTGATCGGCGACCCCAAGATCGTCATCCTGGACGAGCCCACCGCCGCCCTCGGCGTCGAGCAGACCGCCCAGGTCCTCGACCTGGTCGAGCGGCTGCGCGAGCGCGGCCTCGGCGTCATCCTCATCAGCCACAACATGGCCGACGTCAAGGCGGTGGCGGACACCGTCGCCGTGCTGCGCCTGGGCAAGAACAACGGCACCTTCCCGGTGAAGGACACCAGCCACGAAGAGATCATCGCCGCCATCACGGGTGCCACGGACAACGCCGTGACCCGTCGCGCGGGGCGTCGCACCACGGAGGCGGCCAAGTGAGCGACACGACCAAGACCCCTTCCCCGGCCCCCGCCGAGGACCCGACCGCCGCCGCGGTGGCCACGCCCGCCGTGGACCCCCGCCTGCTGGTGCGGGAAGAGGGCTTCAAGGGCTACATCACCGAGTTCAAGCGCAAGGTCAAGGGCGGTGAGCTGGGCTCCATCCCGGTCGTCGTCGGCCTGATCGTCATCGCGACGATCTTCCAGCTGAACAACGACCGCTTCCTCAGCGCGGACAACCTGTCGAACATCGGCTACTACCTGGCCGCCACCGGCATGCTGGCCATCGGCCTGGTGTTCGTGCTGCTGCTCGGCGAGATCGACCTCTCGGTCGGCTCGGTCAGCGGCCTGGCATCCGCCGTCTTCGCGGTGGTCGTGGTCCGCCACGGCATGGACGCCTGGCTGGCGCTCCTGCTCACCATCGTCACCGGTGTCGCCATCGGCGCGCTGCACGGCTGGTTCTTCGCCAAGATAGGCGTGCCCGCCTTCGTCGTCACCCTGGCCGGCTTCCTCGGCTGGAACGGCCTGATGCTGTGGCTGCTGGGCTCCAGCGGCACCATCAACATCCCCTCCGACGAGGGCCCGGTCCGCCTGCTGGGCAAGAACTCCTTCCTGCTCGACCAGGACATCATCGGCGCCTACCTGCTGGCCGGCCTCGCCGTCCTGTCCCTGCTGGTCGGCTCCGTCATGGACCAGCGCCGCCGCCGCGCGGCCGGCGTGCCGTTCCGTCCGACCAGCGAGATCGCCCTCCGCGTGGTCGCCCTCGCGGTGGTCGCCTTCGCCGCGGCGATGGTGTTCAACAACTCCGCGGGCGTGCCCAACGCGCTGGTGATCTTCCTGATCTGCCTGGTGGTCGTCGACTTCGTCCTGCGCCGCACCTCGTTCGGCCGCAAGGTCTTCGCGGTCGGCGGCGGCGTCGAGGCGGCCCGCCGCGCGGGCATCAACGTCGAACTGGTCCGCATCACCGTGTTCGCCATCGCCGGCGGTTTCGCCGCCATCGGCGGCATGTTCTTCGCCGGCCAGACCTCCAGCGCCACCATGATGGCGGGCGGCGGCAACACCCTGATGCTGGCGATCGCCGCGGCGGTCATCGGCGGCACCAGCCTCTTCGGCGGCCGGGGCACCGTGTGGTCGGCCCTGCTGGGCATGCTGGTCATCCAGTCGATCAGCACCGGCCTGTCCCTGCTGAACATGGAGGCCTCGATCCAGTACATGATCACCGGCGCCGTCCTGCTCGGCGCGGTCGTCATCGACTCCGTCTCCCGGCGGAGCCAGAAGGCGGCGGGCCGGGCGTAACGCCCGAGCCCGTCCCCGGTGCCCGGCATCCCCGCGATGCCGGGCACCGGGCGTTTTCCCCGGGCCTCCGCCTCCGGCGGGGCCGCGGGCCACCGGGGAACCGCTCCCCGCGTCCGGGCGTTCAGACCTCGGGACGCACGGGGCCGTCCTGCGGGAGCGGGAGCGGAACATTAGACTCGACAGGCCCCGCATCGCTCAACAGCTCTACTGCAAGGAGGCACGGGTGCCGCTGCTGACCCGCATCAGGGGACCGCGCGATCTGGACCGGCTCACCCCGGCGCAGCTTGACCAGCTGGCGGAGGAGATCCGGACCTTCCTCGTCGACGCCGTCTCCAAGACCGGCGGCCACCTCGGCCCCAACCTCGGCGTGGTGGAGCTCACCATCGCACTGCACCGGGTGTTCGAATCCCCGAAGGACAAGATCCTCTGGGACACCGGTCACCAGTCCTACGTCCACAAGCTGCTCACCGGCCGGCAGGACTTCTCCCGCCTGAAGATGAAGGGCGGCCTCTCCGGCTACCCCTCGCAGGCCGAGTCCGAGCACGACGTCATCGAGAACTCGCACGCCTCCACCGTGCTCGGGTGGGCGGACGGCCTCGCCAAGGCCAACGAGATCCTTCAGAAGGACGACCACGTGGTCGCCGTCATCGGCGACGGCGCCCTCACCGGCGGCATGGCCTGGGAGGCGCTCAACAACATCGCGGCCGCCAAGGACCGCCCGCTGGTGATCGTGGTGAACGACAACGAGCGTTCCTACGCCCCCACCATCGGCGGCCTCGCCAACCACCTGGCCACCCTGCGCACCACCGACGGCTACGAGCGCTTCCTCGCCCGTACCAAGGAGGTCCTGGAGCGGACCCCGGTGGTCGGCCGCCCCCTCTACGACACGCTGCACGGCGCGAAGAAGGGCCTGAAGGACTTCATCGCGCCGCAGGGCATGTTCGAGGACCTCGGCCTGAAGTACGTCGGCCCGATCGACGGCCACGACATCGAGGCCCTGGAGTCCGCGCTCGCGCGCGCCAAGCGCTTCAACGGCCCGGTCATCGTGCACTGCCTCACCGAGAAGGGCCGCGGCTACCGCCCGGCGCTCGAGGACGAGGCGGACCGCTTCCACGCCGTCGGCAAGATCCACCCGGACACCGGCCTGCCGGTCGCCACCGCCGGCGCCGACTGGACCTCCGTCTTCGGCGAGGAGATGGTCGCGCTCGGCAGGGAGCGCCGGGACGTCGTCGCGATCACGGCGGCGATGCTCCAGCCGGTGGGCCTGGACAAGTTCGCCCAGGAGTTCCCCGAGCGGGTGTTCGACGTGGGCATCGCCGAGCAGCACGGCGCGGTCTCCGCGGCCGGCCTCGCCACCGGCGGCCTGCACCCGGTCTTCGCGGTCTACGCGACCTTCCTCAACCGCGCCTTCGACCAGGTGCTGATGGACGTCGCGCTGCACAGGTGCGGCGTGACGTTCGTGCTGGACCGCGCCGGTGTCACCGGCACCGACGGCGCCTCCCACAACGGCATGTGGGACATGTCGATCCTGCAGGTCGTCCCCGGTCTGCGGCTCGCCGCCCCGCGCGACGCCGACCAGGTCCGCGCCCAGCTCCGCGAGGCCGTCGAGGTCGACGACGCGCCCACCGTGGTCCGGTTCTCCAAGGGCGCCGTCGGCCCCGCCGTGCCGGCCGTGGGCCGCGTCGGCGGGATGGACGTGCTGCGCGAGGCGGGCACCGACAAGCCCGACGTGCTGCTGGTCTCCGTGGGCGCGCTCGCCCCGATGTGCCTGGAGATCGCCTCCCTGCTGGAGAAGCAGGGGATCTCGACCACCGTCGTCGACCCGCGCTGGGTCAAGCCGGTGGACCAGCAGATGGCCCCGCTGGCCGCCCGCCACCGGGTCGTCGTCACGGTCGAGGACAACTCGCGGGTCGGCGGCGTCGGCTCGGCGATCGCCCAGGCGCTGCGCGACGCGGGCGTCGACGTCCCGCTGCGCGACTTCGGCATCCCGCCGCGGTTCCTCGACCACGCCTCCCGTGCCGAGGTCCTCACCGAGATCGGGCTCACCGCCCCGGACGTCGCGCGCCAGGTCACCGGGCTGGTCTCCCAGCTCGACGGCCGCGAGGGCTTCGACCCGGCGCCGGCCAAGGCGGCCTCCCCCCGCGGCTGACGCCCCTTCCCGCCCGGCCCCGGCAGGCCCGCCTGCCGGGGCTTCGGCGTTCCCCGGGGCCTTTGCCCGGGCCGGGGGCCTCCGCCTGGTGCCCGGGCCCCTCCGTCTGGTGGGCCTTCACGGCGTGCGCGGCCCCTCCGCCTGGCGCCTGGGGCCTCTGCCTGGCGCCCTGGCCCTCCGCGGCGTGCGCGAAGCTCCGCCGTGTTCCGGGCGCCTCCGCGGCGTGCCGGCCGGGGGCCTCCGCGGCGTGCCGGGGGGCGTTCCGGGTGGTCCTCCGGGCTGCTCTCGCACCCTTCCGGCGGTCGCGCAGGACGACTGGGCCGGTTCCGCCACCGCCGTCGCCCGTCCCGGTGACGCGGCCGCCCCGACCGCCCGGACGCGCCGGAATCGGGGAAGGGGGATGGCACCCTCTCGACCGCGTCGGGGACCCATGGGAGGAACAGCGTGAGCAGCAGGAGCCTCTTCAGGACGAAGAAGGTCGAGCACACCATCGAGGGCACGGAGGAACCGGAACACCGGCTGAAGAAGACGCTCTCCGCCCTCGACCTCACCGTCTTCGGCGTCGGCGTCATCATCGGCACCGGCATCTTCGTGCTCACCGGCCAGGTCGCCAAGGAGAACGCCGGGCCCTCGGTGGCCATCGCGTTCGTGGTGGCCGGCGTGGTCTGTGCCCTGGCCGCGCTCTGCTACGCGGAGTTCGCCTCCACCGTGCCGGTCGCCGGCTCGGCGTACACCTTCTCCTACACCTCCCTGGGCGAACTGCCCGCCTGGATCATCGGCTGGGACCTGGTCCTGGAGTTCGCGCTCGGCACGGCGGTGGTCGCGGTCGGCTGGTCGGGCTACATCCGCTCCCTGCTGGAGAACGCCGGCTGGACGATGCCGGCCGCGCTCTCCGGCCGGGACGGCGCCGAGGGCTTCGGGTTCGACCTCTTCGCCGCGCTGCTGGTGCTGGTGCTCACCGTGGTGCTGGTCGTCGGGATGAAGCTCTCCGCCCGGATCACCTCGGTGGTCGTCGCCGTCAAGGTGGGCGTGGTGCTGCTGGTGATCATCGCGGGGGCGTTCTTCGTCAAGGCCGAGAACTTCAGCCCGTTCATCCCGGAGTCCGTCCCCCAGGAGGCGGGCGACGGACTGCACGCACCCCTCGTCCAGCTCATCTTCGGCTTCGCCCCCGCCAACTTCGGCGTCCTCGGCATCTTCACCGCCGCCTCGGTGGTCTTCTTCGCGTTCATCGGCTTCGACGTGGTCGCCACGGCGGCGGAGGAGACCCGCAACCCGCAGCGCGACATGCCGCGCGGCATCCTCGGCTCGCTGGTCATCTGCACCACGCTCTACGTGCTGGTGTCGATCGTGGTCACCGGCATGCAGCACTACTCCCGGCTCTCCGTCGAGGCGCCGCTCGCGGACGCCTTCAAGGCCACCGGGCACCCGTTCTTCGCCGGGGTCATCAGCTTCGGCGCGGCGGTCGGCCTCACCACGGTCTGCATGATCCTGCTGCTCGGCCAGACCCGCGTGTTCTTCGCGATGAGCCGCGACGGGCTGCTGCCGCGCTTCTTCTCCCGCGTCCACCCGCGCTTCAGGACCCCGTACCGGCCGACCATCCTGCTGGGCGTGGTCATCGCGGTGGTCGCCGGGTTCACGCGGCTCAGCGAGCTGGCGGAGCTGGTGAACATCGGCACGCTGTTCGCCTTCGTGGTCGTCGCCCTCAGCGTGATCATCCTGCGGCGCACGCGGCCGGACCTGCCGCGGGCGTTCCGCACGCCGCTGGTGCCGGCGCTGCCGATCGTGTCCGTGCTGGCGTCGCTGTGGCTGATGCTCAACCTGCCGGCCGAGACGTGGATCCGCTTCGGGCTGTGGATGGCGCTGGGGGTCGTCGTGTACTTCGCGTACAGCCGCCGCCGGAGTCTCCTGGCCCCCGGCCGCGAGGCCGAGGCCCACGCCGCCCACCAGTCCTGACCCCCACCGGCGGCCCGGACCTGCCCCCGGGTCACCTCCGGCACCCCCGGGCGCCTCACGGGCGGGCGGCGCGACGCGTCACGGTCAGGCGGGGCGGGCCGTGCGGGGGCCCGCCACCCGGGCGCCGAGGGCGGTGACGCGGAGGCGGAGTTCGCGGTCGGCGGTGACCACCAGGCACTCCCGCGCGGGCCGCGCACCGGTGACGAGCTCGACGATCCGGTCGTCCCCGCTCCCGCCCGCGGACTCCACCCGCACCCCGGGCACGGACTCCACCCCCCGCGCCGCGCCCTCGACCACCAGGACGATCTCCACCGGCCCGTCCACCGCCGGCAGGCCCTCCGCCGCCAGCCGGTCCCGCAGGCGCTCGGCCGCGCCGCGCCGGTCCCGCCACCACCCGTCGGGCACGGACCCGACCACGTTGGCGGCGTCGACGATCACCAGCAGCGGGGAGCTCATGCGGCCAGGCTCTCACGCACTCCGGCCTGGCGGGCCTCCCGCGCGGCATGCATATGATGTGGCCGATCGATGAGCATCAGCTGTACAGGATGCGGCGGTTCCAGGAAGGTACATCCAGGCCATGCGGAGAAGGCCGCCCGCAGCGGGCGCCGAGGGGCACGTGCGGTCCGGGCGGGGCGGTTCCGGCACGCTCCAAGGCCCGGCGGCGGACGCCGCGTTCGGCGACTGGCTCACCCTCGGCAAGGACGGCCGCCTCAGTCTGTACGCGCCCGTCGACGACGGCCTGGTCCGCTGGACGGAGACCGCGGTGGGCGGGCCGGACTGGAGCGGCCCGCACCTCCACCCCGTCGAGGGGATGACGCACCTCACCGTGGCCCAGGGCGCGGACGGCTACGTGCACCTCCTGGGCCGCCGTGAACGGGTCGTCTCCACCGGCGAGCGGGGGGTGGAGATCCTGCACGCCATCCAGTACCAGACGGGCCGGGCCCTCACCGACTGGCGGTCGATCGGCAACCCGCACTACAAGCACTGGGAGCAGGGTCTGGGCATCGGGCAGCCGACCGGCGTCGTCGCCCGGGACGGCACCCTGCACGTCCTCGTGCGCTCGTCCGGCGGCGGACTGGCGCTGCGCCGGGAGGACGCGAACGGGAAGTGGCGGCTGTGGGAGTCGCTGCGCCAGGGCGGCGGAGTCGACGCGATGCCCGCGACGGTGGCCCTGAGCAGCGGACGGGTCGAGGTCGGCGCGGTGACGGACACGGGCCTGGCGGTCTGGCGCCAGACGCGGCCGGGCGGCGATTTCGAAGGCCCGCACACCGTGCCCCTGCACCCGCGCCGCGGCACGGTGGCCGCACTGGAGACCGGCCCGGACAGGGCCACCTTCTTCTGGGCCGATCCCGCCACCGGTGGCGGCACCGCCTGGCGGCCGGGCGGCTGGCCGGTTCCCCTGGGCGGCTCGGTCCCGGAGCACCCGTACGCCCTGTTGCGCACCACGCTGGACGGCTACGACTACGTGGTCGTCGCACACCGCGACGCCGACGGGCACGTGGTGCTCGGCGTCGGCGCCACCGAGAACGAGGCGCACGGCTTCTGGTGGTACGTGCTCCCCGAACGCTGCCTGGGCTCGCCCGCGCTGGCGCACGACGGGGAGGGCAGGGCCGTCATGGCGCTGGTCGGGCCCGACGGCCGACCGCGGGTGGCCCGGCAGGAGCCCGGGGGCGGGCTGACGTTCGCCCGCTGGGACACCCTCTGACCCGGACGCCCTCCTGCCCGGACCCCTCCGACCCGGACGCCCTCCCGCCCGGACCCCTCCGACCCGGAAGCCCTCTCGTCCGGGCACCCCCTGATCTCGGCCACCCACTGATCCCGGACGTCCCCCGAGCCCCGACGTTCCCCGTTCCCGCACGTCCGGCCGGGTTTCCCGGAGTTGGGAACGTCACTTCGGGCGTGTCGCTTTTGGGTCACTTGTGTCGTTCGTGAGCCCACGTCTGACCTTGACCGGCTGTAAGCGTGACATAGGATGTGGCGAAAATGTGCACTCGCGGGGCAGGGGAGGCCGCCGTCGAGTGAACGCCAGGTGTCCGGCCGACTTGTCGGGCGGATGCCGCAGGGGGGATGTTCACGCCGGCCGAAGGGTTCCAGGCGGACAGGGGAACTTCGTAGGAGTGAACTAGTGGCGGACCACCCGCGTCTGAGCGTCGTCGTGCCTTTCCAGGACGTCGAGGTCTATCTGGCCGAATGTCTCGAATCGATCGCACGGCAGACGTTCCGCGACTTCGAGGTCATCCTGGTCGACGACGGTTCCACCGACTCCTCCACGCGGATCGCCGCCGAGTTCTGCGCCGCCGACCCCCGGTTCAAGCTGATCCGCCAGGAGTCGCGCGGTCCCGGCCACGCCCGCAACACGGGCCTGCGTGCCATGCACCCGCAGGGCGAGTTCCTCGCCTTCATCGACGGGGACGACGTCATCCCCGAGTACGCGTACGAGCTGCTCATCCGGACCGTGGAGGAGTCGGGCTCGGACTTCGTCTCCGGCAACGTCCAGATGATGAACTCCACGAAGAAGTGGCAGTCCCCCCTGCACGCCGGCCCGATGCGGTCCAACCGCCGGGGCACCCACATCACCCGCTTCGAGGCGCTGATCTACGACCGCACCGTGTGGAACAAGATGTTCCGGCGGTCGTTCTGGGACTACCACTACATCGAGTTCCCCGAAGGAGTGCTCTACGAGGACTCCTGGGTGAACATGTACGCCCACTTCCGGGCCGCCAAGGTCGACGTCATCACCGACATCGTCTACTTCTGGCGGCGCCGGGAAGGCGGGGCGGCGCCCTCCATCACCCAGCGCCACACCGAGCTGTCCAACCTCCGGGACCGCGTCGCGGCCGTCCGGTCGGTCAGCCGGTTCCTCGGCGAGCGCCGCTCGCGCCTCTACGAGGAGAGCAAGCGCAAGTACGACCTGGCCTGCCTCAAGTCCGACCTGATGCTGCACCTGAAGGTCCTGCCGGACGCGGACGAGGAGTACCGGGACGCCTTCATGGCGTGGGCCAACGAGTTCCTCGACGAGGCCGACCCGACGATCTTCGACGAACTTCCCGCGGACGCCCGCGTCAAGTGGCTGCTGGTCCGCGAGGGCCGGCTGCCCGAGCTGCTCGACGTGATCGAGTTCGAGCGCAAGGGCGGCCCGATGCCCGTGCAGCGGCGCTTCCACCGGTACCTCAACTACCCCTACCTCGGTGACCGCAAGGTGGGGCTGGACAAGAAGGACTACCGGCTCGACAAGGAGCTCTCCCTGCACGGGTCGCTCACCAACGCCCGGTGGACCTCCGACACCCAGCTGACCCTGACCGGCACGGCCTACGTGCGCTTCATCAACGTGCACAAGAAGCACATGTCGGTGAAGGCCATCGCGCTGCGGAACAAGAAGCAGGACCGGATGCTGATCAGCCCGGCCCGCACCGTCTACGCGCCCGAGGCGACCGAGCGCTCCAACCAGAGCCGCTACTGCTACGACTGGTCCGGCTTCGAGACCAAGATCGACACCAGTCGGCTGATGCGCAAGGGCAAGTGGGTCGAAGGCACCTGGGACGTGGCGGCCGGCGTGCTCAGCCGCGGCCTGTTCCGGTACCGCGGCATCGACCGCGGCGGCGCCGGCTCCGCGGCCAACCCGCCGTACCGCTATGTCGACAAGAACACCCGGGTGCTGCCGCTGTTCCTCCAGGGCAAGCTCAAGCTGCGCGTCGAGGTGGTGCGCTGCCGGATCACCGGGCACCGCCTGGTGGGCGATCAGCTGGAGCTGCGCGGCGTCTACCTCGGCCCGGCCGTGCCGGAGTGGGGCAAGTTCCGGGTCACCAGCATGAGCGGCGCCGGCCGGCACGAGGCGCGGGTCTGGTTCACCCCCGGCGGTGAGGGCTGGTGCACCTTCGCCACCCGGATCCCGCTGCGCGCCCTCGTCCCCGGTTACCGCGCCGACCTCCAGGCGGGCGCGGAGGTCCCGGCGTCGTGGAGCATGGGCAGCAACGGCTGGAAGACCACCTTCCACGTCGAGGGCCGCAAGATGACCATCTATCCGGTCATGGCCGAGGAGACCGCGGACGGCCACTACCGCATGCCCGGGGGCCTGCAGACCCGGGAGGGCGACCGTGAGGTCGTCGTCCACCGGAACGGCTCCGGCTACCTCGTCCTGTTCGAGCGCGCCACGCTGCCCCGGGTCACCCGGTACGGCTGGTACGAGGACGGCTCACTCGAGATCGTCGGCCGCTACACGGCCGCCGACACGCTGACCGAGTCCGAGTACCGCGACGCCCACGTCGTGGTCCGCTCCCGGGCCCACGGGGCCGAGCGCGCGGTGCCGATCGACTGGAACGGCAACGAGTTCCGGTGCGTCGTCACTCCCGCGGCGATGCGCACGCTGGCCGGTGACGTCCCCCTCGCCGCCGGCCGGTGGGACTTCTTCCTCCGCCGCCAGGACCACTCCTCCATCGCGCGGGAGGACCGCCTCGAGGACCTGATGCTCAAGGTCGAACAGGATCTTGTAGAAACGTTTCCTCAGGAGCACCGGGAGAACAGCCGGGGCTACGAGCTGCAGGCCGAGGCCTACGACCGGCTCTCGCTGCTGGTGCACTCGGCGATGCCGGACAACGCCCGCGGCCCGTACCGGCAGAAGATCCTGCGCACCAAGGAGTACCAGGCCGCCCGTCGCCGCCCGGTGCGCCCGGCGGTGCTCTTCGACGCCTTCAAGGGCACCCAGTACTCCGACAGCCCCCGCGCGCTGCACGAGGAACTGCTGCGGCGCGGCGCCGACCTGGAGCACCTCTGGGTGGTCCGCGACGACCAGGTGCAGGTGCCGCCCACGGCCGTCCCGGTGCGCATGTGGTCGCCCCAGTGGTACGAGGCCCTCGCCACCAGCCGTTACGTCGTCGCCAACAACCACCTCCCCGACTGGTTCCAGAAGCGTGAGGGCCAGGTCGTCGTCCAGACCTGGCACGGCACCCCGCTGAAGAAGATCGGCCACGACATCGAGGCCATCCACTTCGCGGACAAGCGCTACCTCGAACGCGTGGAGAAGGAGGTCCAGAACTGGGACATGCTCGTCTCGCCCAACAGCTTCTCGACCCCGATCCTCCAGCGCGCCTTCGGCTTCCCCGGGGAGATGGTCGAGAGCGGCTACCCGCGCAACGACATCCTCCGCAGGGGCGGGACCGAGCGGCGTGAACACGCGATCCGCAGCCGGATCGGGATTCCCGACGGCAAGCGGGTCGTGATGTACGCCCCCACCTGGCGCGACGACCAGTTCTACTCGCCCGGCAAGTACAAGCTGGACTTCCGGATCGACCTGGAGGACGCCCGTGCCCGGCTGGGCGCGGACCACGTCCTGCTGGTGCGCCGCCACCCGAACGTGGTGGACCCGGTGCCGGGGGCCGGCGACGGCTTCGTCTTCGACGTCTCCGACTACCCCGACATGGCGGACCTGTCGCTGATCACCGATGTGATGATCACCGACTACTCGTCCCTGATGTTCGACTACGTCAACACCGGGCGCCCGATCCTGTTCTTCACCTACGACCTGGACCACTACCGGGACACCCTGCGCGGGTTCTACTTCGACTTCGAGTCCAGCGCCCCCGGACCGCTGGTGTCCACCTCGGAGGAACTGGTGGCGGCCATCCAGGACGTCGACCGCATCCAGCACGTCTACGCCGAGCGGTACCGCTGGTTCCAGCACGAGTTCTGCGACCTGGACGACGGCTTCGCCTCGGCCAGGCTGGCCGACCGGATGCTGGTGGCCGGCGGCGACCTGAGGCCGGAGGACGCCCGTGCGCCGCGCGTCGGCACCGTCGACACCCGGCACGCCGTGCGGCCCATGACACCCGTGCACCGGGCTCCCGAGTGGTTCACCCCGCGGCAGCGGGTCGCCCGGTCCGGACGGTCCGGCGCCCAGGGCGATCCGTGGGGCCGGCCGCACCCCGGGGAGGCCGTCCCGGACCACGGCGGTGCCAGGCCTCCCCTGGGCGTGGTCGTGTGAGTCAGTTCCCGCCGGTGCGGACCGTCATCAGCAGGGCCCGATGATCCGAGGCGCCGGTGTCGGACACCTCGCAGCCCTCGACGGGAAGTCCGGTGAAGAGATGGTCCAGCTTGTGGCCGGACTCGTGGGTGGGGCGCCCGCCCGCCGAGGAGGCGGCCCGGTCGCACTCCCGGTACTCCCGGGCCGCGGCCGGCCACACCCAGGAGGCGGGCTCGCGTGCGCCCGGGGGCGTCACGTTGAGGTCCCCGCCGAACACCGCGCGCCGGCCGTCCTGGGCGGCGAAGAGGGCCCGGAGCTGGTCGTCGCGGTACTCCCAGCCGGGGTGGGCGGTGTCACCGCCCGGCACCGTGAGATGCGCGGTGCAGACCTGGACGTCGTGGGCGGGGACGTCCGCGCACAGCAGGCCCCGCTGCACCCCCACGGCCGGCTGCTGCGACGGTACGACCCGCGCGGCCTCCAGCGGGTACGCCGAGAGCACCGCATAGCCGGCCTCGCCGCGGCCGGCGTCGTCGCAGCGCACGGCCGTCAGGCGGCCGGAGGCCGCACGCCAGGTGTACGCGCGGAACTCCGCGTGCCACGCGGCACCGAGCCGCGCGCGCACCGCCTCCAGGTCCGCCGCGCAGACCTCCTGCAGCAGCAGGACACGGGCGCCCTCACCGCCCGCGGTGAGTTCCTCCAGCGCCTTCCGCTTGGCCGCCGCGTCACCGGTCGCCGCGCAGTTCCACTGCCGCACGCCGCACATGTTCCAGGTGGCGACCGTCAGGGTCGGCCCCGGCCGCCCGGTGGGCGGCCCGGTGTCCGGAGCGAGGAGCGCACGGGCGCCGAAGACCGCCGCGAGCAGCGCCGCCACGGCGAGCACCGTACGGAGAACGGTGCCGCCGCGGCGGGATGCCGCGCGTCGACCGCTCTCCCGTGTCACCCCGGCATCATCTCCGGCCGGGCGACCGGTGACCAAATTCCCTGTCCTCCTCCCGGGCGCCGGCGGCAGCGCGCCCGTGCACGCCGATGAGAGTGGTCCCGCAGATGTCCAACGCCGCGCCGAAGGGGCGCCAGCTGATCCAGGGGATCGACGCCTCGGGCGCCTTCCCCGTCGAGTACCGCTTCGCCCACGCCAAGTCCGGCAACCGGCGCCTGGTGGTGGTGTTCGCCAACTTCGCCGCCCCCCAGGACTACGGCTGGTCCAACGGGGTGCTCGACCAGGTGCGGGCCAACATCCTGTGGATCCGTGACCGCTTCGACGGCATGAACTCCTACTACCTGTGCAAGGACATGGACTTCTCCCTGGAGAGGTCGGTGGCCGGCCTGATCTTCAAGGTGATGCGGGCGCTGGAGATCACCGCGGACGACGTGACCGTGTGGGGCGGCTCCAAGGGGGGCAGCGCCGCGCTCTTCTTCGGACTGCGCTACGGCTTCCGGAACATCGTCTCCCTCGTCCCGCAGTTCGCCGTGGGCACCTACGTGCAGACGGTCCATCCCCGGGTGGCCCGCTTCATGCTGGGGGAGGGCGTCCCCCCGGAGAACGTGCGGGCGGTGGACGCGATCCTGCCCGACCTCGTCCGGTCGGGCACGCACCGCTCCGCCAACGTCTACCTGCTCTCGTCACCGCAGGACCAGCAGTACACCAGCCAGGTGGAGCCCTACCTCGGGCTGTTCGCCGGCTACGAGAACTTCAACTTCATCTACAGCGAGTCCCCCTTCATCACCGACCACACCCAGGTCACCCGGCGCAACGTCCCGGCCCTGCTGGGCCTGCTCAACCTCCTGGCCGACGGCATCGCCCCCCGGCTCGGTCATGTGCGCAACGGCTACGAGGAGCCGGACCGCGACCGCTCCGGGATCGACGCGATGCTGGCCGCCGACGCGGTGGTGAAGGACGCCTCCGTCTTCCCCCCGCCGGTGGTCACGGGCCCCGCCCCCGGCGCCCAGGTCCCGGTCACCGGTTCCCTGCTCACCGGCCTCGCACCGGGCGCGGAGCGGGTGAGCCTCTGGGAGAACGGCACGTTCCTCGCGAACGTGCCGGTCGGGGCCGACGGTTCATGGGTCTGGGAGCCTCAGCGGTGGTCGCCGGGCCGGCACCTGGTGCGGCTGTACGCCGCCGACACCGCGGGCTATCAGTCGCCCAGGACGCAGATCGAGTTCACCGCCGCGGCCGGCGCCGTCGCCCCGTCCCCGCCGGTGTCCGTCTCCGGCCCGCCCCTGCCCGCCGCGCCGGTGGTGGGGACGCCCGTGTCCTACCAGGAGGTGCCCGCGGCGGGGACGCCGTTCAGCGGCTTCGCGCCCGGAGCCGCACAGGTGCGGTTCCGGGAGGGCGGGTTCGACCTGGGGGCCTGCCCGGTGGCGCCCGACGGCGGGTGGGCCTGGCACCCGGGCCGCCCCTGGCTGCCCGGGCCGCATCTGGTCGAGGTGGTGGCGGCGGACCACCACGGAATCGAAGGGCCGCCCACGGGCGTCGCCTTCACCGCCGTCGAGATGTCCGCGTCCCTCGGGTACCACGTGCCGCCGGGACACTGACCGCCCCGCCCCGCCGGGGACCGCCGCCCACACCCGCAACCGCAGAAAGCCGAAGCCGACCATGCCCAGCACCCGCCGCACCTTCACCGGAATCGACGCGTCAGGCCCGTGTCCGGTCGAGTACCGCTTCACCCACGCCAAGAGCGGGAACCGCCACCTGACCGTGGTGTTCGCCAACCTCTTCGCCCCCGACGACTACGGCTGGGGCACCGGTGTCCTCGACGGTCTGCGCTCCAACATCCTCTGGATCCGCGACCGGTTCGACGGCGGCAACACCTACTACCTCTGCCGGGGCATGGACTTCTCGGTGGAGCGGTCGGTCATCGGGCTGATCAACCGCGTCGCGGGGGCGCTGGGGCTGACACCGGGCGACGTGACGCTGTGGGGCAGCTCCAAGGGCGGCAGCGCGGCGCTGTACTACGGGCTGCGGTACGGCTTCCGCAACATCGTGGCCAGCGTCCCCCAGTTCGCCGTCGGCACCTTCGTCCGGGACGTCTATCCGGACATCGGGCGGCACATGCTGGGCGAGAACCCGGCCCCGGAGAACGTGGCCGTCCTCGACCGGATCCTCCCCGACCTGATGGCCGCCGGCGCCAACCCCCAGGCCAACATCTACCTGGTGTCCTCACCGCAGGACGAGCAGTACGCCACGCAGGTGGAGCCCTATGTGGGCATGCTCCAGCGCTACCCCAACTTCAACTTCATCTACAGCGAGTCGCCCCACATCACCGACCACGGCAAGGTCACCCTGCGCAACGTCCCGCCCCTGCTGGCGATCGGCTACCTCCTGGCGGAGGGCATCGCGCCGAAGCTCGGCATCACCCGCCACAACTACGAGGAGCCGGACCACGACACCTCGCCCGTCGAGGCGTTCCTCGCGGCCACCAGCGTGCACCGCGACGCGACCGAGTTCCCCGCCCCGGTGATCCTCCACCCCGCGCCCGACTCCCTGCAGCCGACCACCGGTGCGCGCTTCGTCGGCAGCGCCACGGGCGCCGTGCGGGTGAGCATCTGGGAGAACGGCGCGTTCCTGGGCACGCCCGCGGTCGGACCCGACGGCGGCTGGTCCTGGGAGCCCGACCGTCCGTGGGCGGCGGGGCAGCACCACGTGAAGGTGTTCGCGGTGGACCAGGCCGGCTTCCAGTCGCCGCGCGCCGAGGTCGTCTTCACTGCGGCGGCGCACGTCGCGGCGGGCTGAGCAGGCCCCGGACACCGGTCGGCGGACACCGGTCGGCGCACGCGGATCCGCCGGTACGCGGAAGGGCCCGGGACGCCGTGCGTCCCGGGCCCTTCCGCGTCGTGTCTGCCGCGGCGTTGCTACACCGGCACCGACGCCACACCCGGCGCCAGGAACCGCTTGCCGTTCACCCGCTCGGAGACGCCCTCGCGGTCCAGGTACGGCGTGATGCCGCCCAGGTGGAAGGGCCACCCCGCGCCGGTGATCAGGCACAGGTCGATGTCCTGCGCCTCGGCGACGACACCCTCGTCGAGCATCAGGCCGATCTCCTGGGCGACCGCGCCCAGCACCCGCTCGCGGACCTGCTCCTCGGTGAGGACGACGTCGCCCTGCTGGAGGAGCGCGGCGACCTCGGGGTCCAGCTCCGGCTTGCCGGAGTCGTAGACGTAGAAGCCGCGCTTGCCGGCCTCGACGACCCGCCGGAGGTTGGCGGAGACGGTGAAGCGGTCCGGGAACGCGCGGTTGAGCGTCTCGGAGACGTGCAGGCCGATCGCCGGGCCGACCAGCTCCAGCAGCACCAGCGGGGACATCGGCAGGCCCAGCGGCTCGACCGCCTTCTCCGCCACGGCCACCGGGGTGCCCTCGTCGATCACGTTCTGCACCTCGCCCATGAAGCGGGTGAGGATGCGGTTGACGACGAACGCCGGGGCGTCCTTCACCAGCACCGCGGTCTTCTTCAGCTTGCGGGCGACGGCGAACGCCGTGGCCAGCGAGGCGTCGTCGGTGCGCTCGCCGCGGACGATCTCCAGCAGCGGCAGGACGGCGACCGGGTTGAAGAAGTGGAAGCCGACGACCCGCTCGGGGTTCTTCAGCTTCGACGCCATCTCGGTGATCGACAGCGAGGAGGTGTTGGTGGCGAGGATCGCGTGCGCCGGGGCGACCGCCTCGACCTCGGCGAACACCTGCTGCTTGACGCCCATCTCCTCGAAGACGGCCTCGATCACGAAGTCGGCGTCCGAGAAGCCCTCGGACTTGTCCAGGACACCGGTGACCAGCGCCTTGAGGCGGTTGGCCTTGTCCTGGTTGACGCGGCCCTTGGCGAGCAGCTTGTCGATCTCGGAGTGGACGTAGCCCACACCCTTGTCGATCCGCGCCTGGTCGATGTCGGTCAGCACGACCGGCACCTCGAGGCGGCGCAGGAAGAGCAGCGCGAGCTGCGAGGCCATCAGGCCGGCGCCGACGACGCCCACCTTGGTGACCGGGCGGGCCAGCGACTTGTCCGGGGCACCGGCCGGCCGCTTGGCGCGCTTCTGCACCAGGTTGAACGCGTACAGGCCGGAGCGCAGCTCGTCGCCCATGATGAGGTCCGCGAGGGCCTCGTCCTCGGCGTCGTAACCGGCCTGCAAGTCGCCGTTCTTGGCGTCGGCGATGATCTGCAGCGCGCGGTAGGCGGCCGGGGCCGCGCCGTGCACCTTGGAGTCGGCGACGAACCGGCCGCGCGCGACGGCCTGGTCCCAGCCCTCGCCGCGGTCGATCTCCGGGCGGTCGACGACGATCTCGCCCTTGAGGACGGCCGCCGTCCACACCAGCGACTGCTCCAGGAAGTCCGCGCCCTCGAACAGGGCGTCGGCGATGCCGAGCTCGAAGACCTGCTTGCCCTTGAGCTGGCGGTTCTGGCTCAGCGAGTTCTCGATGATCACCGAGACGGCCTTGTCCGCGCCGATCAGGTTCGGCAGCAGGGTGCAGCCGCCCCAGCCGGGGACCAGGCCGAGGAAGACCTCGGGGAGGGAGAACGCCGGCAGCGCGGCCGAGACCGTGCGGTAGCGGCAGTGCAGACCGACCTCGACGCCGCCGCCCATGGCCGCGCCGTTGTAGTACGCGAAGGTCGGGACGGCGAGGGTGCCCAGACGCTTGAAGACGTCGTGGCCGCCCTTGCCGATCGCCACCGCGTGCTCGCGGTCCTTCAGCGCCTCGACGCCCTTGAGGTCCGCGCCGACGGCGAAGATGAACGGCTTGCCGGTGATGCCGACGCCGACGATCTCGCCGGCCGCGGCCTCACGCTCGACCTGGTCGATGGCCAGGTCCAGCTTGGCCAGCGACTGCGGGCCGAAGGTGTTCGGCTTGGTGTGGTCGAAGCCGTTGTCCAGGGTGATCAGGGCGAAGCGGCCCGCACCCAGGGGGAGGTCGAAGTGGCGTACGTGCGCCTCGGTGACGACCTCGTCGGGGAAGAGCGCGGCGGCGCCCTTCAGCAGCTCGGCGACGTTGCTCACTTGTCCCCCTCGAAGTTCGGGTTCTCCCAGATGACCGTGGCGCCCATGCCGAGGCCGACGCACATCGTCGTCAGGCCGTAGCGGACGTTGGGCTGGTCCTCGAACTGGCGGGCCAGCTGGGTCATCAGGCGCACGCCGGAGGAGGCCAGCGGGTGGCCGTAGGCGATGGCGCCGCCGTACTGGTTCACGCGGGCGTCGTCGTCGGCGATGCCGTAGTGCTCCAGGAAGGCGAGGACCTGGACGGCGAAGGCCTCGTTGATCTCGAAGAGACCGATGTCCGAGATGGACAGGCCGGCCTTGGCCAGCGCCTTCTCGGTGGCCGGGATCGGGCCGTAGCCCATGACCTCGGGCTCCACGCCGGCGAAGGCGTAGGAGACCAGGCGCATCTTGACCGGCAGGCCGTTCTCGGTGGCGAACTCCTCGGAGGCGAGGAGGGCGGCCGTGGCGCCGTCGTTGAGGCCGGCGGCGTTGCCCGCGGTGACGCGGCCGTGGACGCGGAACGGCGTCTTCAGGTTCGCCAGGTTCTCCAGCGTGGTGCCCGGGCGCATCGGCTCGTCGGCGGTGACCAGGCCGAAGCCGGTCTCGCCCGCGTCGGCGTTGGTGCGGCGCACGGAGATCGGGACCAGGTCCTGCTGGATCTTGCCGTTCGCGTACGCCTTGGCGGCCTTCTCCTGGGAGGCGACGGCGTACTTGTCCGCGCGCTCCTTGGTGATCGCCGGGTAGCGGTCGTGCAGGTTCTCGGCGGTCATGCCCATGAACAGGGCCGACTCGTCGACCAGCTTCTCGCTGACCAGACGCGGGTTCGGGTCCACACCCTCACCCATGGGGTGGCGGCCCATGTGCTCCACGCCGCCGGCGATGACGGCGTCGTAGGCGCCGAAGGCGATGGAACCGGCGGTGGTGGTCACCGCGGTCATCGCGCCCGCGCACATGCGGTCGATGGAGTAGCCGGGGACGCTCTGCGGCAGACCCGCCAGGACGCCCGCCGTGCGGCCCAGGGTCAGACCCTGGTCACCGATCTGGGTGGTCGCGGCGATGGCGACCTCGTCGATCTTCGCCGGGTCGAGACCCGGGTTGCGGCGCAGCAGCTCCCGGATCGACTTCACCACGAGATCGTCGGCGCGGGTCTCGTGGTAGATGCCCTTCGGGCCCGCCTTGCCGAACGGGGTACGGACGCCGTCGACGAAGACGACGTCCCTGACGGTACGAGGCACGATGGCTCTCCTCCAGGGGTGTGCGGGGTGGCACTGCGGCACGCTGTGCGGGCGGACGACTGAGCGCCCGCTCACCCGAGTCATGCTACTCGCGGGTAACCATTGTGCCCACCCCGGGCGGCCGACGCGTCGAACGTCACACCCCGGCCGTGTCGCCGGGCGGCGCGGCCGCGCCGCCCGGGCCGGGGGTCACTCCTTCGCGGTGAGGGCGGTGAGCAGGAGGGGGGTGACCTGTTCGACCTGCCAGGGGCGGGCGCCGTGCGCGGCGAGCGCGGCGGAGACCGAGGCCTCGTCGACGGTGCCGGGCGGCGCCCAGCAGACCCGCCGCACCGTGTCCGGCGCGATCAGGTTCTCCTGCGGCATCCGCAGCTCCTCCGCCCGTGCCGACACCGCGGCACGGGCCGCCGACAGCCGGGCCGCGGCCGCCGGGTCCTTGTCCGCCCAGGCCCGCGGCGGCGGAGGCCCGGCCACCGCCTGCCCCGGCAGCGGTAGCGCGCTCTCCGGCAGTGCCTTGGCCCGGTCGACCGCGGCCTGCCACTGCTCGAGCTGGCGCCGCCCCATCCGGTTGCCGAAGCCGCTGAGCGCGGTCAGCGCCTGCACGGTGGCCGGCAGTGCCAGCGCCGCCTCGACGATCGCGGCGTCCCCGAGCACCTTGCCGGGGGAGACGTCACGGCGCCGGGCGATCCGGTCCCGCGCCTCCCACAGCTCCCGCACCACGGCGAGCTGCCGCCGCCGGCGCACCTTGTGCATGCCGGACGTGCGCCGCCACGGGTCCTTGCGCGGGGCGGGCGGCGGGGCGGTGGCGATGGCGTCGAACTCCTGGAGGGCCCACTCCAGCTTTCCCTGCCGCTCCAGCTCCTTCTCCAGCGCGTCGCGCAGGTCGACCAGGAGCTCCACGTCGAGCGCCGCGTACCGCAGCCACGGTTCCGGCAGCGGGCGGGTCGACCAGTCCACGGCCGAGTGACCCTTCTCCAGCGTGTAGCCCAGGACGCTCTCGACCATGGCGCCGAGCCCGACCCGGGGGAAGCCGGCCAGGCGCCCGGCCAGCTCGGTGTCGAAGAGGCGACCGGGGACCATGCCTATCTCGCGCAGGCAGGGCAGGTCCTGGGTGGCCGCGTGCAGCACCCACTCGGCGTCGGCGATCGCCTCACCGAGGGCGGAGAGGTCGGGGCAGGCGACCGGGTCGATCAGCGCGCTGCCGGCGCCCTCGCGGCGCAGCTGCACGAGATAGGCGCTCTGCCCGTAGCGGTAACCGGACGCCCGCTCGGCGTCCACGGCCACCGGGCCGGTCCCCGCGGCGAAGGCGGCGACGACGGCGGCCAGGCCCTCCGCGTCGGCGATCACCGGCGGGATGCCCTCGCGGGGCTCCAGGAGGGGAACCGGCTCCGCCGCCCGGGAAGCAGAAGTCCCGCCGGTTCCGCCGTCGTCCGGAGGGGCGCCTCCGGTGGTTCGCAGTGGACTGTCTGCTGCGGTGTCATGGGCGTCGGTCACCTGTCAAGGGTATCTGTGTACCGCGCACATGCACCGCGCCCGCCGAGGGAACGTTCCCTCGGCGGGCGCGGTGGTCGTGTGATCGGTGATCAGTGGATGATGCCGGTACGCAGTGCCACCGCGACCATTCCGGCCCGGTCGCCGGTGCCCAGCTTGCGGGCGATGCGGGCGAGGTGGCTCTTGACGGTCAGGGCGGACAGGCCCATGGAGACGCCGATCGCCTTGTTCGACTGGCCCTCCGCCACCAGCCGCAGGACCTCGACCTCACGGCCGGAGAGCTCGCGGTAGCCGCCCGGGTGGCTCGGTGCGCCCGGGGGACGGCGGTGCATGCGGTGGGCCCCGCCGAGCGGAGCGGCGCCGGGACGGCCCGGCAGGCCGATGTTGGTGCGGGTGCCGGTGACGACGTAGCCCTTGACGCCGCCCGCGAGGGCGTTGCGCACGGCGCCGATGTCGTCGGCGGCGGAGAGGGCCAGACCGTTGGGCCAGCCGGCGGCCCGGGTCTCGGACAGGAGGGTCAGGCCGGAACCATCCGGCAGGTGGACGTCGGCGACGCAGATGTCACGGGGGTTGCCGATGCGGGGACGAGCCTCCGCTACGGACGAGGCCTCGATCACGTCACGCACGCCGAGCGCCCAGAGATGACGGGTCACGGTGGAGCGCACACGCGGATCGGCCACGACGACCATGGCGGTGGGCTTGTTCGGGCGGTAGGCGACCAGGCTTGAGGGCTGCTCGAGGAGAACGGACACCAGGCCTCCTGGGTGGGGGGACGGAGCCGGCTCACGGGGATGAAGCCGGGACGAACCGTGCTTGCTAGGTCACTGTCTGCTTCGGCACCGGACCCGTCCGCCTTTAGGGGGTGATCACGATTAGGTGAGGGGAAATCGGGGCAATTCGGACGCGCGCTCGATCATCCGAAGAACGGGGCGAGTCGAATCCTGTCCACGGGCGGTCAGGCGAGGTCGCAAAGTGTCCGTATCGACAAAACCGCAAACACGTCGCGGCGCGTCCCGGTGCGGGGGGAGGGGACGCGTCAGGGCGAGGGGTGGTGCGGGTGGCGCGAGTGGTGCCGAGGTGCTGGTAATGCGGGCGGCGCGGGTGACGCGGGAGGGTCCCGGAGGGCGGCGGGTGGCCCGGGGGCGACTAGTGCGGGCGGTGCGGGAGGGCCGCGGAGGGCGGCGGGTGGCGCGGGGTGGTGCGGGAGATGCGAGTAGTGCGGGCGGCGCGGGTGGCACGGGAGGGCGGCGGGCGGTGCGGGTGGCGCGCGAAGGCCGCAGAGGGTGACGGGTGGTGCGGGAGGGCTGCGGGTGGTGCGGGAGGGCTGCGGAGGGTGACGGGCGGTGCGGGTGATGCGGGGAAGGGCCGCGGAGGGCGGGTGGTGCGGGTGGGGCGGGAGGGCTGCGGCGGTGCGGGGGAGGGCCGCGGAGGCCGGGTGGCGCGGGAGGGCGGGGCCTGGGCCGGGGTTGGGTTCAGCGCTCGGGGCCGGGGTCGAGGGCGGGGCCGGGGCCGGGTTCAGCGCTGGGGGCGGGGGCCGCGGCGTTGGGGGAGGGGGACGACCGGGGCGGCCGGGGCCGCCGGGGGGCCGTCGGCCACGGTGGGGCCCGCCGGGGGCAGCCCGGTGACCTGGGCCAGCAGGTCGCACCAGGCCGCCAGGTGGCCCGCGGTGTCCGGCACGCCGCCCAGGCCCTCGGTGGGTGTCCAGGAGGCCCGGATCTCGATCTGCGAGGCGTTCGGGCGGTCCGCCAGCGCCCCGAAGTAGTGGGAGCCGGCCCGGGTGACCGTGCCGCCGGCCTCCTCGTAGCCGAGGCCGCGGGCGTCGAGCGCGCCGGTCAGCCAGGACCAGGAGACCTCCGGGAGCAGCGGGTCGGCCGCCATCTCCGGCTCGTGGAGCTCGGCGCGGACCAGGGTGACCATCCGGAAGGCGCCCCGCCAGGCCTCGTGCCCGTCCGGGTCGTACAGCAGGATCAGGCGTCCGTCGGCGAGTTCGTCGCCCTCGTCGTCCAGCACCGCCGCCTCCAGGGCGTAGGCGTAGGGCGCCAGCCGCCGGGGAGGGGTCACCGGCTCGAGTTCCACGCGCGGCCTCGGCCGCGCGGTCCGCAGCGCGTCGACGGCGGCCCGGAAGGGCAGTGGCGCCCAGGCGTCCGCGTTCAGCTCCCGCTCCCCGTCCTTCCCGTCGCCCGCTCCACCGGCACCGTCCGTCAGTCGTCCCTGAGCCGCAGCCATGCGCAGAAGATACGGCGCGGCGGGTCCCCGTGGCGTGAAGGACACCCCCGCACGCGCGGTGCGGCCTCATCGCGTTGCGCGAACACTTTCGAGGTTTGCCCGAGGTTTGCCCGACGGGCCGTTCGCTCTCGGGCGGACGACCGGCCGGGGGCCGGTCGGCGGGAGTCGGCGACGGCGGACATCCGGGGCATGGGAGAATTCCCGCGTGAGTGCCATGGACAAGCCCGAGAACCCCGCCGTCGCCGATTCCGCCTTCCTCAAGGCGTGCCGCCGAGAGCCGGTGCCGCACACGCCGGTCTGGTTCATGCGTCAGGCCGGGCGCTCGCTGCCCGAGTACCTGAAGGTGCGCGAGGGCATCCCGATGCTCGAGTCGTGCATGCGGCCCGAGCTGGTCACCGAGATCACCCTGCAGCCGGTCCGCCGGCACGGGGTGGACGCGGCCATCTACTTCAGCGACATCGTCGTCCCGCTGAAGGCGATCGGCGTCGACCTGGACATCAAGCCGGGCGTCGGCCCCGTGGTGGAGCAGCCGATCCGCTCCCGCGCCGACCTCGAGCGGCTGCGGGACCTGACGCCGGAGGACGTCTCGTACGTCACCGAGGCGATCCGGATGCTCACCGCCGAGCTCGGCTCCACGCCGCTGATCGGCTTCGCCGGCGCGCCGTTCACGCTGGCCAGCTACCTGGTCGAGGGCGGCCCGTCCAAGAACCACGAGCACACCAAGGCGCTCATGTACGGCGACCCGCAGCTCTGGGCCGACCTGCTGGACCGCCTCGCCGACATCACCGCCGCCTTCCTCAAGGTGCAGATCGAGGCCGGCGCCTCCGCGGTGCAGCTCTTCGACTCCTGGGTGGGCGCGCTCGCCCCGGCCGACTACCGGCGCTCGGTGCTGCCGGCCTCGCGCAAGGTGTTCGAGGCGGTCGCCCCGTACGAGGTGCCGCGGATCCACTTCGGTGTCGGCACGGGCGAGCTGCTCGGGCTGATGGGCGAGGCCGGCGCGGACGTCGTGGGCGTCGACTGGCGGGTCCCGCTGGACGAGGCCGTGCGGCGGGTCGGCCCCGGCAAGGCGCTGCAGGGCAACCTCGACCCGGCGGTGCTGTTCTCCACGCCGGAGGCGGTCGAGGCGAAGGCGCGGGAGGTGCTGGACGCGGCCTCCGGGCTCGAGGGTCACATCTTCAACCTGGGCCACGGGGTGCTCCCCACCACCGACCCCGGCGCACTGACCCGCCTCACCGAGTACGTCCACGAGCAGACCGCCCGCTGACATACCGCCCGTCGACGGTGCGCGGCCCCGCTCCGGCGGGGCCGCGGTGTTTTCGCCGCCGCCCGGGGGTCAGGCCTCGACGGCTTGCGGGCTGCGCCGCTGGTCGGTGCCCGGTACCGGCGCGGAGGCGTCGGAGCCCAGCGCCACGATGCGGTTCGCCTCGTCGACGTGCACCACCCTCGGCTTCATGCTCCGCGCCTCGGCGTCGTCGACCTGGGCATAGCTGATGAGGATGACCAGGTCACCGGGGTGGACGAGGTGCGCGGCGGCGCCGTTGATCCCGATGACCCCGGACCCCCGCTCGCCCTCGATGGTGTAGGTCTCCAGCCGGGCGCCGTTGGTGATGTCGACGATGTGCACGAGCTCGCCGGGCAGCAGGTCCGCTGCCTCCAGCAGGTCGGCGTCGACCGTCACCGATCCCACGTAGTGCAGGTCGGCCTGGGTCACCGTGGCGCGGTGGATCTTGGACTTGAACATCGTACGCAGCATCGGGGTACTCCTGGAGGTAGGCTCCCTGCCTGCGTTCTTGCAGGTCAAGGGCTGTTTTTTCACCTTACAACGTGGCGCACGTGCGGGTGGCTCTTCCAAGGTTCTTCGGGGCTCATGCCGACCACTTGCCGATCTCGCCGACGCTTCGCCAGGTGGGTGGAGGTCGGCTCTCCCGACCTGCCGGGGCGTCGGCACAAGCCTACGCAGCCCTGCCCCAGGGGTGTCCCGTGAGGACCGTCACTGGCGGCCGGGGCGGAGCGGACCCGTTCCGGACCGGTTTCCGAGCAGAGGGACCCAGTGTATCGCGCGGTCTTAATGAAAGACGAAAGATAAGTGGTGACGGATCCTTGACGGTCCCGTCCCGTGGCGGGCAAGGTTCCCGAGAGCGCTCGCTCGTTCCCCTTTCGTGCCCAAGGAGCCCCCGCATGGCTGTAGTTGGCATACCGTCACTGGCGCCGCCGCCACCCCGCAGACTCGTACGCCGAGGCATCGTCGGCGCGGTCGTCACCGCTGTCGCCGCAACGCTGCTCACCCTCGCACCTGTCCAGAAGGCCGAGGCCGCGCCCGTACTGCTCTCCCAGGGCAAGCCGGTCACCGCCTCCAGCGAGGAGAACGGCGGCACGCCGGCCACCGCCGCCGTCGACGGCAACACCGGCACCCGCTGGTCGAGCGCCCACTCCGAGCCGCAGTGGATCCGCGTCGACCTCGGTGCGACCACCAAGGTGAGCCAGGTCGTCCTGAACTGGGAGACGGCGTACGGCAAGGGCTACCGCATCGAGCTCTCCACCAACGGCACCGACTGGTCGACGGCCTACCAGACCGCCACCGGTGACGGCGGCACGGACACCGTCACGGTGACGGGCGACGCCCGCTACGTGCGGATGTACGGCACCGCCCGCGCCACCCAGTACGGCTTCTCCCTGTGGGAGTTCAAGGTGTACGGCGAGAGCGGCACCGGAGGCCCGCAACTGCCCGGCGGCGGCGACCTCGGCCCGAACGTGCACGTCTTCGACCCGTCGACGCCGGGCATCCAGGCGAAGCTGGACGAGGTGTTCCGGCAGCAGGAGTCGGCGCAGTTCGGCAACGGCCGGCACGCGTTCCTCTTCAAGCCGGGCACGTACAGCAACCTCAACGCCCAGATCGGCTTCTACACCCAGATCGCGGGTCTCGGCCTGAAGCCCGACGACACGACCATCAACGGCGACGTCACGGTCGACGCCGGCTGGTTCAACGGGAACGCCACGCAGAACTTCTGGCGGGCCGCCGAGAACCTGGCGTTGAACCCGGTCAGCGGCACCAACCGGTGGGCGGTCTCCCAGGCGGCGTCCTTCCGCCGCATGCACGTCAAGGGCGGGCTGAACCTCGCGCCCAACGGTTACGGCTGGGCCAGCGGCGGCTACATCGCCGACTCCAAGATCGACGGTCAGGTCGGCAACTACTCGCAGCAGCAGTGGTACACCCGTGACAGCGCCATCGGCGGCTGGTCCAACTCCGTCTGGAACCAGGTCTTCTCCGGCGTCGAGGGCGCTCCGGCCACCAGCTTCCCCGAGCCCCGCTACACGACCCTGAACACCACCCCGATCTCCCGCGAGAAGCCCTTCCTCTACCTGGACGGCAACGAGTACAAGGTCTTCGCGCCGGCCAAGCGCACCAACGCCCGCGGCACCACCTGGGCGAGCGGCACCCCGCAGGGCGAGTCGATTCCGCTGAGCCGGTTCTACGTCGTGAAGCCGGGAGCCACCGCCGCCACGATCAACCAGGCGCTCGCCCAGGGCCTGCACCTGCTGTTCACGCCGGGCGTCTACCACGTGGACCGGACCATCAACGTCGACCGGGCGAACACGATCGTCCTGGGCCTCGGGCTGGCCACGATCATCCCCGACAACGGGGTGACCGCGATGCGCGTCGCCGACGTCGACGGCGTGCGCCTGGCCGGCTTCCTCATCGACGCCGGCACCGTCAACTCCCCGACGCTGCTGGAGGTCGGACCTCAGAACGCCTCCGCCGACCACGCCGCCAACCCCACCACCGTCCAGGACGTCTACATCAGAATCGGCGGCGCGCACGCCGGCAAGGCCACCACCAGCATGGTGGTCAACAGCGACGACACCATCATCGACCACACCTGGGTCTGGCGTGCCGACCACGGCGACGGCGTCGGCTGGGAGACCAACCGCGCCGACTACGGCGTCCGCGTCAACGGCGACGACGTCCTGGCCACCGGCCTGTTCGTCGAGCACTTCAACAAGTACGACGTCGAGTGGTACGGCGAGCGCGGCCGCACGATCTTCTACCAGAACGAGAAGGCGTACGACGCGCCCAACCAGGCGGCCATCCAGAACGGCTCCACCCAGGGCTACGCCGCCTACCGCGTCGACGACTCCGTCGACACCCACGAGGCGTGGGGCCTGGGCAGCTACTGCAACTACAACGTCGACCCGTCGATCCGGCAGCACCACGGCTTCAAGACCCCCGTCAAGCCGGGGGTGAGGTTCCACAGCCTGCTGGTGGTGTCCCTCGGCGGCATGGGCCACTACAACCACGTCATCAACGACACCGGAGCCTCCACGGTCCCCGCGGGGACCACGACCGTGCCGTCGATGCTCGTGTCCTTCCCCTGACACGCCGATCACCCGCTCGCCGGACGATCCGGCGAGCGGGCAGGCACTGACTCCCCTCCGGTCCGGGTGACAGCCCGCGCCCCGGCCCGGAGGGGCCCGCGGCCCGCGGCGGCCCGAACGCGGCCCCCGGCTCCGCACCCCGCACACCTCCGCACCCCCGCACCACCTCCGCACCCCCGCACCACCTCCGCACCCCCCCGCTGCGACCGTGCCGGGCCCCTTCCGGTACGCCGCGCCGCGGCCCACGCGCCGAACAGGGACCGGGATCCCCCTGGAGAGCGCTCCCCGTCCGGCACTCCGACCTGCCAGGAGCAGAAGTGTCCAGACTCTTCTTACCGGCCGTCCCGGCCCGCCGCGCCGGCCTCTCCCTGCTGACCCTCGGCGCGTTGACGGCCTCGGCCCTCGGCCTCGCCGCACCGCCCGCCCAGGCGGCCGAGACCCTGCTCTCGCAGGGGCGGCCCGCCACCGCCTCGTCCCAGGAAGGCGCCGGGTACGCCCCCTCGGCCGCCGTCGACGGCAACCTCACCGGCACCCGCTGGGCCAGCTCGTGGAGCGACCCGCAGTGGTTCCAGGTCGACCTCGGACAGCGGTCCGACCTGAGCCGCACCGTGCTGACCTGGGAAGGCGCGTACGGCAAGAGCTACCAGATCCAGGCATCCGACAACGGCACGGACTGGCGCACGCTGCGGAGCGTGACCGGCGGCGACGGCGGCACCGACGAGATCGCCGTATCCGGCTCCGGCCGCTACGTCCGCATGCTCGGCACCGAGCGCTCCGGCGGCTACGGCTACTCCCTGTGGGAGTTCCAGGTCTACGGCACCACGGGCGGCACACCGCCCGCCACGGGCGCGGTCCAGGTCACCGGCTCCCAGGGCGACTGGCGACTGACCGTCGGCGGGCAGCCGTACACCGTGAAGGGCCTGACCTGGGGCCCGGCCATCGCCGACGCACCCCGGTACATGCCCGACGTGAAGTCGATGGGCGTCAACACGATCCGCACCTGGGGCACCGACGGCGGGACCAAACCGCTGCTCGACTCGGCTGCGGCCAACGGCATCCGCGTGATCAACGGCTTCTGGCTCCAGCCGGGCGGCGGTCCGGGCAGCGGCGGCTGCGTGAACTACGTGACCGACACGACGTACAAGAACACCATGCTGACCGAGTTCGCCACCTGGGTGGAGACCTACAAGTCGCACCCGGCCACGCTGATGTGGAACGTCGGCAACGAGTCGGTGCTCGGCCTGCAGAACTGCTACGGCGGCGCCGAACTCGAGGCCCAGCGCAACGCCTACACCACCTTCGTCAACGACGTCGCGAAGAAGATCCACTCGATCGACCCGGACCACCCGGTCACCTCGACCGACGCCTGGACGGGAGCCTGGCCCTACTACAAGCGCAACGCGCCCGACCTCGACCTGTACTCGATGAACTCCTACGGCGACATCTGCGGGGTCCGGGAGGACTGGCAGGAGGGCGGCTACACCAAGCCGTACATCATCACCGAGGGCGGACCGGCAGGTGAATGGGAGGTGCCGGACGACGCCAACGGTGTGCCCGACGAGCCGACCGACGTGCAGAAGGCCGAGGGGTACACCAAGGCGTGGGACTGCGTCACCGGGCACCGGGGCGTCGCCCTCGGCGCCACCCTCTTCCACTACGGCATCGAGCACGACTTCGGCGGTGTCTGGTTCAACCTCCTGCCCGACGGCCTGAAGCGGCTGTCCTACTACGCCGTCAAGAAGGCCTACACCGGGTCGACGACCGGCGACAACACGCCCCCGGTCATCACGAACATGACCGTCGGCCCCGCCTCCTCCGCCCCCGCGGGCGGCGAGTTCACCGTGCGCGCCGACGTACGCGATCCGGACGGCGACGCGATCACGTACAAGGTCTTCCTCAGCGGCAACTACGCGAACGGCGACAAGCGTCTCGTCGAGGCCCGCTGGCGCTCCACCGGCAACGGCGCCTTCGCGGTGACGGCGCCCGAGAAGCTCGGCGTGTGGAAGGTGTACATCCAGGCCGAGGACGGACGCGGCAACGCCGGCATCGAGACGAGGTCGGTCAAGGTCGTCGCCCCGCCGGTCACCGGCACCAACGTGGCGCTGAACAAGCCGACCACCGCGTCCTCCCACCAGGCGTCGTACGGCGACTGCCCCTGCGAGCCCGCCAAGGCCACCGACGGCAGGGCCGACACCCGCTGGGCCAGCGACTGGAGCGACCCGCAATGGATCCGCGTCGACCTCGGCGCCTCCACGGCCGTCCGCAAGATCCAACTGGTGTGGGATCCGGCCTACGCCAGGTCCTACGAGGTCCAGGTGTCCGACGACGCGAACACCTGGCGCACGGTCCACTCCACGACGACCGGGAACGGCGACGTCGACACCATCGACGTCGCCGCGACGGCACGGCACGTCCGTCTCCACCTGACGTCCAGGGGGACGGGCTGGGGCTACTCGCTCCACGAGTTCGGCGTCTACAGCTGACGCACCACGCCAGGCCCCCGGCGGGGGCGGCGCTCCAACCCCTGCCGGGTCCCCACCCCCCCCCACTCCTGGGCTGGAGGCCCTTCATGACATGGCGTTCGAAGCAACTCCCCGCGCTCCTTCTCGGCACCGCCCTCGTCGCATCGGTGCTCGGCCTCGGCACGGTCGCCACCGCGGCAGGCCCCGGTGACACCCCGGCCGCGTCGGCCGCCGGGCACACCGGGCACACGGCGGCGGTGTCCACCCGGGCGTCCGGCGACGACCCCGACGGCGACGGATACATACCGGCCGTCCCCCCGGTCACCGGCGTGACCCCGTCCCAGGCCACCCCGCCGCCGCGCTACCACAAGGAGTTCCAGGCCAACTGCGCCGTCACGCACACCGCGCCGGACGACCCGATCGTGTACCCGGGCCAGCCGGGCAAGTCCCACGACCACACCTTCATGGGCAACAGGACCACGCACGCCGGCAGCACGACGGCGAGCCTCTACGGGCGTGACACCACCTGTCTCGCGCCGGCCGACGCCTCCGCGTACTGGATGCCCTCCCTGTACAAGGGGGACCGGAAGATCTCCCCCGTCGGCCCGCAGGTCATCTACTACAAGGCCGGTGTCACCGACTACACGAGCGTGCGTCCCTTCCCCAAGGGGCTGCGGTTCGTGGTGGGCGATCCGATGCAGAGCGCCCAGCAGTTCCGCGGCCACAAGGGCTTCGTCGAGGGCTGGGAGTGCGGTGACAGCTTCTTCAACACCGACATCCCGGCGACCTGCCCGAGCCGGCCCGACGTCCAGCTCAACCTCCGTATGCAGGCCCCCAGCTGCTGGGACGGAAGGTACCTCGACACCCCGGACCACAAGAGCCACATGGCCTACCCGGTGGTCAAGCCCGGCACCAACGACAACATGTGCCCCGCCTCCCACCCGGTCGCCCTGCCGATGATCGAGTTCAAGATGGCCTGGCCGGTCAACGGCGACATGAGCGACGTCCGGCTGGCCAGCGGACGCGGCTACTCCTTCCACTACGACTTCTTCAACGCGTGGGAGGAGCGGACCCTCCAGGCGCTGGTCGACCGGTGCATCGTCGGCGGCTTCCAGTGCGACGCGCGCGGCTACGACCTGTACCACCCGGAGCGCCCCGCGGTCCTGAACGCGGACTACCGACTGCCCTGACCGGCCGGTGCACCGGGGCCCGGCCGCTCCCGCACACGCGAGAGCGGCCGGGCCCTCCGCCCTGCCCGGCGGGCATCGGCAGGGCCTTGACCGATTCAGCTGTCAGAGAGGGCGGGACATGGACGACAGGACGCCGGACGGGTACCTCGGCAAGCTGACCCTGGAGCAGAAGGTGCGCCTTCTCACCGGCGCGACGACGTGGCGCACTACGGGCGAGGCAGGCATCGGACTGCGGGAGATCGTGCTGTCGGACGGCCCGGCCGGCGTCCGGGGCGAGGCGTGGGACGAGCGCCGTACCTCCGTGCTGCTGCCCTCCGCCTCCGCCCTGGGAGCCCTGTGGGACGAGGCACTGGTGGAGGAACTCGGCGGACTGCTGGCCGCGGAGGCCGTGCGCAAGGGCGTCGACGTGGTGCTGGCCCCGACGCTCAACCTCCACCGGTCCCCGCTCGGCGGCCGGCACTTCGAGTGCTTCTCCGAGGACCCGGAGCTGACCGGCCGTACGGGCGCCGCACTGATCCGCGGCATCCAGGCCCGCGGGGTGGCGGCCACGGCCAAGCACTACGTCGCCAACGACTCCGAGACCGACCGGCTGACCGTGGACGTCCGCGTGTCCGAGCGGGCGCTGCGCGAGGTCTACCTCGCGCCTTTCGAGCAGGCCGTCGAGGCGGGCGTGTGGCTCGTCATGGCGGGCTACAACTCCGTCAACGGCACGACCATGACCGCCCATCCCCTTCTCGCGGAACCCCTCGCGGGCGAGTGGGGCTTCGACGGAGTCGTCGTGTCCGACTGGGGCGCCCTGCGGTCGACCGAGGAGCCGGCCCGCGCCGCCCTCGACCTGGCGATGCCCGGCCCGCAGAGCCCCTGGGGCGCCCTCCTGGTCCAGGCGGTGAAGGACGGACGGGTCCCGGAGGCAGCCGTCGACGACAAGGTCAGGCGGCTGCTCCGGCTCGCCGGCCGGGTGGGCGCCCTCACCCCGTACCGCCGGCGCCTCGTACCGGTGGGCCGCTCGCAGGGGACCAGGACGCTGCTGCGCCGGGCGGCCGCGGCCGGCTGCGTCCTGCTAGGCAACCGGGGAGTGCTGCCGCTCGACCCGGCGGAACTCTCCACCGTCGCCGTCATCGGCGCGCACGCCACGTCACCCCGCGCACAGGGCGGCGGCAGCGCCGGTGTCTTTCCCTCCGGCGTGGTGACCCCCCTGGCCGCCGTCCGGGCCCGGCTGCGCGGCCGCGTCCGGGTGGTGCACGTCCCCGTGCCCCTCCCGGACGCCGCGGCCCCGCTCGACACCGACCGGTGCGACGACCCGAGGTCGGGCGCTCCCGGGGTACTGCTGCGCGTCCTGGACGCCCAGGGGCGGGAACTGCACGCCGAGCACCGCCTCTCGGCCCGTCAGCTGGAGCCGGAACTCCCGCCGGGCGCCCACACGGTGGAGATCAGCGCACTGCTGCGGCCCCGGCAGCGGGGCACCTGGACCTTCGGCGTCGGGGGTTTCGGCCGGATGTCCCTCACCGTCGACGGACGCACGCTCCTGGACGGTGTGTTCCCCCGCGAGACCGACGACCCGGCGGTGGTGCACGTCAACCCGCCCGTGCGCGAGGCCTCCACGGAACTGTCCTCGAAGCGGCCCGTGCACGTGGTGGCACGACGGGAACTGGTCGAGGACAGCGGTCGCGCCACCGTGGTCACCGCGGCGCCCCCGCAGCCCGCCGCGCGGGACGCGGTGGCCGCCGCGGTGCGGGCGGCCCGGGAGGCGGACGCCGCGATCGTGTTCGTCGGCACCACGGAGCACGACGAGACCGAAGGCCACGACCGGCGGGACCTGTCCCTCGCCGGGTGCCAGGACGACCTGGTGCGGGCGGTGGCGGCGGTCAATCCGCGCACGGTGGTGGTCGTCAACAGCGGCGGCCCGGTCGAGATGCCGTGGCGGGAGGAGGCCGGCGCCCTGCTGCTCGCCTGGTTCCCGGGGCAGGAGGCGGGCGCCGGACTCGCCGACGTGCTGTTCGGACTGCGGGAACCCGGCGGCCGGCTTCCGACGACCTGGGGCGCCCGCCTCGCGGACACGCCCGTGACGCGCACGCGGCCCGTGGAGGGCGGCCTCGACTACGCCGAAGGTCTCCACATCGGCCACCGGGCCTGGCTGCGGGCCGGCCGCGCGCCGGCCTACTGGTTCGGCCACGGACTCGGCTACACCACCTGGGAGTACGAGGAGGTCGAGGCGCCGGCGAAGGCCACGGCGGGTGAGGCGTTCACCCTGCGGGTGCGCCTGCGCAACACGGGAGCCCGCGCCGGGCGGGAGGTCGTCCAGGTCTACGCGGCACGGCCGGAGTCGGCCGTGGAACGGCCCGTACGCTGGTTCGCCGGGTACGCCGCGGTCCGCGCGGAGGCCGGCCGGACGGTGACCGCCGAGGTCGAGGTGGCGCCCCGTGCCCTGCGCCACTGGTCGCAGGAGGAGCGCGCCTGGGTCACGGAGCCCGGGCCCTACCGACTGATGGTGGGCAGGTCGGCGGGGGACCCGCGGTGGGAGGGCGAGGTGACGGTCGAGCGGCGGGAGGTCACCGGCTGAGGGCCGGGTTCCTCACTGCGCCGCCCGCTCGCGCAGGCTGGTCTGCCACACAGGGCTCTGCCGCTCCGGGTCCTCCTCGGCCCTGCGGCCGCCGCGGGCGAAGAAGTCGGCGAGCGGCAGTATCGCCGCCCCGACGGTGACGGCGTCCGGTCCGAGGGTGCCCAGGTCGATCTCGACGCGCCCGCCCGGGTACTTGAGCGAGTACGCGGCGGCGTACGTCCGCACCGTGTCGAGGAAACGCCGGCCGAGTTGGAGACCGGCCCAGCCGCCGACCAGGATGCGTTCGGGCTGGAACAGATTGATCAGGTCGGAGAAGCCCGCGCCGAGGTACTCGGCGGTCTCCTCCAGGACGGCCAGAGCGGTCGTGTCGGCCGGCGCGGTGGTTCCCTCCGCACCGGGGACGGGGTAGGCGGCGGCGAGCATAGCGGTCAGCGCGGTCTCCTCGTCCACGCCGGCCGGCGGCCGCCCGCCGGCCTCCGCCCAACGCTGCAGGAGGGCTTCGGCGCCGGCGTACGCCTCCAGGCAACCGGTCGCGCCGCAGCGGCAGTTGCGGCCCCTCACCCGTACGGTCAGATGCCCCCACTCCAGGGCCACGCCGGACCGCATGTCGTCGGTGACGACGCAGGCGCCGACACCGGAGCCGAAGAGGACCACCACCGCGTTCTGCGCGCCCCGGCCGGCCCCGAACCACATCTCCGCCTGGCCGAGCGTCTTGGCGCCGTTGTCGATGTAGTACGGCACGGTCTCGGGCAGCAGCCGGGACTCCCGCAGCAACCGCTCCAGGGGAACGGCGTCCCAGCCGATGGTCTGGCCGTGCACCACGGCTCCGTCCTGCGCGCTCCTGGCGACGATGCCCGGCACGCCGATACCGACGCCCATCAGCCGCTCCGCCGGGATGCCCGCCTGCTCCAGGACCTCGGGGATGCCTTCGCGGAGGTGACCGACCACGACCCCGACGTCGTAGCGGTCCACGCGCCGCAGCGCGTCGGTCTCCAACGGGCGTTCCACGCGCGCGAGTTCGGTGAGGGCCAGGTCGAACAGCTCGATCCGAACCCGCGTCTCGCCGATGTCCACGCCGATCATGTAGCCGCTGTCCGCGCTGATGCGCAGCAGCGTACGGGGGCGGCCGCCGGCCGAGTCCACGCTGCCGGCCTCCTCCACCAGTCCCTCGGCGACCAGCTCGGACACCACATTGCTCACCGAGCCCGAACTGAGCCCGGTCACCGGACCCAGGGAGAAACGGCTGAGGGGCCCGTCGAAGTACAGCCGTTCGAGCACCGCTGTGCGATTTTCCCGCCGCAGGTCACGCACCGTACGGCCGCTGCGCATCTTCACCGTGCCCCCTCGTCTTCGATGTCCTGCACGCAACTTACCTCGGGCCAAGGCCTTGACGCGACCTTCGCTTGAGGTTTAACTCACACCGTGAATTAAGCGGGGGGCGCTTCAGGGCTCGAACGCGGGACGCCATGTGTGTCGCACCCTCCCCGCAGACGAAGTCCGTCAACCTTCCGGAAGGGCCTCCGAAGTCATGCGCAGAATCAGAGCCGCGGCCGTCGGCGCCGTCACACTCTCCCTCGTTCTCACCGCGGCCGCCTGCGGCGGGGGCTCCACCAGCTCGGAAGGCTCCAACGAACAGCCGAAGACGCTCACGTACTGGGCTTCGAACCAGGGCGCCAACCTTGAGGTCGACAAGAAGGTCCTCCAGCCCGAACTCGACAAGTTCGAGAAGCAGACCGGCATCAAGGTGAAGCTGGAGGTCGTGCCCTGGTCCGACCTGCTCAACCGGATCCTCACCGCCACCACCTCCGGCCAGGGCCCCGACGTCCTCAACATCGGCAACACCTGGTCCACCTCCCTCCAGGCCACCGGCGCCCTGCTGCCCTGGGACGCCGGGAACATGGAGGCGATCGGCGGCAAGGACCGCTTCGTGGAATCGGCCCTCGGCTCCACCGGCGCCCAGGGCCAGGACCCCGCCGCCGTGCCGCTGTACTCCATGGCCTACGCGCTCTACTACAACAAGAAGCTGTTCGCCGAGGCCGGGATAGAGAAGCCGCCGGCCACCTGGGACGAAGTGGTCGACGCCGGCGAGAAGCTCACCGCCCAGGGCAAGAACGGCCTCGGCGCCGAGGGCTCCAACCTCTCCAACAACATCCACCAGGTGTTCGTCCTCGGTAAGCAGCACGGCGCCGACTTCTTCACCCCCGACGGCAAGCCCGACTTCACCTCCGACGGCGCGGTGGCCGCGGTCAAGCAGTACGTCGACCTGATGGCCGAGCACAAGATCATCGCCCCGGGCAACGCCGAGTACGCCCAGAACCAGTCCCTGAGCGACTTCGCCAAGGACAAGACCGGCATGGTGCTGTGGCAGACCGCCTCGGCCACCTTCGCGTCCCACGGCATGAACGAGGACGACTGGGGCGTGGCCCCCGCTCCCGTGCAGTCCGGCGAGCCCGGCCAGGGCACCGCCACCAACTCCATGGTCGCCGGCATCAACCTGGCCGTCTTCAAGAACACCAAGAACATCGACGGCGCCAAGAAGTTCGTCGGCTTCATGACCAGCGACGAGGAGCAGGTCATCCTCAACAAGGCCTACGGCTCCATCCCGCCGGTCAAGGCCGCCCAGCAGGACCCCGCCTTCGACACACCCTCGCTCACGGTCCTGCGCGAGACCCTGGCGACCAGCGCCGCCGCCCTCCCGCAGGTGCCCGAGGAGTCCCAGTTCGAGACCGTCGTCGGCACCGCGGTGAAGGAACTCTTCGCCGACGCCGCCGCGGGACGGCCGGTGACCACCGAGTCGGTGCGGGCCAAGCTCGAGAAGGCCCAGCAGCAGATGCCCACCAAGTGAGTACGGACTCCTCCATGACTCTCACCGCTGCCCCTGGCACAGGCGAGCGGAAGGCACGCGAGGAAGCCCCCGGAGCGCCGCGCAAGCGCCGCTCCGGGCGGCTGCGCCGCATCGGCCTGCCGTACCTCCTGCTGCTCCCCGCGCTCGTGCTCGAACTCCTGGTCCACCTGGTGCCGATGGTGATCGGCATCGCCGTCAGCTTCAAGGAGCTCACCCAGTTCTACATCCGGGACTGGACCACCGCTCCCTGGGCCGGCCTCGACAACTTCTCCCTCGCGGTCGACCTCGACGCCCCCGTGGGCGAGGCACTGCTCAACTCCTTCCTCGTCACCTGCCTGTTCACCGTGCTGTCGGTCGGGCTGTGCTGGCTGCTCGGGGCGGCCGCCGCCATCTTCCTGCAGGAGGGCTTCCGCGGCCGCGGCTTCCTGCGCACGCTCTTCCTCGTCCCGTACGCGCTGCCCGTCTACGCCGCCGTCATCACCTGGTCGTTCATGTTCCAGCGCGACAACGGCCTGATCAACCACGTCCTGCACGAACAGCTGGGGCTCACCGACACCCCGCCGTTCTGGCTGATCGGCGAGAACAGCTTCGTCGCGCTGCTCGTGGTCTCGGTGTGGAAGGGCTGGCCCTTCGCCTTCCTCATCGTCATGGCGGGACTGCAGAACATCCCCCGGGAGATCTACGAGGCGGCGGCCCTCGACGGCGCGGGCGTGTGGCAGCAGATCCGCCGCATCACGCTGCCGGCGCTGCGCCCGGTCAACCAGGTCCTCGTCCTGGTGCTGTTCCTGTGGACGTTCAACGACTTCAACACCCCCTTCGTCCTCTTCGGAGAGGCGGCGCCGGAGTCCGCGGACCTGATCTCCCTGCACATCTACCAGTCGTCGTTCCAGACCTGGAACTTCGGCACGGGCTCCGCCATGTCGGTCCTGCTGCTGCTGTTCCTGCTCGTGGTGACCGGCGCCTACCTCATGTTCACGTCCCGGGGAAGGAAGGCCGGCGATGTCTGACCAGTTCCGGAGTCAGGTCCGCTCCCCGATGGCCGCCCCGCAGTCCTTCCTGTGGAGCCGGCGGATCTTCCTGACCCTCCTCTCCGGCTTCGTGCTGCTGCCGGTGTACGTGATGATCTCCAGCTCGCTGAAGCCGCTGGAGGACGTCTCGGGGAAGTTCTCCTGGATCCCCTCGGGCCTCACCGTCCGCCCGTACTTCGACATCTGGGAGACGGTTCCGCTCGCCGACTACTTCGTGAACTCGCTGATCGTGGCGGGCGCGGCGACCGTCTGCTCCGTCACCATCGCGGTGTTCGCGGCCTACGCGGTGAGCCGTTACTCCTTCCGCGGCAAGCGCGTCTTCACGGTCACCGTGCTGTCCACCCAGATGTTCCCCGGCATCCTGTTCCTGCTGCCGCTGTTCCTCATCTACGTCAACATCGGCAACGCCACCGGCATCGCGCTCTTCGGCTCGCGCGGCGGCCTGATCCTCACCTACCTCACCTTCTCGCTGCCGTTCTCCATCTGGATGCTGATCGGCTACTTCGACTCGGTGCCCAAGGACCTCGACGAGGCGGCCAAGGTGGACGGCTGCGGACCGCTCGGCGCCCTGTTCCGCGTCATCGTGCCCGCCGCGATCCCGGGAATCGTCGCCGTCGCCGTCTACGCCTTCATGACCGCCTGGGGCGAGGTCCTCTTCGCCTCCGTCATGACCAACGACACCACCCGCACCCTCGCCGTCGGCCTCCAGGGCTACTCGACCCAGAACGACGTGTACTGGAACCAGATCATGGCGGCCTCCCTGGTCGTGAGCGTGCCCGTCGTCGCCGGCTTCCTGCTCCTCCAGCGCTACCTCGTCACCGGCCTCACCGCCGGCGCCGTCAAGTAGCGGCCGCACGCGCCCTTCCGTCACCGCACCACCGCGCCCACCCCAGAAAGGCCCCCTGTGTCCGAAGCGATAGACCTCGCCGCCTTTCCCCCTGACTTCGTGTGGGGCACGGCAACCTCCGCCTACCAGATCGAGGGCGCCGTCGCCGAGGACGGCCGGGCCCCGTCGATCTGGGACACCTTCTCCCACACCCCGGGGAAGATCGACAACGACGACCACGCAGACGTGGCCTGCGACCACTACCACCGGTGGCCCGAGGACGTCGCCCTCATGAAGGAGCTGGGCGCCGGCGCCTACCGCCTTTCCATCGCCTGGCCCCGCGTCGTCCCCGGCGGCGACGGCCCCGTCAACGCGGCCGGTCTCGACTTCTACGACCGTCTCGTCGACGGCCTCCTCGACGCCGGCATCACGCCCAACATCACCCTCTACCACTGGGATCTCCCGCAGAGCCTCCAGGACCGGGGCGGGTGGACCGTCCGCGAGACCGCCGAGCACCTCGCCGCCTACACCTCCGTGGTCGCCGGGCGGCTGGGCGACCGGGTCACCCGCTGGGCCACCCTGAACGAACCGCTGTGCTCCGGGTGGATCGGTCACCTCGAAGGCCGGATGGCTCCCGGACTCACCGACCTCACCGCCGCCGTGCACGCCTCGTACCACCTGCTCCTCGGCCACGGACTGGCCACGCAGGCGCTCCGCGCGGCCGTGCCGGACGCGCGGATCGGACTCGTGACCAACCACTCCACCGTGGAGGCCGCCTCGACCCGCCCCGAGGACGTCGCGGCCGCCACCCGGATGGACGGCCACACCAACCGCTGGTGGCTCGACCCCGTCCACGGCCGCGGTTTCCCCGCCGACATGCGCGAGCTGTACGGCGTCGAACTGCCGGAACGCGCCGGCGACCTGGAGACGATGGCCGCCCCGCTCGACTGGCACGGTCTCAACTACTACTTCCCGGTCACGGTCGCCGACGACCCTGACGGTCCCGTCCCCCACGCCCGCGAGGTCCGCCTGCCCGACGTGCCCCGCACCGGAATGGACTGGCAGATCGACGCCGGCGGCCTGGAGGCGTTCCTGCTGCGGCTCACCGACGACTACGGTGTCCGCCGGCTGTACGTCACCGAGAACGGCTCCGCCTTCCCCGACACCGTCGGCCCCGACGGCGCCGTCGACGACCCGGAGCGTGCCCGCTACCTGGAACAGCACATCGCCGCCTGCGCCCGCGCCGTACGCAAGGGCGCCCCCCTCGCCGGCTACTACGCCTGGTCGCTGCTCGACAACTTCGAGTGGGCCTACGGCTACGACAAGCGCTTCGGCCTCGTCCACGTCGACTACGCGACACAGGCGCGGACCGTCAAGACGAGCGGCCGCCGGTACGCGGACATCATCCGCGCCCACCGACAGGCCCAGGCCTGACCCGGAGCCCGGAAGGCCGGAGGGGGCCCTGACGGTGCTCGCACGGGCACCGGCAGGACCCCCTCCGCGGCGGGGAGCGGGTCCGCTGCCGTGGCTCAGCACGCCCTGCGCCACGTCCCGAGTTCGGGCTCCTTCAGCATCGAGGACAGGCGCAGACGGCGGGACTCGGCGCAGAAGTCGCCGGCCGGTCCCTCGTACTCCACGTGGAAGACCGCCTTCCCGGCCTCGACGAAGGCCGACAGCCGGTCGCACTCGTCGTACTGGGCGCACTCCTCGTTGACGGCGAAGTCGAAGTGGGGGAGGAGCTGCGGGATCTGGTCGAGGTCGTTCTTCAGGCCGACGGAGAGGCCGCGGGCGTGGGCGATCTCGGCGATCATGCGGTTGTAGCGGAGCTGGTCGCCGGCGGTCAGCGGGAAACCGGTCCGGTGGGCGTAGCCCTCGACGAGGTCCGGTTCCACGGCGTCGAAGCCCTTGGCGCGGCACATCTCGAAGCGGCGCTCCATGATCGGCCGGAGGACGGAGAGCCGCCGGATGTCCAGCCAGCGTTCGCCCTGCCAGCCGTTGGGCCGCCCGAGCACCGAGCGGGGGAAGTCCGCCTGGTCGGGGCGGTACTCCTCCCAGGCGCCGACGTTGATGTAGCAGATCACCTTCCGGCCGTCGCGGTGCAGGCGGGCGACGTCCGCCGCGGTGTTCTCGAAGCCGTCGATGTCGTAGACGGGCACGTCCGCGGCGGTGGGGTCGACGGGCCCGTCCAGCTGCCACTGCCACGGAGTGCCGGGGCGGGGTGTCCAGCGCGGGCCCGGCGGCACGCCGTCCGGACGACGGGACGGGGGTGCGGGGGAGGGCGTGCCGGAGGCGGTGGCCCCGGGGGCGCGGGAGGTGGGTGCGCCCACCGTGGAGTCGGGTGCGGCGGAGGGCCGCGGGGCCCGGGCGGCGTCGTCGCCGGGGGCGGAGCAGGAGGTGACGGCGAGGCATGCGGCGAGGACGAGGACGAGGGCGGCGGTCGCCGGGCGCCGGGTCGTCCGGTCGCGGATCACCGCTGCGTCCCGGTCAAGGCGGGGGTCAATTCAGCCCAGGGATTGGGTGGTTCACCCGTCACGGGGCCGCAGACGGCGGCCCCGCGCCGGCGGGCGGTGCGCACCGCGAGCGGGACCAGCGCCTCCGGCACCCCGTAGACCAGGTGGCAGAGGGGTCCGGGTGACCGCCCGGCCGCCCACGAGGGGCGGCTGAACGCCGACACGTAGGTCGACCAGGGCCCCTCGAAGGTGACCGTGAGGTCGGCGAGCCGGACGTAACCGGGCGCCGGGTGGGCGCCGGGGTTGAGGACGACCGTGCGGGCGCCGCAGCGGCGGACGGCCCTGACCAGCCTCCGGCAGTCGGCGAGGCCCTCCGGGGCCGTGGTCACCTGGTCGAGGAAGCAGCCGTCGGCGCCGTACCACTCGCGGTACCGGCGCATGTCGTCGACGGCGTCGGCCCGGTCGCGGGTGCCGTAGTCGGTGTCCACGTAGCCGAGCAGCCGGACACCGGCCGCGCGCAGCGCCTCGGCGGCGGTGGTGAACGCCGGGTCGGGCGCGGGGCCCGGGCCGCTCGCCGGGTTGAGCACGACCCCGTAGGCGCGGTCGGCGGAGGCGATCAGACGGTGCCAGGCGCCGGGGTCCTCGGCCGGGTGGACGTAGAGCGGGATCAGCAGACTCACGGCACCGGCCCTCCCGCGGCGACGCCGCCCGCCTCGACCGGCCGCGAGGCGGCCGCGCCCGCCGTGCCCGCGCCACCCGGCGTGTCCACGCGACCCGCCGTGTCCGCCGCGTCCGACGGTGGTGTGGCGGCCCAGAGCGCGGTAACCGCGTCGTCGAGGGAGTACCGCGGCCGCCAGCCGAGGGCCCGGGCGGCCTCGTCGATGGACGAGCACTGCCAGGACACCTCCCGGGAGCGGGCCGAGTGCGCGGCTTCCCCCGCGTCCTCCTCGATCCGTCCCGCGAACCCGGCCGCGCGGGCCAGCCCGCGCACCATCGCACGCACGGGGGCCGCGTCGCCGCCGCCGATGTTGAGGACCGGGGGCAGCGGGCCCTCGGCCGTGGTGGCGAGCACGACGGCGCGGGCGACGTCCCGCGCGTCGACGAAGTCGCGGTGGGCCGAGAGGTCGCCGAGCCGCAGCACCGCCCCCGGCGCCCGCCCCGCCTCACGGAGCAGGGCGGCGACACGGCCGGGCAGCCCGCCGGGCGGCGCCCCGGCACCCACCGGGTTGCCGATCCGCAGGACCACCGCGTCCAGGCCGGAGGCGGTGACCGCGACCGTCCCGGCCAGCTTGGTCGCGCCGTAGGGGCTCACCGGCCGGGTCGCCGCGGACTCGGTGACCCGGCTGCCCGGGTCGCCCGGTCCGTACTCCGCGGCCGACCCGAGATGCACGAGACGGGCCGCCGGCGCGGCCCGGCGCAGGGCCGCGCAGAGCACGGCCGGGCCGCGGGCGTTGGTCTCGGCGAGGGTGACGGCGTCACCGCCGGTGGCGCCGGCGCAGTTGACCACCGCGTCCGGTGCCACCCCGGCGAGGGTGTCGGCGACCTGGTCCGGATGGTCGTGCGCCAGGTCGATCCGGACGGCCGCACCGGGTGAGCGGCCGGCGTCGAGCACCCGCGCGGCGGGCAGGGCCGCCCGCAGGTGCCCGGCGACATGCCGGCCGAGGTAGCCGGTGGAGCCGATGACGAGAACGCGCATGAAGACGTCATGCCCCCTTGAGGAGCATCTGCTTGCGGCTGGTGAACTCGGCGTTGGCCCGGTCGTAGTCGTCGGGCCGGCCGATGTCCAGCCAGTAGCCGTCGAACTCGTAGGCGTGCGGCGGGCGGTCCGCGGCGAGCAGGTCGAGGACCAGTTCGTCGAAGCCGAGCGGCAGACCGGGGGTGTAGGAGTCGAGGACGGAACGGGAGAGGCCGTAGACGCCCATGGACACGCGGTAGTCCAGGCTGGGTTTCTCGGAGAAGCCGACGACTCTGCCGTCGTCGGTGGTGAGCACCCCGAAGTCGATGTTCACCTTGCGGGCGTAGGTGGCGATGGTGAGCGCGGCGCCGGAGACCTCGTGGTCGCGCAGGACGTCGGCGTAGTCGAGGTCGGTGAGGACGTCGCCGTTCATCACCAGGAACGTCTCCGGCAGGCGGTCCCGCATGGTGAGCAGCGGGCCCATGGTGCCCAGCGGGTTGTCCTCCGTGGAGTAGGTGACCTCGATGCCCCACCGGGAGCCGTCGCCGACGAACGCCCGGATGATCTCGCCCAGATGCCCGATGGCGATGGTGCAGCTGCGGAAGCCGGCCGAGGCCAGCTGGCGCAGCACGATTTCCAGGATGGCGTGTTCGCCGCCGATGGGGACGAGGGGCTTGGGCAGCGACGTCGTGTACGGCCGGAGCCGGACGCCCTTGCCACCGGCCAGAATCACTGCGTGCATGGGGGGTCTCCTTGCTGCTGGGCGGGCTGTGGGACGTCAGATGTTGTAGATGCCGGTCTTGTAGCGGGCCAGGTTGGCCGGGTCGCGGAAGAACTCGACGGTGTGGGCGAGTCCTTCCTCCAGGCTGTGCGCGGGCCGCCATCCGGTCGCCGCGGTGAGCCGGGTCGCGTCGGCGACCAGGCGCATCACCTCGGAGTTCGCGGGCCGGATGCGCGCGGCGTCCTCGCGGACGTCGAGGTCGGCGTCCATGACCTTGCCGATCAGGGCGACCAGGTCGCCGACCGAGATCTCGCCGCCGGTGCCGGCGTTGAGGGTGCGGCCGACGACCTGCTCGGCGGGAGCGGTGCCGACCGCGAGGAACGCCCGGGCGGTGTCCTTGACGTAGGTGAAGTCGCGGGTGGGGCGCAGGTCGCCGAGGGTGATGGTGCGCTCTCCGGCGGCGACCTGGCCGATGACGGTCGGGATCACCGCCCGCATCGACTGGCGGGGCCCGAAGGTGTTGAACGGGCGCAGCGTCACCACCGGGGTGCCGAAGCTGGCGTGGTAGCTGTCGGCCAGCCGGTCCCCGCCCGCCTTCGAAGCGGCGTACGGGGACTGGGTGTTGATGGGGTGGTCCTCGGTGATCGGCACGGTCCGCGCGGTGCCGTACGTCTCGCTGGTGGAGGTGTGCACCAGGCGCGGCGTGCCCAGGGCCCGCACCGCCTCCAGCACGTTGAGGGTGCCGGTCACGTTCGTGTCGACGTAGCTGTGCGGGGCCTGGTAGGAGTACGGGATCGCGATCAACGCCGCCAGGTGGTAGGCGCAGTCGGCGCCTTCCAGGAGGCCGCGTACCGAGCCGGGGTCGCGGACGTCGCCGAGGACGACCTCGACCTGGTCGAGGACGTCCCGCGGGAGGGTCTCCAGCCAGCCGTAGGACGAGAAGGAGTTGTACTGGGCCATGGCCCTGACCCGGTACCCGGAGGCGACCAGGAGTTCGGTGAGGTGGGAGCCGATGAAGCCCTCGGCTCCCGTGACGGCGGCGAGCGGGGACGAGGAGGAGGTCGACGAGGTCAACTGAGGGGTTCCTTCCGGCACTACGGTCGCGCAACGGGTAACAGGCAACGGGCAACGGGCGGGGAGCAACGGGCGGGGGTTGGCGTCAGGCGTGCGGCGCGGGGCGGCCGAGCAGCCGCAGCGCGCACGCCGTCAGGAGCACGGCGGCGGCGCCGCAGCACACCGGGAACACCGCCGGATGCGCCGGCGGGTTCAGCAGGGCGACCGCGCCCGTCGAACCGGCCGCCGCCAGGCAGACGGCCGCGGACGGCCAGGCGTCACCGAACGCCTGGAGCAGCAGGGCGGTCCACAGCGTCGCCGCGAGGAGCAGCAGCGGCACCGGTTCGGCCTCCAGGAGCAGGGCGGCGGCCAGCAGCGGGGCGAGGTAGGCGAGCAGGCACAGCGTGAGGATCCCGGCCGAGCGGAGCAGGAACGCCGCGGGTGTGGCGGTCACCCGCAGTGCGGCCACCGACCAGCCGCGGTAGCGGTACAGGAGCCATTCGGCCGGGCCCATGCTCACGGTCAGCGCGATCACCGCGTACGGGTCCCGCTGTCCCTCGAAGAGGACCAGCACCGCGGCGGACAGCCCGAACACCCCGTAGGGCACGGAGACGCCGAGCCGCGGCCGGGGGCCGTCGGCCGGGGCGACGGCCAGTTCCTTCCGCAGCGTCCCGGCGGCGGCGGCGAGCGTGGCGGCCAGCGCGAGCAGCGGAAGCCCCAGGCGGAGCGCGGAGCCCGGCTCCCACCAGGGCAGCGCCGCGGCCCCGGCCGCCAGCGGGCTGAGCGCGGCGAGCAGCAGGCGTTCCCGGGCGAGCACCAGCAGCACGCCCGCCGCGGCCAGGTACGCCGACTGCGCGGCGACCACGAGGAGTACGGGGTCCGGCCCCGCGACCGGGACCGCGGCGGCGGTCGCCACCAGGGCGCCGAGTGACGCCCCGGCCAGCAGGGTGCGCCCGGCCTCGCCGCGGCCGGCCGTCATCCGCAGGTGGGCGCGGTGGCCCAGGGCCTGCCCCCACGCCCAGGAGACCACCGCGGCGAGGATGAGCGCGGGGGCGTGCCGGGTGGTCGGCCACAGCGGGGCGGCGAGCAGGTAGGCAAGGCCCGGCAGCGCGAACAGCACACCGCGCAGCAGGCATCGCACGGTGTCCGGACGCCAGAGGTCGGCCGCCCGGCCGGGCTCGGGGAACACCCGCGGCACCCGGTCGTACAGCGCCGAGGCGAGGGAGAAGAGGTTGGGGTGCCCGTACCGCTCCCTGATCACCTCGACCGGCATCCCCTCGGCCTCCAGCAGCGCGGCGACCTCGTACGGGTGGACGGCGGGGCCGATCTGGTCGGCGAGTTCGGCGGCGAGCAGGCCGATCTGCTCCTCGTCCGGCTCGTACCGGGGGATCCGCAGGGCCATGGTGCCGTCGTGGCGCGTGGTGGCGGAGGACCTCCCGGCCGGGACGGCCCGCCGCAGCGCGACGGTGCCGTCGTCGCCCCGGCCGTCGCCCCGGCCGCCGTGGCGCGGCCCGTCGGTGCGCGGCCCGTCGCGGTCGGCAGCCGGTTCGGGGAGGTCGAGCCGCCGCAGGGCGACGGTCCGGTCGTGGCGCGTGTACGCCCTGCGGGCCTTCCGCGGGGTTCCGGCCAGCCGGATCGCCAGGGTCTCCTGGTCGGTGCCGTGCGGCTCCAGGGGCATCGGTCCGCTCATATGGCCACGCTCCTCGGGCCGGCGTGCCCGGTGGCGCGGAGGTCCCCGTCGTCTCTCGCCGGTTCGCCGTCCCCCGCCAGCTCCAGGTAGATGGAGCGGAAGGTCTCGACGGTGCGGCGCAGGGTGAACTGCTCGATCACCCGCAGCCGGGCCGCCTCGCCCATGGCCCGGCGGCGCTCCGCGTCGTCGAAGAGCTCCAGCGCCGCCGCGGCCATCGCCTCCGGGTCGCGGGGCGGCACGACGAGCCCGGTGTCGCCGACGGCCTCCCGCACCCCGCCCACGTCGGTGGAGACGGTGGCCCGCCCGCAGGACATGGCCTCGATCAGGGTGAAGGGGAAGCCTTCGCTGATGCTGGACAGCATCACCACGTTGCCGGCCGCGTAGGCGTCCTTGATGTCCTCGACCCGGCCCTCGAAGGTGACGGCGTCGGCGTGGCCGAGTTCGGCGGCCAGGGCCTCGCAGCGTTCCCGGTAGCCCTCCCCGCCGCGCGGTGTCCCCCCGAACAGGCGGAGCCTGGCGTCCGGCCGCCGGGCGCGGACCCGCGCGAAGGCCCGGATCAGCGTCTCCAGGTCCTTGATCGGGTCGACGCGTCCGGCCCAGCTCAGGGTCGGGGTGGCCGGCTCGGGCCCGGCGGGCGGGAACGCGGCGGGGTCGACGCCGTTGTACACGGTGCGGATGGATCCGGGGGCCGCGCCGCCCTCCTCCTCCCACAGCCGGTTGTAGCGGTTGCCCGGGGTGATCAGGGCCGCCCGGCGGTAGGTCTCCTGGGCGAGCAGCCGGAAGAAGCCGAGGACCACCGCCTTCACCGGCCAGCTGTACGGCGCCGTCCGGTATCCCAGGTAGCGTTCCCGCAGGTAGACGCCGTGTTCGGTGAGCAGCAGCGGGACCCCGTGGCGTTCCAGGGCGGCGAGGCCCGGGAGGGCGGCCACGCCTCCGCTGACCGCGTGCGCCACGCCGTGCTCCGGCAGCGGCGCGGCCAGCGGGCGCAGGGCGTGCTCCAGGAGACCGGTGGCGGTGAGCGCGTCGTGCAGGGTGGGCCCGGCCTCCCGCGCGGGCACACCGGGCCGGTTCCAGACGGAGGTGAGCACGGTGATGGCCTGGTCGTCGCGGAGGAAGGGGCTCAGCGTGCCGTCCGCCGCGGCCGCGGCCAGCGCGTACAGGGAGGGCGCGAAGCCCTCCTCGGCGCGCGGGTCCAGCAGCGCGCTCAGGAACCGCTCGTAGCTCTGCGCCAGTCGGCGGCGGGCGCGACCGCGCGGCGGGCGCCCCTCGGGCGCGGGGCCCCACATCGGGACGGAGCGGACCCGCGAGACGTGCGGCGGGAGGTCCCAGACGACCGCCTCACGGCCGGTGCCCGTGACGGCGAGGACGTCGAAGCGCAGGTCGGGCATGCCGTGGACGAGTTGGTCGCACCAGACGCTCACGCCTCCGTGGCTGTGCGGGTAGGTGCCTTCGGTGAGCAGGGTGACGTGCGTCGCGGCATGGCGGCGCGCCCCTGGATGGAGCTGCATGCGGGTGCTCCCCGGCCGGGTCGGGAGATGGTCGTGCGGTCCCGGCCACGGGAGTCGTGGCCGGGAACCGCAGGCGTCGGTCAGCGCAGGCCGCTGAACGGCACCGGTTCGGTCACGCCCTCGGGGACGTGGGTGTCGGGAGCGGGGCGGGACGTACGCCGGCCGGCGTCCGCGGTCGTGCCGGAACCGCCGGACGGGGCGGGGGAGGACGGCGGCAGGGTGAGGGTGAGCCCCCCGTTCGCGGACGGCGTCCAGCCGGAGACGGTGCCCGCGTAGGCTCCGCCGAAGCCGGCGCCGTTCAGCGTGGTGCCGCTCGGCATGGTGGCGGTGACCGCCATGCCGGCCGGGGCCCGCACGGTCACCGTGGAGCCGATCCGGTGGGCGGTGACCTGGCCGGCCCGGACGGCGTCCTGCCAGGCGCCGCGCCGCTGCAGCTCGACGCCGATGTCCTTCATGCGCAGGTTCACCACGGGCGCGCTGTCGGTGAACAGGGCGTCGTAGCCCTCGAGCACGGCCGTCAGGACGGGGTAGGCGATGCGGTCCTCGGCCAGGTTGGACTGGTGGATGAAGTGCGGCTTGGGGTCGTTGGCGAGGACGTGGCCGAGCGCGATGCGCGTCTCCAGCGGCACGATGTGGCCGGTGAAGCCGGTGGCCGGGTCGAGCGGGGCCGGCAGGCAGGTGGTGGTGGCCGGGTTGTCCTCGCAGATGCCGCTGCCGCCCTGCGCGCGGCTGGTGTAGATCCAGTTGTACTCGTCGACCTGCTCGGCCGCCCGGCCGGCGTTGAAGAAGATGTTCATCGGGTAGCGGGAGACGGTCGTGGCCGGGCCGACCCGCCGCTGCACGGGGTCGCGGGAGTTGTCCGAGGCGAGCCAGGTGACGCCGTTCTCGGCGAGCGCCGGGCCCAGGTTGGGGTTGTCCGCGGGCTGCTGCGGCAGCACCTTCAGGCCCGAGTGCTCGCCGGTCACCAGTTCCCCGTTGTCCATGGGGAACCCGGAGACCTGGCCGAAGTAGCGGTTGAGGGAGATCTCGGTGGAGATCTCCGTCCTGCCGACCCACGCCACGGAACCGCCCGGGTCGGTGGCGCAGCGCCACGGCACCACGGTGGTGTCCTGCCGGCATCCGAGGAAGGCGTGCGAGTAGGTGTGGTTGATCCACCGGAACTCGTCGCGTTCGGCGACCAGCCGGTCGGTGAGCGGGTCCGCGCCGCCGTTGTCCTGGCGGTGGTCGATGCTGCCCGCGGCGTTGAAGGCGAGGTCGAGGGTGAAGTCGTGCTCGCGCTGCCAGGCGACGGCGTGGTCGACGTCCGAGGCGACCATGCGGATCGGATCGGGCGTGCCCTGGCCGGGCGGGCAGTCCACGTCGCCGGGCGTGCAGTTGAGGTCCGAGTCCCAGCGGTCGTCGACCGCGAGCACGTCGTCGACGTGGACGGCGAAGTAGTTGCGGGAGGCGCCCAGGCGCACCCCTCCGGTCATCCAGTCGACGATGCCGCGGGCCAGCAGCCGGTACTGCTGCTGGTGCTGGTTGTAGACGAAGGTCACGACCAGTTCGCGTCGCCCGTCGTGCCGGTACTCGCCCACGAGGGCGCCGCGCCGGCTGGTGCCGGGGATCGGGGCGTCGACGTAGGTGGTGAAGTCGGCGCCGGCGGCGGGTGTCGACAGGTAGCCGTAACTCTCCCCGACGGTCGGGGAGTTGTCCTCGAACGGGACGGCCCCCTCCAGGTAGCCGAAGGGCCCGGCCTTACCGGCGGCGGTGACCGTGGCGGTGACGCCGTCGAGGCTGCCGGAGTAGCCGCCGTACACCGGGTACTGCAGGCCGGCCTCGGGGCGGGCGTAGGTGTAGGCGTCCACCTGCGGGATGTCGTAGGCGCGTTCGTAGTCGGCGAGCGCCGTCATCTCGGCCGAGCCGGCCGGGAACGGGTTGTCGTTGGGCAGGACGACGGCCTGGTACCTGGCCCGCGGCAGGCCGTCCACGGTGTCCGCGAGGAACGCGGAGTCGATCACCGGCCGGTCGGACCGGGCGAGGTCGACCTCGGTGTACGGCGTGCCCGCCGTGTCCAGTTCGGCCATGACGGCGTCGGTGGCCGGGCCGCCGTCGCTCACCACCAGGACCCGCAGGTCGACGCGGTGCCGGTCGGTGTCCGCCTGGGCGACTGTGGTCGGCAGTGCCAGGGCGGCGATGAGTGATACCACCGTGAGCACGGTGGTACGTGTGGTCCGCTTCATGCGGTGCGGTTCCCTCCCCCGGGACGGGTGGGCGCGGCCCGCGACGGCTCGCCATGGAGCCCGGGGCCGGCGTCCCCCTGGTGCGCGACGCCGGATTCCCCCACAGATTCCGTCGTCGCCGCTTTGGTCATGTCAGATCATGATGTCTTTGTACGGTGATTGTGGGCTTGTTGTGGAAGCTGACGGGAAATCGCTGTTGTCCGCGCCTTTCCGCAGGCCCGTGGGCCCGCCGGCCGCCCAGGGCGACCGGCGGGATCCGGACAGGAGGGCGTCAGGCGCAGAGCACCCGGGTCTCCGGCGTGTACACCGGGCCGCCGCTGACGTTCGTGGTGTCGCTGAACTCGGCGTAGTAGTACGAGTAGAAGCCGATGTTGCCGTTGCACCCGGAGTCGGGGGCTATCTGCAGCGTGAGCGTCACCGTCCGGCTCTGGCCGGGCGGGACGGTGGCCCCGTAGTTGCCGCCGAGGTCGGCCGGCCCGGTGCCGGAACACGGCACGCTGCCGTTCGGCGTGGCCAGACTGCAGCCGGTGAAGCTGTACTTGAGGTCCGGGCGCTGGGTGGTGAGCCACGTCGGGTCGATCGTCTGGTACATGAACCAGAGGTCGTAGGTCTTGTTGTTGGTGAGCGTCATCGACAGCTGCACCGTGCCGCCGGGCGTCGTGGTGGCCGTGTCGGTGGCGAAGGTCAGCGTGGCCGGCGAGGGCAACGCGGCCTGGGCGGCGGGGGCGAGACCCACGAGCGCCAGGGCGAGGCCGAGGATGCCGGTGAGGCCGATTCGTCTCAGGTTCCGTGATCGCATGACCGGGAGGCTAGGGACGCCGGAGGCGCCCCGTCTGCCCCGCGGAGGCGGCGACGCCCGTCGAGGGTGCGGAAGTGGTCATGGCGGGACGATCCGGCGCCGGCGCCCCGAAGGGCGGCCTCCGTTTGGGTAGGTCCAGGCCGCCCGATGTGACGACACCTTCACACAACGCACCGGAGGGCGGCCGGGGCGCCGTCCGGGACCGGAAAAGTTGGCGTGAACATCACACTCTGAAACACCTCGGACACATGCCGCGCACGCCTCATCACGGCTGCTTTCCGGTCATCCGTCGATTGTCGGCCAGGTTCCTGGGGGGGGCGCCGGCCTGCGCCGGCGCCCCAGCGGTCACTCGTCCGCCGGCGACCTGAACGGCAGGTGGCAGACGAGCAGCACGATGCCGCTCAGGGTGAAGACCCGCGTCGCGGCGTCCAGCCCGTTCCACTGGTCGGACTGCCACATGGCGAACCACTCGCCGCCGATGCCGATGAAGCCGACGCCGAACAGCAGCATCACCATCAGCAGGCCGTAGGTGCTGATCCGCAGGGCCCTCGACCGGTCCCGGCGGAACCAGAGCCAGGTACCGAACAGCAGGACCAGCGCGGCGACGCTCTCCCAGACGATGATCAGGACGTACGCCGCGTCCTGGAGGCCCTCGCTGGTGATCGCCCGCCACATCAGGTCCGGGTCCTCGAAGGTGGTGTCCATGGCCAGCACATGGCGGACGAACGCCTGGTTGGTGCCGAAGTCGGTGATGTTCCCGAAGGCGACCAGGGTCATGTAGAGGGCGACGGTCCCGGTGAGCAGCGTCGCCGTGAGCCGCAGGGCGCGTGAGGTAGGTGTCATGCCGGTGTTCTGCCCACCGCGGGGCGCGGTGGCGCGCTCGGAACGCGCCACTGTGCGGCCGCCCGGCGCCGGGCTACCAGGGGCACCGCGCCCACACCGTCTTCCCGCTCGGCGGGTACGGCTCCCAGCCCCAGGCGTCGGCGAGCGAGGTGACGAGGAGCAGGCCGCGTCCCGACTCGTCCTCCGCGTCCGCCGGGGCGGGCACCGGCAGGCGGTCGCCGCGGGCGTCGGTGACCTCGATGTGGAGCGTCCCGGGCGTGAGGGTGAGCGCGAGACGCGCGCTCCTGCCGGGCACCCGGCCGTGCCGGGCCGCGTTCGCGGTGAGCTCGGCGACGAGGAGAAACGCGACGTCCGGGCCGCCGCGCTGCCCCGGCCGCGCGGCGAGCCACCGTTCGGCGGCGTGCCGGACGCCGTGCGCCCCCCGCGCGGTGGTGGGGAACAGCCGGCGGAACCGGAGGGTGTCGTCGAGGTTCGGATCACCTGGGGCGGTGACGGATTGCTGATTCACATCACCGAGGGTGAGGGAATCCGCCTACCGTTGGGGGCGCTGTGGGCGGTACGGAGGGTGACTGTACGGGTGCGTCCGGGGCGCCGTACCGGCGTCCGGCCGCCACGTGGACCAAGGGGAGGCGGTACGGAGATGGGCGAAGAGGCGGACGGCACGGACGAGGTCGCGGACCTGTTCCGGGCCCTCGGCCGGCAGATCCGGGTCGCCCGGGAGCGGGCGGGCCTGAGCCAGAAGGAACTGGGCGAGCGCATCGGCTACGGCGAGGAGACGATCTCGTCGGTCGAACGGGCCCGGCGGACACCGCAGCCGGAGCTGCTGGCCGCGGTGGACCGGGTGCTGGAGTGCGGTGGGCTGCTCGCCGCGGCGGCGGAGGACGTGGACCGGGCGAAGGCGCGGCGGCGCGTGCGGCATCCGGAGTGGTTCCGGGACTACGCGCGGCTCGAGGCGGACGCGGTGGAGCTGCACGACTACAGCTCGCTCGCCGTCCCCGGGCTGCTGCAGACGGAGGCGCACGCACGCGTGGTCTTCGCGACCCGCCGCCCTCTGCTCGACGAGCAGACCGTGGAGCAGCGCGTGGCCGCGCGCCTGCATCGTCAGCAGATCTTCGACCGGTGGCCCCCGCCGTTCACGACATTCATCCTGGAGGAGTCCTTGCTGCGACGTCCGCTCGGGGGCTGGGACGTCCACCGCAAACAGCTGGAGGCGCTGCTGCGGTTCGGGCGCCTGCGGAGCGTCGAGTTGCAGGTGCTGCCCACGGAGCGCAGGGAGCACCCCAGTCTGGGTGGGCCGTTCATCCTGCTCACCCCCAAGGGCAGGCCCCAGATGGCGTACCTGGAGGTGCAGCACGTCAGCCGCTTGATCACGGACCCGGACGAGGTACGGATCCTGGCCGCGCGCTATGGCAGCATCAGGGCGCAGGCGCTGACGCCCGAGGAATCAGCGACGCTGATCGAGAAGATGCTGGGGGAGCGATGAACGCCGAACCGCTCGCAGGGACGGACTGGTTCAAGAGCAGCTACAGCAGCGGCGAAGGAGGGGCCTGCGTCGAGGTCGCCGTCGACGCCGCGGTCGTGCGGGTCCGGGACTCGAAGGCCCGCGGCGGCCCGCGCCTCGCCTTCACCCGCGGCGCGTGGACCGGCTTCGTCGCGGTCCTGGGAACGGCCGCGGACCGGGACTGAACGGCCCCGCCGGTCAGCGGGTCCCGCGGAGGACGCCGTCCGCCGCGTCGGCGGCCCACGCGGCGAACTCCTCATAGCCGAGGTTGGCGATGGCGAGGTTGGCGTGGACGTCGTGGGCCGCCGCCGGGGTGACCCGGAAGGCGGCGCCGAACTCGACGTGCGCGGCGTACTCCTCGTCGTCCTCGCAGTCCTCGCGGGTCACCAGGGTGGCGGCGAGCAAGGGGTGCGACGGGTCCCGCAGGGTGGCCTCGTCCGCGAGGAGGACGACCACGTGCTCCTCGTCCTGGCGGAGGGCGGCCACGACCTCCGCCACGGTGGCGTCCGCCCAGACCGGGTCGTCCAGGACGTGCACGCCCGCGTCGGCGTGCTCGCGGAACGCGGCCGACACCGCGTCCCAGCCCGGCACGTCACCGGCGGCGGTCCGCACGAGGATCGGCAGGTCAGGGTCGAGGCCGGTGACGGCGGGCAGGCGTCGCATGGGGGAGTGCTCCTCGGCGGTGGTCGCTGAAGGGACGATCATCGCACCCGCCGCTCGGGCCGCCGGTGCCGCTCCCGGCCGGGGCCGTGGTGGTGGACCAGCCAGTTGCCGAACAGCGCCCCGCCGTGGAACACGAAGCCCACGCCGATCAGCCAGGACTCCACCACCAGGACGATGCCGACCGCGCCGTAACTGATCGCGTTGGTCACGATCAGCGGCGTGAAGACGTAGTAGGAGAAGGCGCGCAGGCCGACCAGGCCGGCGATGGTGGCCAGGGCGCCGGGGAGCAGGCGGCGCCAGGTGACCTGGCCGCCGAGCAGGAAGTGCTGGCCCCACCAGAAGAACAGGAAGCCGAGCGCCGAGCTGAGGGCGATCCGCACCCCGCCGGGGAGTTCGCGGGTGAGGACCTCCTGGTAGAGGAACGCGGTCAGCGCGACCATCCACACCGCCTGCCGCCAGACGCGGTGCCAGCGGCCGGCGGGCAGGCCCCAGATCCGCTCGTAGCCGTTCTGCACGCTGCCGCCGAGGGCGACGCCGAACAGGGCGAGCGTGATGCCGCCGAGCACGCTGGTGGAGCCGACCACCCGGGGCGGCGGGCTGAAGATGTCGGTGAGGACCTGCGCGGAGCGGTCCGGGAGCCCCATGCCGTCGGCGAGCCAGGAGGCGAACCCGCCGCGGCCGAGGGGATCGGCGGCGGCGATCACGATGAGCAGGGGAGCGAGGGTGACCAGGGCGAGGGTGGCGAAGCCGAGGGCCCGGTGCATCAGCTCCAGGTCGCGGGCCTGACGGACCAGGTGGTACGCGGCGAGGCGGCGCCAGGCGCGGTGCAGCAGCCCCGGCTCCGGGGGCGCGGTCCCTGTCGTTCGTCGCCTCATGGAACGACCCTCCGTGACCGGACGCGGCGCGACAAACCCGCCGGGGCAGCCGGGGGACCGGTCCGGGCCGTTCGGCCCCCGGCCCCGGCCCGAACGGCACAGGCGCCCGGGGCGCGCGGGGCGCATGCTGACCCCTGACCGACCAGGAGGTGCGGCGGGCGCGGACACCGCGGCCGTGGTCCCGCCCGAGCGGCCCGCCACCGGCCGGACCCGCTTCCGGCAGCCGGGGGGATTACCCGGGCCGCTTTGCCGGAACCCGGACAAGGACGCGTCCACGCCGTCGAACCCGCCCTGTCCGGCGAGGTGATGGCCATGGCGGCCGGTCACGGCACCGCCCGACCGCACCCGACTCCGAGGAGGAAGGCATGCGGCTCGTCCCCGCTCCGGAACTCGACTCCGCGGCGCTCGACATCATGCTCACGGCGGCCGCCGCCGCGCCCTCCGTGCACAACACCCAGCCCTGGCGCTTTCGCCTGCACCCGCTCACCGGGCTGCTGGAGGTCCGCCTGGACGGACACCGCGCGCTGCCGCACACCGACCCCGACCACCGGGCCCGGCAGATCTCCGTGGGAGCCGCCCTGGAGAACCTGCTGGTCGCCGCCGCGCACCTGGGCCTGCGGCCGGCCGTGCGGCTGCTGCCCGATCCGCGCGACGACACCCTCCTCGCCGTCGTGGACACGGCGGCCCGCGGCCCGCACCCGGCCGGCCCGGACCCCTTCGCGGACCTCGGCCTGTACGCCGCCGTCGCCCGCCGCCGCAGCAGCCGGCTGCCCTACACCGGACGCCCGGTGCCCGAGCCGGTGGTGGCCCGGATGGCGACCGCCGCCCGGCTGGCCGGGGCCCGTCTGCTGGTGCCGCCCTACGCCGTGACCCGCCGGCTGCTGCGGCTCACCGCGGTCGCCGAGGCCCGCAACCGCGCCGACCCGGACCGCGCCGCCGAGGCCCGCGCCTGGATCCGGCCCCCCGGCGGCGGCCCGTACGGCGTCCCGGTCACCGCCCTCGGCCCCGCCGACCTCACGGGGCGGATCCCCGCCCGGGACTTCACCGGACCGGTCACCGCGCTGCGCCCGCCGCCGGCCCGCTTCGAACGCCACGTCCAGCTCGCCGTGATCTGCACCCGGCGGGACGAGCCGCGGGACCGGGTCGTCGTGGGCCGGGCGCTCCAGCGGGTACTGCTGGTGGCCACCGCCCTGGGCGTGCGCACCTCGCTGCTCCACCAGGGGATGGAGTGGCCCGACCTCCGCGGGGCGGCCGCGGCCCTGATCGGGCACGGCCAGCGGCCCCAGCTGCTGGTGCGGTTCGGGTACGGCCCCGAGGGCCCGCCGACGCCGCGCGCGCCGGTGACGCTCGACCGCTGACGGCCCCGGTCCAGGTCACGGGCGTCCTCGCGCCGACCCGCGCGCCCAACGGGTCTTCCCGGCCTACGAGTCGGGCTGGTCGGGCCTGGTGACGCCGGGGACGCCCGGCTGAGGCAGCGGTCCCAGGTCTCCGTCGACGACGGCGCGGACGAGCGGGGGGCGGCCCCACAGGGCCAGGATCTCGTTGGAGAGGGCGACCGGCGGCCCGGGCTCGTCGAGGCCCTGGGTGATGATCCTGGCCGCGGCGAGACCGCGCGGGACGGCGCCGGCGTCCAGGAGCGTCCGCCACTCCGCGGGGCCGAGCTCCAGGTACTCCAGCCCGGAGAGCGCGCCGATCTGCCGGGGGTCCGCGAGGGTGCCGGGCAGGGCGCTGAGCGTCCGCAGGCGCGGCAGTCCGGCCAGCGGCGCGAGGTCGGCCGGCGGCCCGTCCGGGAGGCTCACGCACAGCACCTCCAGCTCGGGGCCCGCCACGTCCGCGACACCGCGCCGGTTCCAGGCGTCGAGGCGGGCCACCACCCGGTCCCGCTCCCGGTCCCCGGCGGCGGAGCCGCCGCGCTGCTCGGCGCCCCGTGGTTCGTCGCAGTGCGGTTCGGTGCCGCGCAGGAGGTCCAGCAGACAGTCCGCGACCAGGTGTGCTCCGGCGGGCTCGTCGAGGGGCAGCGCCACGATCTGCCCGGCTCGGCCGCCGGGGCCGGGAGTCAGGTCCACGGCCAGGAGGTCGCCGCAGCCGTCCTCACCGAAGACGATCCAGCCGGGGGAGCCGACGAGCCCCTGGACGGCGGCGCCGGGCGGGGTGACGACGGCCCGCAGGGCGGCGACCTGCCAGCGCGCCGACCGGAACGCGGCGTCGGCGACGTGGACCTTGTCCAGGGGGAGGAGTTCCCAGGGGACCGCCTCGTACATCGCCGTGTCCCAGTCCTCCCGCCGGGTGCCCACCACCCGGTACAGGGACCGCAGTTCGGCGGGGAGCGGCTGACCGAGGCGTGCCTCGGCGGCGGCGAACTCCTCGTCGCGGGCGCCGGCCGCCCCGGGCAGCCGCTCCAGCAGCCACCGTTCCACCCCGGCCGGGTCCGCGGCGGGACGTCCGGCCTCCGGGTACACCTCGGGCAGCCGGCGCCACGGTTCGGGCACGGCGTCCTCGACCAGGACCAGCGCCCCGTGGTCCGACGTGCCCTCCCTGGAGGCGTCGGGGCCGCTGAGGCGCAGCCGGGTCCGGCCCGACGGGGAGATCCGGGCGGAGAAGGTGACGGACTCCGCCGCGGCGGCGGTGAGCGCCGCACGCACCCGCTCGACCGCCTCCAGCGAGGCGGCCGAGTCACGTGCGTGCGGCGGCACCCCGCCGGACGCGCGCACCCGGTCACGGCCGACGGCACCGGCCAGGTGCAGGACCTGGTCCGCCCCGGCGCCCCTCCCCTCCGTCCAGGCGCGCAACAGGGGCGCCCAGGTGGAGAAGGAGGCCAGGGGCAGCAACGAGGGGGCGGAGGTCGGCTCACTCATGGCGCCGACGATAGGGCGCGGCGCCGACACGCTCCCGGCCCGGGGGCATGTCGGCGCCGCGTCAGGGCGGGGAATCCCCGGCCCGGCTACGCACGCGTGGCGCGGACCGCTGCCCCTACCGGGCGCCCAGTCCGGCGTCCTCGACGCTCCCCTTGCCCTCCGCCTGGAGCACCTTGTTGAGCACGGTGAGGTCGTAGATGCCCTCCAGCGACGGCTCTTCGAGCAGCCCGGCCTTCACCGCGTGCTCCGCCTGGGCGTCGAGCGTGGCGGCCAGCGGGTCGTCGAGGAAGGCGATGGACTTCCAGGCGGGGTCGATGACCTCGGCCGGCAGGTCCTTGCCGGTCAGTTCCTTGAGCGCCGTGTTGGCCGAGGCCTTCGCCTCGTCGGGGTTGGCGTTGATCCACTCGTTCGTCCGGACCGAGCCCCGCAGGACGGCCTCGACCACGTCCGGGTGCTCCTTCAGGAACTTCTGCGACACGATGATGTTGGTGATGACGAACTTCTTGTCCGGCCACAGGTCGGCCTCGTCGAGCAGTACCTCGGCGCCCTCGGCGACCAGCTTGGAGGCGGTCGGCTCGGGCACCCAGGCGCCGTCGATGGAGCCGGACTTGTAGGCGTCCGGGGTGATCTTGTTGTCGGTGCGGAAGACGGACACGTCGCCCTTGCCGCTCTCCGCGTCGACCTTCCAGCCCTGCTCCGCCACCCAGTTGAGGAAGGCGACGTCCTGGGTGTTGCCGTGCTGCGGCGTCGCGATCCGCTTGCCCTTGACGTCCTTCAGGCTCTTGATCCGGTCCGGGTTGACGACCAGCTTCACGCCGCCCGAGGCGGAACCGCTGATGATCCGCAGGCTCTTGCCCAGGGACTTGGTGTAGCCGTTGATCGCGGGGGAGGGGCCGATCCAGCCGATGTCGATGGAGCCGGCGTTCAGCGCCTCGATCTCCGACGGGCCGGCGTTGAAGGTCGACGCCTTGATCGTGGTGCCGCCCAACTCCTTCTGGAGCAGGCCCTCCTGGACGCCCACCAGGGCGGTGGCGTGGGTCAGGTTGGGGAAGTAGCCGATCCGCACCTCGTCGACGGAGAGCTTCTTCGCGTCCGAGGCGACCTGCTCCTTCTTGCCGTCGTCGGCGGAGTCGGAGCCGTACCCGCAGGCGGTGAGGAGGAGGGGGAGCGCGGTGATGACGGCGAGGGCGCGCAGGGCGCCGAGCGGTCGGAGGGCAGACACGGAGGTGTCCTCTCGGGAAGGAGTGGATCGACAAGGCGTGGAACGCCGGGCGAGGACCCGGAAGCGGGTTCGCCGACATCCCGCTCGGCCGGGGCGACGACGGCGGAGAAGGCCGTGGTGGCTCAGGGAGCGGGGAAACAGGGCACGGGTGGTGCGGACGCCCGGAACGGGGCGGTGCGGCCGTCGCGGAGGGAGTTCCCCGGACGGCTCAGACGGAGCGACAGATGGCGCTCGAGGTGCGGCCGAGATCGACGTGCCGGCGCGAGGTCAGCAGGACGAACGACAGGGCCGCGCGGTCACAGGTGCGCATGGTCCCCCCTCGTTCGACGTCGGATGCCGCCTGACTGAGGGGATCGTGGCAGAAACCGGCCACCGCACCAAGAGGCGTGTCGCATGATGGACACGCCTGTCTCACGGGACGGGACGGAGTGGGGGCGTCCGTGTGGGCGTCGACGGTGCGGCGGACGCCTGACCGGATGCGTCAACGGGCGTGTTTTCCGGCCGAGTTGAGGGATGTCCGGCATGCGGTCCCCGGCTTGACGAACCGTCGCCGCTGCTGCTGAATGAACCGCATGAACGCCCAGCCGCGCCTGGTCACGCGTGACCACATCGACTTCGGTCGGGTGTGGTCCGCGGCGTGTTGCGCCTGACGCGGCAGCGGGCCGTCCGACCGGCCCCCACCCCTTCCCGGTGACCCGGCTCCGTTCCCGGTGACCTCTTTCCGGTGACCCCGTCACGGGCCGTTCCCCTCAGCGTGTGCTCACCGTGCGCTCACCGCGTGCTCGCGTCGCCGCCGCCGCAGCCCCGCCCCGTCCGACGCACCATGCCGTCACGCCTTCGAGGACCTGAGGCCATGCCCCGCGAACTCCATCTGTCCGTCGCACTCGACGGTACCGGCGGTCACACCGCCGCCTCGCTCACCGCTGCCCACTGGACGGCCCTGGCCGCCCTCGCCGAGGAGGGCGCGCTCGACTTCGTCACCCTCGGCGACGCCCCGCCGCCACCGCGCACGTCCGACCCCGGCGGCCTCGACCCGGTGGCCGTCCTCGCGTGCGTCGCCCCCCTCACCCGCGGGCTGGGTCTGGTGCCCCTGGCCCCCACCGGGCCGTCCCGCGCCCTCGCCGCCCTGGCCGGACTCGACCTCGTCAGCGAGGGCCGGGCGGGCCGCCCGGTCGAGGCCCGCGCCGAGGAGGACGGGCACCGCACGCCGCGGGAACCGGCGCCCGCCGTGGTGGCGCTCCGCCACGACGACCCCGCCGGGCGCTGGGAGCTGTCCGCGCGGGAGGCCGACGTCGTCCTGCTGGACGCCGACCGGCCCGCCACCGCCCGGTCGGCGCGGCAGCGCCTGGAGCACGGCGCGCGGGAGGCCGGCCGGGCCCCCGAGGAGCTGCGGATCCTGCTCCGGGTCGCCGTGGCGCTCAACGGCGGCACCGGCACCCTGCCGCCCGCGGGCCACCGGCTCACCGGAGCCGCCACCGCCCTGGCCGCCCGGCTCGACGACCTGCGCGCCGAGAGCCAGGTGGACGGCTTCCACCTGGTCCCCGCCTCGCCCGCCACCGACCTGCCCGCCGTGGTGCACGGCCTGGTGCCGGCGCTGCGGGCCCGCGGCGTGTTCCGCGCCGGCTACACCGGCTACGCCGGGCGCACCCTCCGCGACCACCTCCGCCTGCCCGACCGCGCGGCCCCCGCCGCCGCCCCCGCCCTCGCTCCAGCACCCGCCCTCGCTCCAGCACCCGCCCTCGCCCCCGCTCCAGCACCCGCTCCCGCTCTCGCCCCTGCTCCCGCCCCTGCTCCCGCCCTTCGCACGGCGGGAGCCGTGCGGTGACCGCCCCCGGTGCTGCCGCGCCACCCCGGCGCGTCCACCTGGCCGCCTACCTCCCCGGCGCGCCCGACGCGGGGGGCCGCAACGGCTTCGCCTCCGTCCGGCACCTGGCGCACACCGCGGAACGCGGCCGGTTCGACTTCCTCCTGCTGGACCAGCACCTGCGCCCGGGGGCCGACGACGGGAGCGGCTGCGCGTCGCTGACCGTGCTGAACGCCCTCGCCGCCGTCACCGGCCACCTGGGCCTGGCCGCCACGGTCGACGCGGCGGACGGCGAACCGCGCGAACTCGCCCGCTGCCTGGCCTCGCTGGACCACCTCTCCGGCGGACGCGCCGCCTGGCACGTGGGCCCGCCCTCCCCGACGGAGGCCGGACCCGTGGGCCGGACCCCGCTCGCGGAGGCCGGCATGCCCGACGACGGGCGCCCGGACCGCGCCGACGAGTGCGTCGAGGTCACCCGGGCCCTCTGGCGCGCCTGGCCGCCCGGTTCCGCGCCCCGCACCGTGCGGCACAGCGGGCCCTGGTTCGACCTCACGGCCCGGCCCGCGCTGCCGTCCTCGCCCCAGGGCCACCCGGTCGTCATCCGCGGCGCCGGGTCCGACGCTGCGGCCCGCGAATCCGTCGCCCGCACCGCCGACGTCGTCCTCACCGGACACACGGACGAGGAGGCGGGCCGCGCCCTGCGCACGGACCTCGGGCGGCGTCTCACCCGGTACGGCCGCCCGCCCGGCGCGCTGAAGGTGATGGCCGTGGCCGCGTTCGTCCTGGGGGAGACCGAGGACGAGGCCCGCGGGAAGCGCGCCGCGCACGGCCGGGGGACCGCGCCGCGCCCCTGCCTGGCCGGCACCCCCGCCTCGCTCGCCGCCGCCCTCGACGCGTACGTGCGGGCCGGGGCCGCCGACGGGTTCGTGCTGACGCCGCTCCTCGCGCCGGACGGGCTGGACCAGTTCGTCGACCAAGTGGTGCCGCTGCTCCAGCGGCGCGGTGTGTACCGCGCCGCGTACGAGGGCCCCACGCTCCGGGACCACCTGGGCCTGGAGCGCCCCACGGCGGAGGCCGACCGGGCCACGGCGGGGCGGTGACGACAGGTCAGGGGCAGCGGCAGGTCAGGGCTGGGTCCACGGGCGACGGGCGTGCCGCGCCTGCCGGCCGTACAGCAGGCCCGGCGGCTCGGGCGGCGGCACGGTGCCCGCCTTGAGCGGCCAGGCCAGGAGCATGCCCAGGGCGAAGCCGATGACGTGCGCGACGTAAGCCACCGTGCCCGCCTGGGAGACGCCCTGACCGGCCGAGTACGCGGCCTGCAGCACGAACCAGAGGCCCAGCACCAGCCAGGCCGGCAGACGCAGCGGCAGGAAGATCAGGAACGGGACCAGGGCCCAGACCCGGGCCCGGGGATACAGGACCAGGTACGCGCCGAGGACGCCGGCGACCGCGCCGGAGGCACCGATCAGCGGGCTCGCCGAATCCGGGTCGGTGAGCGCGAAGCCGTACGAGGCGGCGTAGCCGCAGACCAGGTAGAAAAGCGCGAACCGCCAGTGGCCCATCCGGTCCTCGACGTTGTCGCCGAAGATCCACAGGAAGAGCATGTTGCCCAGCAGGTGCAGCCAGCCGCCGTGCAGGAACATCGCCGACAGCACGCTCAGCTCGGGCGACTTCGCGTAGCCCGGCGGAGCCACCACGCAGCCCGCGCCCTCCGGCCCCACCCCGGTCTCGCCGGTCGGGACCAGGCGCGGCATCCGGTCGAGGATCAGCTCCCGGGGCACCACGGCGAACCGGTCCAGGAACGCCTCCAGCCGGCACAGCTCGCCCAGCGGGACGTTCCCGGTCAGCGACCCGGTGGTGCCGGGCGTGAGCAGGAAGACGACCACGTTGGCCGCGATCAGCGCGTACAGCACCCAGGGGACGCGCCGCGCCGGGTTGATGTCGTGTACCGGGATCACCACGTGATCAGGTGTGCCCGCCGCCCGCCGGTTCAGACACGGAAGGCGGCGGCGGGCGGGCGACAGGGTCAGGGTCAGGGGCAGGGGCAGGGTCAGGCGTCGTGCGGGCGCACCGCCGCGGCCGCCTTGCGGGCCGCCACCAGCACCGGGTCCCACACGGGGGAGAACGGCGGCGCGTACCCCAGGTCCAGGGCGGTCATCCGCTCCACCGTCATCCCGGCGGTCAGCGCCACCGCGGCCACGTCCACCCGTTTGGCGGCGCCCTCCCGGCCCACGATCTGCACCCCCAGCAGCTTCCCGGTGCGCTCCTCGGCCATCATCTTCACCGTCATGGGGGAGGCGCCCGGGTAGTAGCCGGCCCGGCTGGTCGACTCGACGGTCACGGTGCGGAACCGCATGCCGACCCGCCGGGCGTCCTTCTCGCGCAGGCCGGTGCGGGCGATCTCCAGGTCGCAGACCTTGCTCACGGCGGTGCCGACCACGCCGGGGAAGGTGGCGTAGCCGCCGCCCACGTTGGAGCCGATCACCTGCCCGTGCTTGTTGGCATGGGTGCCGAGGGCGACGTGCTGCTGCTGGCCGGAGACCAGGTTGAGGACCTCCACGCAGTCGCCGCCGGCCCAGATGTTCTCGTGGCCGCGGACCCGCATGGCGAGGTCGGTGAGCAGGCCGCCGCTCGCGCCGAGCGGGAGACCGGCCGCCCGGGCCAGGGCTGTCTCCGGCCGGACCCCGATGCCGAGGATCACCACGTCCGCCGGGAACTCGCGGTCGCCGGCCACCACTCCGCGGGCCCGTCCGTCGGCGCCGACCAGGACGGCGGTGACGTCGGTGTCGTTCACCATGGTGATGCCGAGGCCCTCCATGGCGGTGTGCACCATCCGGCCCATGTCCGGGTCGAGGGTGGACATCGGCTCCTTGCCCCGGTTGACCACCGTGACCTCGAAACCGCGGTTGATCATCGCCTCGGCCATCTCGACGCCGATGTAGCCGGCGCCGACCACCACCGCGCGACGGCCGGTGGTGCCCGCCAGGGTGTCGAGGAGGGCCTGGCCGTCGTCCAGGGTCTGCACGCCGTGCACGCCGGGCAGGTCGATGCCGGGGAGCGCCGGCCGGAGCGGGGTGGCGCCGGTGGCGATCACCAGCTTGTCGTACGACGTCCAGTACTCCTCGCCGCCGTCCAGCTCACGGGCGCGGACCCGGGAGCCGTCGACGTCGATCTCGGTGACCTCGGTCCGCATCCGCAGGTCGATGTCGCGGGCGCGGTGCTCCTCCGGGGAGCGCGCGATCAGCGCGTCGCGTTCGGCCACCTCGCCGCCGACCCAGTACGGGATGCCGCACGCCGAGTAGGACGAGAAGTGGCCCCGCTCGAACGCGACGATCTCCAGCTCGCCGGGGTCCTTCATCCGACGTGCCTGCGAGGCGGCGGACATGCCCGCCGCGTCGCCGCCGATGACCACCAGTCGTTCCCGGTCCCGCCTCGCGGTGCTGCTGCTCATGGGGCAACGCTAGCGCCGCGCGGACCTTCGTCACCCCCGGGTACGCCCCAACCCCGGTCCGGCGACCCCGGCCCGCCTGCCTCGTATCCGTGATCCGTCCCTTCCGGTCACAGGACGACCGCATCCGCGACCGGCATGCGCCCGCGCGCGGACGCATGCCGAATCACTGGACGGAAGTGATCTCCAGGGCCACCAGGGAGTAGATGCTGGAGACCGAACCCAGCCCCAGGGTGCAGAGCGTGATGTCGGTGGCAGGCCCTTCGTTGATCTGCACCAGGCTGGAGCCGGCGAAGAGGCCGGAGGTCACGTTGCCGGTGATGGTGACGGTGAGGGTTGCTCCGACGACGGTGGTGGTGGCGTTGCCCGAGACGGTCGAGGTCTGTCCGGTGTTCCAGGTGATGGTGAAGGTGACGGTCTGGCTGTCCAGCAGGTCGAGGCAGGTGCGGCTGGGGTAGGAGATGGACGCGCTGCGGGAGCCCGTCGTGACGTTCGGCTGGGTGAGGGAGACGCAGGGGCCGTACTGGGTCGAGGCGGTGGTCGTCGACGCCTGGGCGGTCAGCGTCAGTGGCGGCGAGTAAGTGCTGGTCTGGCTGCCGGCGCAGGTGACGTCGAGGAGCCCGGCGGGGGCCGCGGCCGCGCTGGATGTCGCCAGCCCCAGGGCCATGAGGACAGCAGCCGTCAGGACGGCGGTACAGCGACGTATGTACATGAAGACACTTCCTTTCCGGACTTGCGGACGCAACAGTCCGGTGGGCAGGACCTTGCGCGGCGGAACACCCGACGGTCGAGCGGAAGGGATGCGCGGCAAAGCCCTTGCACCTCCGGTGTGCAGCCAGCGTTGGCCCTCGAAAGCACCCTGTACATGACCCCTTCGGGGGGCACGCACTCTCCCCCGGTCGTGCACTCCCCGTGTGAAATGCGCGTGCCGGTGCGCATGGCGTGGTGACGGCACGCCCGCTTGCGGACGGGTCCATGGGCTGCTCACTGGTGAAGGCAGGAGTGCGCGGACTCTGCGCATCCCGAGGAGTGGGCGGAGACGAGCACGGTGTCTCTCGCGACAACCGACCCGAAGGAGCGGAACACCGAGAGGCAGAGCATGGCACTGACGAGCGTTCACCGCCGCTTGTCGGCTCTCCTGACCGGCGTTCTCCTGCTCTTCCTCGCCGCCGCACCGGTGAGTGCCGCGGACGACGTGCTCGGCGCCACCTGCACGGGCAGCAACACCACGACCTAACAACCGGACCTGACCAACACTCCGGCCGTGGTCACCGTGCAGGGCACCATCACCATGGACTGCGTCAGCACCGACCTCGACACACCCCTGCTGCTGCGTGGCACCATCACCGGCGGGGGAACCGGAACGTTCAACGCTCAGCTGCGCCCTGCTGCAGTCCCCGACGTCCGGCTCGTCCACCATCGACTGGGCGACCGTGTCCGGCAGCCCGTACGCGACCAGTTCCTACACCTACACGACGGCGCTCAGCCCGGGCACCTCGGGGACCACCGTACTGACCCTCACCGGTGACATCACCAGCGGACTGTACGCCGGGGACGACATCCTCATCGTCACCGTGTTCGCCAACGCCGACCTCGGCGCCTGCTCCAGCCCGACCGGTCTCACCTCCCGTTCCGGCGTCGTCACCAACGAGCCGTGGGCCCCTCCGGCCGGACCACGGTTTCCGCTCATGAGGGCAGCCAGCGAAGAACCTATGTCGCGCCGGGCCGCCGGGGGCCGGAACGCAGGACGAGAACCGCTTCGCGTCACCGTCGGCGCTGCTGGCGCACGGCCACCGGAGGTAGTCCAACAATGGGCTGCGCACGCCATCCTTTGTGCCTATGGCGGTCCTCGCAGCCCCGAGTAGATGCTGGAAGACACGGATGCGGCTGGCCGCACAGTCCATGCCACGCCGCACAGGACGGCTCGCTGAGGAGTGGTCATGAAGCGCAGTCTCGGCATGTTCCTGGTAGCTACCGCCCTGGCCGGGGTAATCGCGGCTGCACCACCAGGTTCCACTGCCTCCGATCCCCAGCCCCTGCGGGCAGAGGCCAACTACGCGGTTGCCAGTGTGCTGAGCAGGGAAGTGACCGGCCTGCGCGTCCAGATCAACCGCATCAGCGACAACGCTCCTGTCTCAGGGCTCCTCATCACCTTCGAGACCAGCGGAGAACGCTATGAGCTCTGCACCGCCTACACGGACACCAACGGCGTCGCGCAGTGCACGACCCGGATACCTGTCGGTGTCCCCCTCGTCGCGGCGCTGACCGCCGGCTACGACGCCGTCTTCCCGGGCACCGAGCAGTACACGCCCGTCAGCGCCCACGGAAGTGTGGGTATCCAGCTCGTCTGATCCGCAGACCCCGAACGCACAGTCAGCGGGATCCGGAGCGGAACGCCAGCGCCAAAGGCAGCGCCGAGGCGAAGGAGTGAGATGCCGGCATCAGGAGGACACTCGGGGCCGCCGTGGGCCGCGCTGACCTGGCTCGGGTTCATCGAGCTGAGCACCTCGGTGGCTCTGAGTGCGGAGATTCCCGCGGTGCTACCCGCGAACACGGGCCCCTTGTTCACTCGCATGCGCCTCCCGTCGGGCGAGGTGTCCGCCAGTGCGCTGGGACGCATGGTGGACAGCAACCGCCTCGAAGAAGCCGGATGCGAACTCGCCGATGGTGGGGCCGCAACGATCGCTTTCGCCTGCACGCTCGGGAGTCTCCTTCGCGGCCCTGGATTCGACGGCATGCTCGTTGCCCGCATGGAGCGCGCTGCCGGTGTGCGGGCAACGACGACCGCCACCGCTCTTCTGACCGCCCTTTCGGTGCTGGGTGCCCGAAAGCTTGCGGTTGTCACGCCCTATCCGTCTCACCTAGACCAACTGGAGAAGCGCTTCCTGGAAGATTCCGGGTACGAGGTCGTCGCACTACGCGGAATGGGCATCTCCCTCGATACGCACATCGCGGCTGTTCCCTATGCGCACACCCGCGCTCTCGTGCGACAGACTCTTGCGGAGGCCGACGACGCCGACACCGTCTTCCTCAGCTGTACCAACTTGCCGACGCTCGCATTGCTCGCCTCCTTGGAACAGGAATGTGGGCGCCCGGTGATCTCCAGTAACGCCGTCACCTTGTGGCACTCGCTACATCTCGCAGGAATCACCTCCCGAACCTCCGGTTGGGGATCCCTGTTGGAATTCGGGCAGCGCGCCTCCTGATCCACGACGGCAACGCTGACACTGCATGCAGTGTCGTCACGACGAGGAAAGGATCACGAGTGACGTCATCCGAGCCGAACTCCCCGAACGAGGGGCCGCACTCGTCAGCGACGCGCAACATGAGCGAATTCGCCGTCACGCCTGATGCGGTCATCGTGCACGACCCCGTCGCGGCCGGCGCATTCGAGCGGATGCTTACTGTAACTGACGCCCGGCTCCTGCAGGAACAGTATCTCTTTCGAGCAGTTCCTACACCCGCCCTGTTCAGCAGGCAGCACCAAGCATTTGTGGAAGCTGTCGAACGTCACGTGGGGCGGGTGTACCGTCTCTCTGATCTCGTGGGCACGCAATCCGTATTCACGGAGGCGCGTACGAATCCCAACCAGGTCTACACCCGGGACGCTCTCGTGACGATTCCTTGGCTGCCCGGAAAATATGTGGCCGGGAACATGCATGCCCCGATTCGAAGGCCCGAATCAGACGCCATGGAAGCCGCAGCCCGCGAGCTGGGCCTGGAGCCCGTGCTGCGCCTTCCTGATGATCTGGTGTTGGAGGGTGGAGACGTCATCCCTTACTACAGGGAAGGAAGGCGGATCCTTCTGATCGGCTATGGTCGGCGCACGCAACTGCCCACACTCGAGTATCTTGCGGGTGCGATGATCCCGTCCGCCGTCGACGAGATCATCGGCGTCAAGCTGGCCCCTTGGCGTATCAACCTCGACGGTGGCCTGGTGCCGGTGGCGGAGGACGTAGCTATCGCGCACCCGGACAGCATCCTCAGTGCGACCGCTTTCGACGGGCGGAACGTCGAACGCGTCGACCTCATCGGCATGCTGCGCGACACAGGAATGAACGTGATCACTGTTTCGCTGGAAGAATCGCTGTACAGGCAGGCGTGCAACTGTCTGTGCCTGGGTAACCGGCGGCTCGTCTGCTACGACATGACGGAAACAGCGGTCAACGCACTGAAGCAGGCTGGAGTGGAGCCGATAGCGGTGGACGGCAGCGAATTGGTGAAAGGCACGGGCGGCCCGCGCTGCATGAGTCGTCCGCTGTATCTCTGAAGGCTGCGGGCTGCTTCACCAGCAGCCCGCAGCCCACGGAACCGATACCGCCGGGGGCCGTTCACGTATCCGTCGGGGGCGGATGCTCATGTACGCGATGCCCTGCCCAACGACGCGGCCGCAGGACGGTCACCGCAGTGCCTCACTCTTCGGGATAGCCGAGTTCCGTGGGGTCGGCAGGGCGGGACCGCCTCCACGCCCTCGGTGCACGTGCGACATCCCTCAGCGCTGCCACCGGTTCCGGACCGCGGTCGGGTCCAGAGCTTGGCCGGCGAGGACGTCGCTGCCTTCGTGCAGGTAGTGGTAGCCGGTTGGCCTGGGAGCCGTCGGCGTCACGGGCCAGGCAGTGCACGCAGCCGCGCTCGCGGAACCAGGGCAGTACCAGGGCTGCCTGCCGGAACGGGCCGAGCCCGAGAGCGTCTCGGGTGCTGATCCGGCGGCTGCGGGCGGCCGGCAGGCGGGCGAGGAACTCGACGGTGTGGCGCGGGACGGCAACATAGGTGACCAACGTCAGGCTTTTGGGTCAGCTGAGAATCTTGTGAGAGGCAGCCGTCCTCAGTCGGCCACGCAAAAAAAGCATTCCGCTCAGCAGTCACCGTCAGGCGAGCCGCTCCGACATCAAACAATCAGGTTCGGCATCAGGCACGCCTCCATGATTATTTATTTCTTGACATCGCAAGAAATTTTGCACATATTCTGAGTCATCTCTGTACACGCCCTCGAATTCCCGCCAGTCTTATGGAGGATGACCTCCTCGTTCTGATGGAAGTCGTCCGGTGAACTGTGGCCCGGGTACGGGCGGTACCACTCTCGGCCGGCACCGCTTCCGAGGTGCCGGTCTCCAAGCAGCGGTGTCGATGGTGGAGGAAGTAATGATATTGCGTTCGTTCAAGAAATTGGCGCGGCGTCGGCTCTTCAAGGGGGTCGTGGCGTGCGCTGTCCTCACGGGGGCGTTGCAGGGCACCGCGGAGGCCGCGGAGTCGTCCGGTCCGCTGCCGCTGACGTTCCAGATCCGCAGCGTCGAGTACGGCGAGTGCGCCTACCCGCAGAGCGATGCGCCGCACACGATCCGCATGGACCCGTGCTCGGTGACCGACCTGTCCGAGAAGTGGTTCTTCAATCCGCTCACCTCGCAGGTCACCAACGCCCGCGCTGCGACGCTCGGCCTGTGCATGACCGCCGAGGTGAGCGGCCTGGAGCGCTCCGTGACCATGCGGCCGTGCGACATTTCCAGCCCTATCCAGCGCTGGGAGCAGTACACTCTCAACGGCGCGACGTACATGGCGGTGGCAAACGGGTCCGGAAACGTCCTCACCCCGCGCCAAGAGGGACGTAACTGGGACACGTGGCAAATCGGTGGCCCGTTCCAGCGTCTGACCTTCCCGCTCCTCTGAGCCCTATTGACTTGGCGCGTCAGGGTGAATCTGTGCGAAGTGCCTGATGAACGCGAAGCGGTGGCTGGTCCGATGGTGTGTGAGATATGCAGATGTGCGCGGGCTGACCGCCGCGGGACGGCTGCGCCGGGAGCCGGTGCGGGTGCAGGCGGCCGAGCTGTTCGGGCGAGGCGCCAAGCCGTCGGAGGTGGCCGCGGCGCCTGCGGATGAACGCGAAGTCGGTCGCCCGGTGGCACCAGTTGTGGCGCGACGGCGGGCTCGAGGCGCCGGCATCGAGCAGCACGGCTGGGCCGCGGTGCCGCCTGTCGCCGCGCTGTCCGAAGAAGCTCGCCGTGTACCTGGTCCTCCACCCGGCCGCGCACGGCGGGGTGGAGGACCAGGTGTGGACGGCCTCGCGGGTGGCCACGCTGACGGGCCGGAAGCTCCACGTCTCCTCCGGTGTGTCCGGGGCGACGCGGCTGATGCACCGGCTCGGTTCCAGCCTGCAGGTCCCCACGCGCCGGGTGGCCGAGCGCGATGAGCAGGCCGTCACCGTGTGGAGGGAGGTGACCTTGGGTGGAGTAGTTGAGTTGGCGCAACACCTGGTCGTCCATGGACGGGACGCCGTAGACCGACCGTTGACGCCGGACTCCGCCAAGGCATCGAGTCTCTCCTCGTAGTCCGGCGCGTCGATGACGGAGGGGTGGAGTTCGCAGGTGCTTTCGGTTTCAGGGCGACTTCCGACAGCACCTCACAGGTTCTTGCAGATCGACATGATGTGTTCCGCTGAGAGGTAGGAAGGCGTGCCTCCGCCGAAGAAGACGGTCTGCGCTGCAGACCGACCGGTGAAGCTGGGGACCGATTCCAGTTCTCTGCGCCAGCTGCTGAGCGCCGCCAGGCCGCCCGCGACCTCCAGTCCGCCCCTGCAGCCTGTCCGCCATCGGCACCGCCGCCTCGCCGGCCGCCCGATCCAGGACCCGGTGGGCTGGCTGATCGCCCGGGACCTGCCCCAGCGCCAGCAGTGCGGCGACGCCCGCTGCGATGAGGGCGTGCTCCTCGACTCCGGCCAGGCATGCCCGCGGTGCGAGGACCGGCAGGTCGATCGCCGGGCCCGGCGCAACGCGTGGACGGCCGCCGTCGGCGCAGCGATGCCGCACGCCACCGAGGCAGAGCGCCGCGCGGAAGTCGACCGGCAGCTGCACCAGCAGGTCACCGCCCGCGCGTGGGCCCACGAGCTGGAGCTGGAGCGGGTCCGCACCCGGAAGGCCGCCGCGAAGGCAGGCGCCAAAGCCGCAGCCCCGCCGGTCACCGCCCCTGCCGAGCCCGTGGCACCGATCGTCGTGCCCGCGCTGCGCCCGGCCGCCGCGTCGATCCCGGCTGTCAACGGCGTGGACCAGGAGCACGGGCTCGTCCTCGAGGACCTGACCCTGACCAGGTCAGAGCCTGACGGGTGCGGGCGATCAAGGACCACAGCGTCGTCTTCGCCTCCATCGACCAGTACGGCGAGACATCCGCGAGGAGGCTGTTCAGCCACAAGCTGGTCGATGGAGCCCAGCGCCTGGCGGGCATGCGCCACCTGGTCCTCGAGCACACCATCTGGGGGCAGGCATGAGCGGCGGCGAGAAGTCCGGCGTCGACCTGGCCCGCATCGCGCTGCGCGCCGCGATGGCGCAGGCCCGCAAGAACGGTGGCCGTCCGGCGAAGACCCGGCAGGAGCGCCCGACCAGGGTGGTGCGCCGGGACGGGCGCGAGCCGCTGCACCTCGGAGCGGCGATCGGCGCGCTGGTCACCGAGCGGGCCTGGGAGCTCCCGGCCGCAGGCGCCACGCTGCGGGACCGGTGGGCGGCCATCGCTCCCGACCTTGCCGGGCACGTCGCGGCCGTCGGCTACGACCTGCTCCTGGAACAAGGCGTCGACCTCGTCGTGATCAAGGAACTCCTCGGCCACGCCCACATCGGCGTCACCGCCGGCGTCTACGCCCGCGTACGACTCCGACTTCAACGCCAAGCCATCGAAACCCTCAACGACGCCCTCAGCCCGACCGACGACGACACCGACGACCCACCTGGCACTGCTGCCGTCCGCTGACGTTGCCGTCAGACACCCAAGAAGCCCCGGCGGAATCAAAATCCGGCGGGGCTTCCAGAATTTTCCCTGATCTCGGGATGAGTTCTAATCCAGGCAATCAAGGACACGAGGTTCCGAGTGATCAAGACTGCAAGCGCCGAAGGTCACTCGCGCCCGTGATCAGGAGTCATTGGAGTCACCTACGACTTGACGCCAGACTCTTTCAAAGACCACTCCTTCAATGAGCGACGGAGAAAACTCTTCCTGCTCGGCAATCTCCTCCAGGCTCGGAAGCGGACTTTCCCCGAGCGTGGTCGTTCCCGAGGATGACTCACCGTCCGCGAAATCCCGACGCCCGTCCCGATAGATCTCCACCTTGCGGATCTCGTACCCCGCATCGTCGATCTCGCTGTATAGCTCGATCGGCTCATCAGGCAGGTTGTGGCTCCACAGCACCTTGAGGTATTGCATCTCAGTTCGCTCCGTGACCGATTATGCGCCCGTTCAGATCCAACGGTCCTTGATTGGGGATCACATAGACGCTGTCTCTTCCCTTGACGACATTCAATCCCCTGACGTCAATCTCGACGTAGTTAGTGAACCGTCGCCCAGAGAATGGGTGCCCGAGGAAGCATCGCGACAGCTGTCCACAGGTCTTGGTTCCGGGAGCGATATCAGACAGATACTGCCCGTCACCATAGCGCGCATCCTTCGGACTCGCCTCCTTGGTTGAGGCATTCAATTTCTTGCTTCCCACGATCCCATTCATCCCGGCCTCGTCGGTGTAATGAATGAGGGTTGCGGGAGGGCAGCCGCCAGAATTGTGAACGAGGACCGGAGTCTCGCCCGCCAGCACATAGTACGTGTGGATGCCGTCAATCGTGAGATTGCGGACTTCAAGCTTCTGTTGGAAGTGACGTACCGCCTGCAAGGTGACCGAGGCTGCCGTGTCGGTGCGCAGGGTCATGCCGGGTCTGAGGTTTGCGGCGTCGACCCAGGCGTGCTCGGAGGGCGACCAAAAGGGGTGGTGGTCGGTGGCAATGATGGTCCCGGTGGCTCCACCGGTGTTCAGGGTGAGTTCGGTGAGGTTCTTTTTCCCCTTGCCGATGATGGTGGCGAGGACGGTGCGGGCTTCGGTAGTTCCGGTTTCCGGGTCGGTGGCGAGGATTTCGTCGCCGGTTTTGAGATCTTTGATTGCTATGGTGTTGCCGTCGGCGAGCTTGACTTCGGTGTCGGGGGTGAAGCTGTGCTTTCCGCAGGTCTTGGCGAGAAGTCCTTTTCCTCCTCCGCCGCCGAGAGCTAGCCCGGGCGCCTCTGCGCCATTATCTGCGGCCCATCCGTATTGGTCGGAATTGATGTCTGCCCCAAGGGCTTGCATTGATTCATGCAGACCCTGCATGTCGCTATTGCGGGCGCAGTTTTCTTCGTCTACCCAGCATCCTATAGATACGTAGTCCACGATATCGGCGGCGCCTTCGATTACACCGGCTGCCTCACCCAAGACGATCGTCCACAGGCTGGCGTCATTTCCGCCGCCGGTGCCGCCACCGCCGCCGTAACCGCCACCGCCGCCGGTGCCGCCACCGCCGCCGGTGCCGCCACCCCCGCCGGTGCCGCCGCCACCCGTGCTGGGCGGATCAGGCAGTGGTCCCATACCGCCGCAGCTGGCGCACACTGACACCAGCCCGGAGGGGTCCATGAAGTTGATGGGGTCGTTGTCGCTGTAGCTGTAGGCGGAGAGTTTCTGCGGCTGGTAGGGGAGGGTGAGGGGGTCAGGGCTGAGGAAGCGGCCGAGTGCGGGGTCGTAGGCGCGGGCGCCGAGGAGGGAGAGGCCGGTGGAGGGGTCTTCGGTTTTGCCGAGGAATCCGTGGTCGGTTCCGGTGGGGAGGGTTCCGGAGCGTTCGTCGCCGAAGGGGGTGTAGCGGCGGCGGGTGGTTTCTCCGGTGTCGGCGTCGACGGCGAGTTGGGTTGACGCTTGGGTGTCGGCCATCAGGTAGGTGACTTTGCCGGCGTCGGAGTTGGTGGTGCGCATGGCGACGGTTGCGGTGCCGCAGGTGTAATAGCGGGTCGCGGTCGCGTTCTTGCCGTCGGTGGTCCTGAGTTCGGTGCCGCCGAGGTAGGCGACGGTTTCCGAGGGGCTGGTGCGGACGAGGAGGTTGCCGTCGGCGTCGTAGGTGTAGCGGGTGAGTTGGCTGCCGGTGGACTTGTTGGTCGTGACAGTCGCGAGTCGGCCGAGGGGGGTCCAGGTGTAGTTGGTGGTTTTGGCGGTGGCTGTGCTTTGGCCGGGCTCGGTGCGCTTGAGCATCGTGCCGTCGGCGTTGTAGGTGATGGCGTCGCTGGAGACGGTGGCGCTGCCGACGATGTTGTTGGTCTTGCGGATGCCGTGGGGCTGGTCGGCGTTGGCGGTGGTCCAGGTGCCGGCGTCGTCGTAGCCGGGGTAGAGGTGGTCGCGCTTGGTGACCTGTCCGGCGGCGTTGGTGTCGGTGACGGACTGCAGGTTGCCGAGGCGGTCGTAGGTGTAGTCGCTCTGATAGGGGGCGAGGCCCTTGAAGTCGGATCCGGTGACTCCGGTGCAGGAAGCGGCCGTGGTGGTCAGTGCGTGCTCGAGGCGGGCCTGGTCGTCGTAGGTGAAGCATTGCGACTGGGCCGTCTGTCCGTTGGCCTGTTCACGCAGTTCCGTGAGCTTGCCCGCCAGGTCGTAGCCGTAGGTGTCCTTCTGGTGCTCGCGGATCAGGCTGTTGAGGGCCGTGGTGGTTGAGATGCTCTGCAGCCAGCGTGTGGCGTCGGTGTCGTGGTAGCTGTAGGAGCGGGTGGCGCTGACGCCGTTGGCGCTGGTGCCTGCAGCGGCTCCGTAGGTGCGGGTCTTGACGCGGTCGTAGGCGTCGTAGGTCGTGCCGTCGACGTAGACGGCGCCGTTGCTGGAGGTGCTGCGGGTGGCCTGGCCGTAGGAGTTGTAGGTGGTGGTGACGGTTTCGGCGGGCAGGCCTGCGGCTGCCGGGTAGCTGGCCTTGGTGACGTGGTCGGCGGCGTCGTAGCCGACCGTGGTGGTGTAGCTGCCCGCCAGCCCCGTCACCTTGGACGGGAGCGTCACGGTGGTGGAGGTGGCGCGGCCGCGGGTGTCGAAGGCGTTGTTCTTCGTGGTGTAGACGGTGCCGTCGGTGTCCCGGCTGATGGTCTGGACGATCTGACCCTTGCCGCCCGGGACGCTGCTGCCGTCGGCAGACAGGTCCCACACCCAGGTGGCGAGCTCGGTGCTCCCGGAGACGATGCCGGTCTGACGCCCCAGGTTGTCGTAGGCGTAGGTGACGGTGTTCTTGCCGGCGTTGCTGGTGGTGGCGTGGATCTTGCCGTTGGCGTCGTACGTCGTGTTGGAGACGCCGGCGTCCGGGTCATCGGTCCGGGTGCGGTTGCCGGCCCAGTCGTAGGCGTAGGTGGTGGTGTTGCCGCGGGTGTCGGTGATCTCGGCGAGTTCGCCCTTGCGGGTGTATCCGTAGGTGGTCGCGTAGGCGGCGCTGCCGTTGTGCTCGACGACCTTCGCCGTCTTGCCGTAGACATCCGTGTACGTGTCGGTGGCACCGCCGACCGCGGGCTGCACGGTCGTCTTCTCACCGTTGTAGGTGGTGGTCACCTTGCCCTTGGCCTGGGCGACACCCATGGCGACGAGCTGGGAGAGGGTGGTGCGGCCGGCCCAGTCGGCGACCACGTCGGTGTAGGAGGGCAGGTCGGCGATCTGCGGGCTGGACGGGCCGCCCACGCCGGCCGTGCCCTGGTTGCGGAAGGTGGCCGAGGTGCCGGCGACGTTGCCCGCGGAGTCGTAGCGGGTGGCCGTCACCTGCCGGTACGCCTTCCCGTCCGCTGACGGGAGCGGCACCTGCGTCTCGCGGGCCCTGCCGAGAGCGTCGTTGTAGGAGTGCGAGGTGAGGTAGGTGCTGCCGGACTGCAGCACGCTGGTGGTGATGTGCGGGTAGCCGTCCACGGCGTCCGGGACGCCGGAGCCGTTGGTCGACGTGGGGATGGTGTAGGCGAACTTCATGGAGGGTGAGGCGCCTGTTTCGGTCGGCTTCCAGACCTCCGTGATCCTTCCGGCGGCGTCCAGGGTGACCTTCGTGATGTTCCCGTTCGCGTCCTGCGTCTGGTAGGGCAGCCCCCAGAAGCGGGACGTCCATACCTTCGACGTCAGCGGGCCCCGAGGTGAGGCTGCTCCGTCCGGGTCGGGTGTGGTGGTGGTGACGCCGTCGGTCGGCCAGGTGTTGGCCGGGCTGTAGGTGGTGGTGGTGCGGTTGTGCTTGCCGTCCTCGGTCCACACCGTGCGGCCGGCCTTGTCGTAGCCGGCGTTCTTCGTCCGGTACTTGCCGGAGGCCGTGTAGGTGCGGATCTCGGTGGGGTTGCCGTCGGCCGGGTGGTTGTCGGCGACCGTCGGGGCGTTGTCGTAGAGGGTGGAGGTGTAGGCGTCGACGTAGGCGTCCGTGATGCTGGAGCAGCTGACGCGGTAGTGCTTGACCTGGTCCTCGAGGACGGTCCAGCGCTGGGCGCCGGTGGAGTCGTAGGCGTCGGTGTTGTAGGCGCGGCCGTAGGCGGTGCACTGGTTGTCGGAGACGTCGCTCTGGCCCCAGTCGTCGGTGCGCATGGGCAGACCGAACGTGGTCGACGCGGGCTCGGAGTCGTCGTACTCCTGCTCGACGACGTGCTCGCGCCAGGTGTTGTCGGACAGCAGGGTGCGGGTGACGGACTTGGACTGGCGGACGAAGCGGGCGTCGGGCATCCCGTCGTACTGGGCGGTGTTGTGCGTCCAGTACGAGAAGATGGTGTTCTCGCGGCCGGTGCCCTTGTCGTCGCGGGTGGAGGTGGAGACGGTCCGGCCGGAGAGCCAGTCGGAGTCGGTGTAGGTGCCGCCGTAGCCGTCGTTGACGGTCACCGACTTCGTCGCTGACGCGTCGGTCTTGGAGGTGCGGTCGCCGTCGAGGCCGCGGTAGAGCCAGTGCTTCGTGGAGCGCTTGTTGACACCGGCGCCGGTGGTGACCTCGACCTCCTGGTAGCCGCGCCAGTCCGACCAGGACTCGTCCGCGTCCGGCGTCAGCGGGTCGTTGGTGAACCGCCACCCCGGACTGTCCTGGTAGTCGTAGGTGGTGGTCATCACCGGAGCGCCGTCCTGGTTGGTGGTGACCGTCGGGTCGACCTCCACCTTCTTGACCAGGTACTTGCGGAACCAGCCCGTCTTGGCCTCGGTCTCGCCCTCCGGGGTCCACTTCTGCCAGTAGCAGTCGGTCGTGTTCGAGGCCTGCGAGGGAAGGCTGGACGCGTCGCAGGGCTTGGCGGAGCCGTAGGTGACCGTGGTGGTCGCGCCGGTGTCGCCGTGGATCTCACTGAGGCGGCGGAAGTTCAGCTCGGTGGAGCCGACCTTGTTGTCCAGGTCGACACCGTTGAAGTTGATCACCGGCAGGACCAGGTCCGTGCCGGCGCCGTACGTCTTGCGCTGCAGGTAGTCGAACCACAGCGTCTTGCCGATCGTGCCCTCGGGATTGGGCAGGCCGTGCTTGGTCTGGAACTGCTGCACCGTGTCCCAGCCGCTGCCGGTCTGGTCCAGGACGTAGGTGGTGATGTCCCAGAGCATGTCGGTGGAGAAGAACGTCGGGTAGTACGTCTTGCCCGCGCAGTTGTAGTCCGCGGACGTGCCGTCACACATCAGGTCGATCGGCACGTCCGGGTACGACGACGGCGACTCCTTGAACGTCGGGCACGTCGCCGCTGCCTTGCGCAGCGGATCGGCCTCGCTCATGCGTTCCACGCACCGGTTGACGTGGGTGAGCACGACCTTTGCCGGGACCTTGCTGTCGGCGATCTGGGAGGCCCAGCCGTACTGGATCTCCTTCAGGTAGCCGGAGGAGACGTAGCTGCGGGCCTTGTCCGAGTTCGCGACGGACCGGTAGTGGTTGTACTCCTTGTCGTAGAAGTAGATCGACTCGACCTCGTTGGCGTCCACGACGCGGTCGAGGTTCCACCGGTAGGCCTGGGTGCACGGCTCGGGGAACTGGGCGTGGCACGGCTCGCCCGGGTCGTTGCCGACCACGGGCATGGTGAAGACGGAGCCGGTGGCGGTGGTGGTGCGCTCGGAGCGGCCCCAGCCGAAGTAGTAGCGGTGTCCGTCCTGGGAGGAGATCACCCAGTACTCGCCGTCGCGGCCGGCGCCGTGGCCGCCGAACAGCCGCTGCACCCGCCAGCCCGGGTCGTCCTTGACGTGGTAGGAGCCGGTGCCGGTGTTGTCCTGGATCAGTTCGGACGAGACGCCGTTGAGGTTGATGACGTAGACCGCGCCGGAGGGCTCCTTCGTGCTGTTGGGGGAGTCCCAGCACATGTCGCCGATGGTCGGCAGACCGTCATCGGTGCAGTTGCGGTAGCGGCGCTCGATGAAGCCGACGTCCAGGTTCCAGCCCATGCCGACCCAGGACGCCTGGTTGTTGGAGGCGGAGGTGCGGCCGTCGACCGACTGCGAGTTGTACGAGAACGCCAGCGGAGGAGCCTTGCCCATCGGTGGCTGCGGCAGCTGCACGGGCAGGCTGTAGTTGAAGGCGCCCGAACCGGTCGCCACACTCCACGAACCCGTCGGCGACAGCGTCGAAGCACGGTAGTCGCCCTTGTCCGACGAGGAGCCCGTGGCCAGCGTGTACACCGAGCCGCTCGTGCTCGAGACCGCCTGCGCGGTCAGGCCCGCCTCCGGCTCGGCCGTCACCGTCGCGGTCAGCGTCCCCGACGCGGTGTCGTTCTCGGCCGGCACCACCTCCCGCTCCGCGCAGCCCTCCTGCTCGGGCGTCGTCAGCGCGCACGCCGGCATCCTGACCAGCTGCAGCCGGTCGGCGAAGTCACCGCCGAAGGCGTACTTGAACCCGGAGTAGTCGATGTCCACCTGCACCGGGCCGGGCACGTCGGCGCCGTCGGTGCGCGTCACCTGCAGGCCGAGGCCGATACCGCCGGCGGGCTCCACGTCCTGGCGGTCCAGGACCCGCACATCCACCTGCTCCGGTGACACCGGCACCCCGGCGTCACCGGGCTCTTCGCCGGCCGTCTCCTCCGGGCCCGGGGAAGGAGCGCCGGTGGGCGTGCCGTCCTCCGGGGCCGCCGACGGCTCCGGCGACTCCGACGCGCTCGGCTCCGGTGACGCGGAGCTCTCTCCCAGGCGCTGGACCGCGCCGAACTGGGGAGTGACCGCTCCGTCCGTGACCGGTGCCGGAGCGATCTCGACCACCTCGGCGATCTCCGCGGCTGCGTCACCGCCCGAGGAAGGCGAAGGCGACGGGCCGACCGTGCCGGCCTCTCCTACCGCGGCCTGTGACAGGTCGACGATTGCCTCACCCGCCGCCGGCCACTCGGGCGCCGGCAACGGCTTGCCGACTTCCTCCACATCCTGCGCCGGTACCGAACCCAGCGATTGCGACGGCACGACCGGCGTGCCGTCCTCCGCGGCCCCCGCCGATGGCGGAGAGATGAACGTAACCGTCGACAGCAGACCGGCAAGCAAGGCGCCTGCCAATCCCGTCGAGATCCACGGCGCCCTGAGCGCACGTCGAGCAGCCACCCAAACCCCTAGCACAGGCGGCCGCCCACTCCCGGGGCGGCCGCAGTCAAGCGAAATGACCCATCAGGCCTCCAGGCGTCCCGCGAAGTTGCGTGCGAGGTGTGGGTACAGAGCCTGATCAGTGTGCGATGAACGTATTAGATGTGAAGCTCTCGCGAACAGATGCAGAGAGGAATAGTTCCCTCCGCTAAACGTGATGTGGGACACAATCCCTGCTGTGTCGCCTGGAAGGGGGGCTGAAGCCCTGATTGAGACGACCTGTTGGAGATCAGTCCCAAAGGTGCGGATCGACCGCATCTTTGGCGTCCGGTGAGCGCATCGGTCAGCGCCCTCATGTGTCCGCACCATGTCCTCGTTTGTCCCGTGCTCTGGCCTGGGGACGCATCGGCCCAGGGGACGTGAGGAGCAGCCGGGGCGGGGCGCGGTCAGGGGCGGTCGGACCGCTCGGTGGGGTCGTTGGTGGGGGAGGCGTCCGTGCGGGTGGTGGCGCCGGTCGGGTCCGTCGCGGCGGCCGGAGCGGCGTCCGTGCCTGCCGTCGGGGCGGTCGGGGCCGTGCCGCGGCGGCGGCGCAGGCGCAGCCAGAGCCACAGGGCGGCGCCCAGCACCACGGCGAACGGCAGTGCGGCGCCGACGGCCATGACGATCCAGTGCAGGGTGGAGACGAAGGCCTTCCAGCCGGCCGCGAGGGCGTCCATGACCCCCGGGTCGGGCTCCTCCCGTCCGCCCTCCTCGAAGTAGTCGTCGTCGGTAAGGGTCATCGTGACGGTGGCCAGCGAGGTGCGGTCCCGCAGCGACTTCTGACGCGCCAGCAGCGAGTCCAGCTCCGCCTCACGCGAGGACAGTTCGCTCTCGAGGGCGACGACGTCGGTGAGGCTCTCCGCCTCGTCCATCAGCTCCCGCAGCCGCTGCACACCGGCCCGCTGCGACGTCACCCGGCTGTCCACGTCGACGACCTGGTCGGTGACGTCCTCCGCCTCGGCGGACTGGTGGTAGACGTCGCCGGTGCCCTTGAGGTCCTCCATCGCCTCGTCGTACTTCTCCGACGGCACCCGCAGGACGAGTTCGGTCTCGTCCATGCCGTCGTGGTCGAAGGAGTGCGACTCCTCCTTGCCGACGTAGCCGCCGAGCGCCTCGGCGACCCCGCGCGCCTCGGCCACCGCGTCGCCGACGTCCTCCACCCGGACCGAGAGGCGCGCCGTGCGGATGATGTGGGTGCTCTCCAGGGCCGGAGCGTCGGCCCCCTTGCGGGCGCCGCCGTCCTGGCTCTTCGCCGCCTCGCCCCCCGCGCCGGGTGCGGCCCCCTCGTTCCGGGAGGTCGCGTCCTGCTGGGAGGCGGCGTCGGAACCGGAGGCCGACTTGAGGTCCCCGCCGTCCGCGCCGCAGCCGGCGAGGGCGAGCGAGGCGGCGACGAGGACCGCCGTCAGAGTTCTGCGGGCCATGTGGGCCATGTGGGTTCCCCCCGAGGTGTGAGCGTGCTGTCCGTATCCGTCTGTGCCTCTTCGACGCAGAACCCCACGGCCGCGTTCGGCGGCCCAGGTCGCGATGCGGTCACGCTCCGGTCACCGAACGGCGGCCCGGCGGCGGGCCGGGAGCGGGCGGCGGGCCGCGAGGGGACGGCGGGGGCGGGCGGCGGGGGAAAAGGGCGGTTTGAGAGAGTGGAGGCATGCCAACCGGTACCCACCACGGCTCCGGCCGTCCCCCGCACGTCCTCGTGGTCGGAGCCGGTGTCGCCGGCCTGGCCGCCGCCCACCGGCTGCTGCGGCGCGGCGCCACCGTGACCGTGGCCGAGGCCTCCGGCCGCGTCGGCGGCAAGCTGCTGCCGGGCGAGATCGCCGGCGTGCGGGTCGACCTCGGCGCCGAGTCGCTGCTCGCCCGCCGCCCCGAGGCCGTGGGACTCGCCCGTGAGGCCGGCCTCGCCGACGACCTCCAGCCGCCCGCCACCGCCACCGCCGCGCTGTGGAGCCGCGGCGCGCTCCGGCCCATGCCCAAGGGCCACGTGATGGGCGTGCCCGGCACCGCCGACGCGCTCGCGGGCGTCCTCTCCGACGAGGGCCTGCGCCGCGTCGCACGCGACGCCGAGCTGCCCCGGACCGAGGTCGGCGAGGACGTCGCCGTAGGGGAGTACGTGGCCGAGCGGCTGGGCCGTGAGGTGGTGGACCGCCTGGTCGAGCCCCTGCTCGGCGGCGTCTACGCGGGCGACGCCTACCGGATCTCGATGCGCGCCGCCGTCCCCCAGCTGTTCGACGTGGCCCGCACCTACACCTCGCTCACCGAAGGTGTGCGCGCCCTCCAGGAGAAAACGGCGGCGAACCCGAACACCGGCCCCGTCTTCGCCGGCATCGCCGGTGGCGTCGGCCGGCTCCCGCTCGCGGTCGCCGACTCGGTCCGCTCCCGCGGCGGGGAGATCCTGCTGCACGCCCCCGTCACCGCGCTGCGCCGGGACGCCGACGGCTGGCACGCCCTCGCCGGGGACCGCCCGGTGCGGGCCGACGCCGTGGTGGTCGCCGCCCCCGCCGCGGCCGCCGCCGCGGTGCTGCGCGAGGTCGCGCCCGGCGCCGCCGCCGGGCTGGACGGCGTGGAGTACGCCTCGATGGCCCTGATCAGCCTCGCCTTCCGGCGGGCGGAGGCGGACGCGCAGCTCCCCGAGGGCAGCGGCTTCCTGGTCCCGCCGGTCGACGGGCGGACCATCAAGGCGTCCACCTTCGCCTCCCGCAAGTGGGGCTGGATCGCCGACGAGGACCCCGGCGTGCTGGTCGTGCGGACCTCCGTCGGCAGGTACGGGGAGACCGCGGTCCTGGGCCGTTCGGACCAGGAACTGGTCGAGGTCTCACGGCATGATCTCCGTGCGGCCACCGGGCTGACCGCCGAGCCGATCGCGACGACGGTCACCCGCTGGGACGACGGCCTGCCGCAGTACCCGGTGGGCCACCACACCCGGGTCGCCCGCATCCGGGAACACGTCGCCGCCGTCCCGGGCCTTGCCGTGTGCGGCGCCGCCTACGACGGTGTCGGAGTGCCCGCCACCATCGCCAGCGCCTACGCCGCCGTCGACGCCCTCCGTGCCGACCCGGTGCTCGGCCTCGGAACCGGAGAGTGAGAATAGGTTCATGAGTGACGAAGCTCCCGCCAAGATCCCCAACATCGGCAAGAAGGCGAAGGACCTCAACGAGGTCATCCGCTACACCCTGTGGTCCGTGTTCAAGCTGAAGGACGTGCTCCCCGAGGACCGGGCCGGCTACGCCGACGAGGTCCAGGAGCTGTTCGACCAGCTCGCCGCCAAGGACGTCACGATCCGCGGCACCTACGACCTGTCGGGTCTGCGCGCCGACGCCGACGTGATGATCTGGTGGCACGCCGAGACCGCCGACCAGCTGCAGGAGGCGTACAACCTCTTCCGCCGCACCAAGCTGGGCCGCGCGCTCGAGCCGGTCTGGTCGAACATGGCGCTGCACCGCCCCGCCGAGTTCAACCGCTCCCACATCCCCGCCTTCCTCGCCGACGAGGAGGCCCGCGACTACGTCTGCGTCTACCCGTTCGTCCGCTCCTACGAGTGGTACGTCCTGCCGGACGAGGAGCGCCGGGCGATGCTGTCCGAGCACGGGCAGATGGCCCGCGGGTTCGCGGACGTCCGCGCCAACACGGTCGCCTCCTTCGCGCTGGGCGACTACGAGTGGCTGCTCGCCTTCGAGGCGAACGAGCTGCACCGCATCGTCGACCTGATGCGTCACCTGCGCGCCTCCAAGGCCCGCCTGCACGTCCGCGAGGAGATCCCCTTCTACACCGGCCGCCGCAAGAGCGTCGCGGAGCTGGTGCAGGGCCTCGCCTGACGACGACCCGTGCCGGAAGGCGCGTCGGCGCCGGCGGTCGGTGGACCGCCGGCGCCGCTGTTGTCTCCCCGTGCGGGGCCGGTCTCCGTTCGCACCCAGTCGAGATGACGCGTCGGGAGTCGGGTTCCGGCGCTCCGGCCGAGCTGCTTCAGCACAACAAATGACTGTCATGTCTCCGTCGAACGGTGATAGACAAGCCGGATGCCCAAGACCTTGGACTTCCCTGACCTGCTGCGCCTGATCGACGGGCAGTCGGCCGCCTTCCGGGACGCGATCGCCTCCGCGGCCGGCCTCGACGCGCAGGTGCCGACCTGCCCCGAGTGGACACTGCTCGACCTGGTGCACCACCTGGGCGGGGGGCGTCGCGCCTGGGCCGCCACGGTCGCGGCCGGGCCGGACGCCTCGGGCAGGTCGGCGGGAGAGGGTCTGACCGCACCGCAGGAGCGCGAGGCCCTGCTCTCCTGGCTGGCCGAATCGACGCGGCAGATGCTGGACGCGTTGCGGGAGGCCGGCCCGGAGCGCGGTTGCTGGACGTGGTGGGGCTCGTCGCAGTCGCCGCGGATCTGCGGAGCCGTCGCCCGGCACCAGCTCCAGGAGATCGCGGTGCACACCTATGACGCCCAGCTCACCGTGGGCGCCCCGCAGCCGCTGCCGGAGGAGGTCGCGCTCGACGGTGTCGAGGACTTCCTGTTCACCTGCTGCACCACGACGGTCGCCTGGCCGCACAAGCCCGCCGTCGTCGACTATCACGTCACCGGGGGCGGCTCCTGGCGCCAATCGCTCTCCACGGACGGCTCGCGGGTCTTCCGTCTGCCCGCGTCCGGCCCCGCCGCCGGCGAGGAAGCGGAGACGGTCGACGCCTCCGTCCGAGGTACGGCGAGCGACCTGGTCCTGGCCTTCTACGGTCGCATCCCGCTGGACTCCCTGAAGCTCGAAGGCGACCGGCACCTCTTCGACCTGCTGGAAGCGTGGGACATGCAGTAGGACCGCGCACCTGCAGTGCGTGGGGGTGATCGGCGTTCTGGGGCGGTGCTCACACCTTCAGGTGGCCGGGTTCCGGGCGGGGCAACCGCCCCCGCAGGCAGAACGCTTTTTAAGGCGCGGGTGCCGGAGGGGGTTCGGGGTGCGGGCGGTCCTGGGCGCGGGGGCGGGGTTCGGGCCGGGCGGCGCAGTCGGATGTGCCGCCGGTGGGGACGCGGCCGTGGAGGAGGTAGGCGCGGAGGTGGCCGTCGACGCAGGTGTTGGGGCCGCCGGAGAGGGTGTGCGAGCCCGCGCCGCGCTCGGTCACCAGGGCCGCGCCGGCCAGGCGCCGCCGCAGCTCCAGGGCACCCCGGTAGGGCGCCACCGCGTCCCGCTCGGCCGCCAGGACCAGCACCGGCGGCAGTTCGCCGGGCCCGGTGCGCACGTCCCGGGGGCGCTGCCGGGGGCCCTTCCAGGAGGCGCAGGGGAGGTCGGTCCGGACGTGTTCCCAGGCCGTGAACGGCGCGCCGCGGGCCAGACGCGTGGCGTCGGCCTCCCACACCTCCCACGCGGCGGGCCAGGGGGCGTCGTTGCACCGCACCGCCGTGTACACGGCCCTCGTGTTCTCCGCCTGCGCCGCCAGCTCGGCCCGCGCCCCGGCGTCCGGCATCGGCCCCGCCTGGGCCAGCAGCTGCCGGTCGTCGCCGCGGACGTACCCGGCGAGGGCCCGCGCGCGGTGCGGCCAGACCTCGTCGTGGTGGAGCGCGGTCAGCATCGCCGCGTGCAACTGCCCCGGCCCCACCGTCCCGCCGGCCGGGCGCGCCGCCAGACGCGCTGCCGCCCGTTCGTAGGCGCGCGCCACCGCACCGGCGTCACGGCCCAGCCCGTGGACGTCGTCGTGTCGCGCCACCCAGGCCCGGAAGTCGGCCCAGCGGTTCTCTAGGGCGGCGGGCCGGGCGAGGTGGCCGCGGTACCAGACGCGCGCCGGGTCCGGGTCCACCGGCGAGTCCAGGACCATCCGCCGCACGCGCCGCGGGAACAGGTCGGCGTACAGCGCGCCCAGGTAGCCGCCGTACGCGACGCCCAGATAGGTCAGCCGTGGCTCGCCGAGCGCGGCGCGGACCACCTCCAGGTCGCGCGCGTTGTTCAGCGAGGTGTGGTGCCGCAGCGCCGCGCCGTTGCGGCGGGCGCACGCCGCGGCGTACCGCTCGGCCTCCGCCCGCCACTCCCGCCGCAGCGCCTGCGAGGGCCGCGTCGGCGCCGGGGACGGTCCCACGGGCCGCTCCGCCGGGTCCACGCAGCGCAACGGCGCGGAGCCGCCCACTCCGCGCGGGGCGTAGCCGACCAGGTCGTACGCCTCGGCCAGCGGCTTCCAGGCGGGCGTCAGGGCGACGGCCGGGAAGGACATGCCGGAGGCGCCCGGGCCGCCGGGGCCGAACAGCAGCGCGCCCTGCCGGGCGACCGTGCCGTCCGCGCCGCCGGTCGCCGCGGTGCGGCTGACCGTGAGCCGCAGGGACGGCCCGCCGGGGCGGGCGTAGTCCAGCGGCACGGTGACCGTGCCGCACCGGGCCTTGCCGGGCATGGCGTGCCGCCCCGTGCACCGCTCCCACTGGATCCCCTCCCGCCCGGCCCGCGCCGTCGCCATGGCGACCCCGCGCTCCTCGGCGCCCCGGCGTTCCTCGGCGGCGACCCCGCGCTTCGCGGCCGCGCCGGCGGGGGCGGGGGTGAGCGGGGGCGCGGCGGCGGTCCCGGGGGAGACCAGCACGGCGAGGGCGGCGACGAGCGCGAGACGGCGCATGCGGTGTCCCTTCGGGCAGGGGGTGTCTCGAGGGATGCTTCGCCCGCCGGCCCCCGGGAGCAACGCGCCGCGCCGCGTCCCGGCCCGCGCCCCGCCCGGTGGCGTGAGATCGGCAGCGCGCCGGGACCCGGCCCGCACTAGCCTGGCCGCATGGAGCAGTTCGACGGGGTGGACGTCGTCGCGTTCCCGGACGCGGCGGCCTTCGACGCCTGGCTGGCCGGGCACCACACCCGCCGCGAGGGGGTGTGGGTCAAGGTGGCGAAGAAGGCTTCGGGCATCGCGTCGGTCACGGACGGGGAACTGGTCGACGTCGGGCTCTGCTGGGGCTGGATCTCGGGGCAGCGCCGGGCCCTGGACGACCGGTACTACCTGCAGAAGTACGGGCCGCGGCGGCCGAGGAGCCTGTGGTCGCGGGTGAACGTCGAGAAGGTCGCGGTGCTCGCGGCGGAGGGCCGCATGCGGGAACCCGGCCTGGCCGAGGTCCGGCGCGCCCAGGAGGACGGCCGCTGGGACCGTGCCTACGCGTCGCAGGCGACGGCGACCGTGCCGGACGACCTCGCCGCCGCGCTTGCCGCGGACCCGGCGGCGCGTGCGGCGTTCGACGCGCTCGACCGGACCGCCCGCTACCTGGTCATGCTCCCGCTGCTGCAGGCGGCGACCCCGCAGGCCCGGCGGACGCGGCTCGAGCGCGCGGTACGCGACCTGGCGACGGGGAGCCGCCCGGGCACGGGGTGAGCCGCCCAGGCCATGACCGCGGGGGCCCACGGCAGGGCCGCCTCCTCGGTCAGCGCTGAGGTTCCTCGCCCGTGCGGGCCGCGAACGCCGCCCGGAGCGCCGGCTCCTCCACCGCGGGCACGCCGTGCAGCGCCACCGTCGTCAGCAGGCGCGGCTCCGCGTCCAGGTCGGACAGGCCCCGCCCCAGCGCGGCCACCAGCCGGTGTCCGGCGGAGGAGGCGCGCCGGGTGTAGGGGTGGACCTCCATGCGGGTGATCAGCAGGGAGCCCAGGGCCAGGGCCAGCGGCGCGGCGAACCACGCGGCGGTCAGCCCGGCGGACGGCCCGCCCTCCTCGCCCGGCAGGACGACCGCCGCCGCGCCCAGGCCGGCCACCGCCACCGCGGCGGCCCGCACCCGCCGGACGCCGTCCGCGACGGTCCACGCCCCCTCCGGGACCGCCAGGCCCGCCGTGACCAGCCGCTCCGTCATCGCGCGGACCTCCGCGGCCGCGGCCACCGCCGTACGCACCGGCGCTATCCGCCGCTGCCCGCCGGCCCCTATCGCGGCGAGCACGGACCCCTCGACCTCGTCCCGGCCCCGCGGGTCCACCACCGTCACCCAGCCGGTGTGGGCCAGCAGCAGCCGGCGCTGCCGGGCCATCGCCACCAGCGCCAGGTCGGCGACCCGCACCGGGCCGCCCGCCAGGAACGCCGCCTCGTACAGCGTCAGCGACCCGCGGTCGGCGCCGCGCCGTTCGACGGCCGCCGCGACCACCGCCGCGCGGCACAGGCGGACACACGCCACCCCCACGAGAATCCAGGCCGCCAGCAGCAGGAACACCCACACCATGCGGAGTTTCTACGGCACCGGACCGCCGCGGCGCCACGGGTCGTTCACGATCCGGACACATTCCCTCACCGCCGCGGTCAACCGCCCAGCAGCACACGGCGGGTGGCGCGGGCGACGCGTGCGGCGGGGGTCCGCGGCAGCGGCGCCGGGCCGGAGCGCTCCAGCCACCAGGCCCGCAGCCGGTTGCGGCGCCGGGCGCTCTGCGGGCGGCCGGACAGCAGCAGGTGCTCCGCGAAGTCCAGCGCGTCCTTGCGGTGGCCACCGGTCAGCGGCCGTCCGATCGCGTAGGCGACGAACAGCGGGCGGTACGACTCGCCCAGGATGCGCGGGAGTTCGGGCGCGACCTTGGCGACGATCCCTGCCCGCTTGGCGGCCAGCGCCCGCGCCTGCACGCGCACCCGGGCCCGGTCGAAGCCCTCCGGCACCGGACCGTCGGCGACCAGCGCGGACAGCAGCGAGGCCTGGGCCACGCCGACGCGCTGCCGGGCGCGGTCCGACGCCGGCGCCACGACGGGGCGTTCACCGGTCACGGCCGCCGCCGTCGCGGTCCCCGGACCCGTTCCCGGCCCCGTTCCCGAAGCGGCGGCTCCCGGAGCGGCCGTTCCCGAAGCGGCGGTCCCCGAAGCGGGAGTCCCCGACGCGGCCGTCCCCGACGCGCGGCCGCGGGCCACCGCCGCCCGGATCGACTCCACCTCCCGCTCCAGCTCGGCGGCGCGCGGGAAGTCGTCGTCGCGCTCCAGCAGCACGCCGGGCGGGGACACCCGCGACGACAGGTCGGCGAGGACGTCCAGCACCGGCTCCGGAACCGGGTGCGCGTGACTGTCGTGCCAGACGCCGTCCTTGAGCACGCCGCCCGCCACGTGGACGTAGGCGATCGCCTCCACCGGCAGCTCGTCCAGCGCCTTCGCGGCGTCCTCGCCCCGGTTGACCTGGTTGGTGTACAGGTTCGCGACGTCGATCAGCAGCCGCACCCCGGTGCGCTCCACCAGCTCGTAGAGGAACTGCCCCTCGGTGAGCTCCTCGCCCGGCCAGGCCAGCAGCGCCGCGATGTTCTCCACCGCGAGCGGCACCGGCAGCGCGTCCTGCGCGATCCGCACGTTCTCGCAGAGCACGTCCAGCGCGTCGCGGGTGCGCGGCACGGGCAGCAGGTGGCCCGCCTCCAGCGCGGGGGAGGCGGTGAGGGTGCCGCCCGCGCGGACGAAGGCGATGTGCTCCGTCACCAGCGGCGCGTCCAGCAGCCGGGCCCGCTCGGCCAGCGCCTCCAGCCGCCCGGCGTCGGGCCGTTCCGCCCCGCCGAGCCCCAGCGACACCCCGTGCGGCACCACCGTCACGCCGCGCCCGCGCAGCCGGACCAGCGCGTCGGGCAGGTGCGAGGCGCAGAGGTTCTCCGCGACCACCTCGACCCAGTCGATGCCGGGCATCGCCTCCACGGCGTCCGCGATCTCCGGCCGCCAGCCGATCCCCGTCCCCAGGTGCGCCATCGTCGCCCTCCCCCGCCCGTCACCGCGTACGTGCCCGTGTGAGCCCGTGTGAGGGAGTCTTGGCCCACGGGGAGGGCCGGCGAATCGTCTTCGCCCGTATTCAGAGCTGGATTTGAGCTAGGGCCTGTCCGGGGGGCCCGGCCGACGGCCGACGGTCACGCGACCGTCGGCCGGGACGCCGGTCAGGCGGTGAAGCCGCCGTCGACGGCGATGGAGGCTCCGGTGACGTACGAGGCGTCCGCACTCGCCAGGTGGGCGACGGTCGCCGCGATCTCGGCCGCCTCCGCGTAGCGGCCCACCGCCGTGAAGCCGGCGATCACCTCGGCGTTCGGCCCGTCGGCCGGGTTGGTCTCCGTGTCGGTGGGGCCGGGGATCACCAGGTTCACGGTGACGCCCCGCGGACCGAGCTCCCGCGCCAGGCCCTTCGTCATCCCGACCAGCGCCGACTTGCTCATCGAGTACAGCGCCAGCCCGGGGAAGACCGCGCGCTCGGCGACGTTGCTGCCGATGCTGATGACGCGGCCGCCCCGCTCCATGTGCCGCACCGCCGCCCGGGACGCGGTGAACGGCGCGCGGACGTTCACCGCCAGGGTGCGCTCGATCTCCTCCGCCCCCAGGTCGTCCAGGGGGCCGACGAGGAACACGCCCGCGTTGTTGACCAGGACGTCGAGCCTGCCGAACGTCGCGGCGGCCTCGTCCACCGCGGCGACCAGCGCCTCCGGGTCCGCGCTGTCGGCCCGGACGGCCAGGGCCCGGCGCCCCGCGGCCTTGATCCGCTCCACCACCTCGGCGGCGCGGTCCGCGCTGTTCTCATAGGTGAGGACGACGTCGGCGCCCTCCTCGGCCAGTCGCAACGCCACGGCGGCACCGATGCCCCGGCTGCCGCCCGTGACGAGAGCCACGTTTCCTTCGAGTCGGTTCATGGCGCAGAGCCTCGCCGCCGCCGGCACCGATAGCTGGCGGGAATCCGACCTCGCGTTCCCCGCGGTCGTCGCTGCGGCCCGCCAGACGGGGTGACCAGGGGGTATGTGAGACTCGTGCGAAGCCGTCGGTCGCGCCCCGCCCGGCGGACTCGTCGCAGTCGCAGGGAGCGGAGCGGAGCATGCGCAACAAGAGGGCCGGTGCCGGACGCACGGCCGTCGCGGTGGTGGCGGCGGGCCTCCTCGCCGGATGCGGTACCTCGGCCGCGGGTACCTCGGCCGCGGGGACCTCGGCCGAGGTACCCGCGGAGACCGCCTCCGCGGACGCGGGATCGAAGGCCGTCCTCGCGGACGTGCGGGCGGCCGTCAGGTCCGCCGGGCTGCCCGAGCGGGGGATGACCGAGGGCTTCCCCGAGCGGGAGGTGACCGAGGCCCTCTCCGAGCTGGAGCCGGACTCCGCCCTGGACGCCGAGGAGAGGCGGAAGGTCCTGGCCCTCACCCGTGAGCTGTCGCCCTGTCACGTCTCGTGGGGGACGACGGGCACGAAGGGCAGCGCCCCGGCCGAGCGGCGGGAGGAGTTCGAAGCCGTGCTCGCGGGCATCGAGGCGCGGGGCTGGGAGGAGCGCCGGCCCGTCAAGGACGTGGAAATCGGCGACGACGGCACGCTCCACTACGCCGTGCACCACAAGCTGGGTTGGACCACGTACGCCCGGCACACCGAGATCCGGGACTGGTCCGCGACCTCCGTCACGGCGACCCAGGACTCCTGCTTCGACCGGCTCACCGACGAGGAGGAGGACCTCGTCGAGCGCGTCTTCGACTGACCCCTGGCCACGTGACCCCCGCGGCCGCGGCGGGGTCAGCGCAGGGCGGGGTGGTCGGCGATCACCGTGCAGGAACCGGGGGCGATCTCGGTGAAGCCGGCGTCGCGGACCACGGGCAGGCGCGCGGTCAGCAGCTCGGCCCAGCGGTCCGGGGCGGCGGTGCGGACGGAGAGGGCGAAGCCGGTGTCCCGCCAGGCGGCGCGGTCGGCGTCGGTCAGCTCCCACCAGGCGAGCTGCGCGGCGTGACCGGTCTGGGCCATCGTCTTGCCGGCCGACATGTCCAGCTCGGGGTTGAGCCACAGGACGGGCGCGGTGAGGTCGGCGGGCGGGGGCGGCTCCGGGTCGTCCAGGTCGGTCCCGGAGACCTGCAGCTTGGCGAGCTCCTTGGGCCAGCCGTCCAGCGGGATCGGCGGGTAGACGCGGACCTCGACCGACTTGCCGGTCACGGTGATGCCGGGCAGCGTCTGCGCCTTGCGCCACTCACCGCCGCGGGCGCGGCGGACGACCTTGCGGATGCGGGCGTCCTGCCAGGCGTCCATCGCGGCGGCCCACTCGCCCTCGCCGGTCGACCGGGGGTCGTCCATGACGGTCAGCACGGCGCGGGCGGAGGTCTCCAGGGCGTCCGTGCGGGCGGGAGGGTCCGTCTTCTCCAGCCGGACGACCAGGGGGAGGACGTACTGGGGCTTGTCGTCCCGCGGGTCCGCGGCGGTGTGGAAGGGCGAGGTCGTCACGCGCCCAGTCTGCCAAAACGCCCCCACCGGGACCCGCCAGGGGTCGGCGGCCGGTGGGGGCGGTGGCCGTTCCGTCAGGTGTCCGCGTCGGTGTCCTCGCGGCGGCGCAGGGCCCGCCGGGGGAGGGGACGGGTCGCCGGACCCTGGAGGACGGAGCCGTCGGGGGAGAAGCGGGAGCCGTGGCAGGGGCACTCCCACGCCCGTTCCGCCGCGTTGAAGCAGACCAGGCAGCCCAGGTGCGTGCACCGCGCGGACACCGCGTGCAGCGCCCCCGCCTCGTCCCGGTGGACGGCTACCGACTCGCCGCCGACCCGCACCACCGCGCCGTCCCCCGGCTCGATGTCCTCCACCGCGGCCCCCGACCGCGCCGCGGCGAGCCGGTCGCCCACGAAGTGGCCGGCGACCTTCGCCTGCGTCTGCAGGAACCGCGGCGCCTCCCGCAGCACCGGCACCAGCCGCCGCGGGTCGTACAGCTCCGCCCAGGGGCTGCTGCCGCCGTCGATCAGCGTGGAAAGCAGCCGCCCGGCCATGATGCCGCCGCTCATGCCCCAGCCGCGGAACCCGGTCGCCACCCACAGCCCCGGCGAACCGGACGGCATCGGCCCCACCAGCGGCACCGTGTCGGTGGCGTCCGTGTCCTGGGTGGCCCAGCCGTACATCGGCTCGACGCCGGGGAAGGTGGCCGTCATCCAGTCCGTGAGCCGCCGGAAGCGCTCCTCCGGGTCGCCCGTGCCGGGCGTGATGTGCTCCCCGGTGATGATCAGCAGGCGCTTCCCGGGGGCGTCCAGCGGCGCGGTCCGCACCGACCGGGTGTTCTCCTCGGACGTGATGTACATGCCGTCCGGGTCGAGGGCGTCCGGCACCTGCCCGGCCACCGCGAACTCCCGGCGCGGCGAGAGCCGCGAGAACAGCAGCGACCGGTCGAAGACCGGGTAGTGGGTGGCGACCACGACGTCCCGGGCCCGCACCACGTTCCCGGTGTCGGTCTCCAGGGTGTGCGGCTCGCCCTCGGTCAGCCCGGTGACCCGCGTGTTCTCGTGGATCAGGGCGCCCTGCGCGGCCAGGTCCGCGGCGAGGGCCAGCAGGTAGTTCCGCGGGTGGAACTGCGCCTGCCCGTCCACCCGCACCGCTCCCGCCACCGGGAACGGCAGCCCGGTGTCCTGCGTGAAGACGGCCGGCAGCCCCGCCTCCCGGGCCGCCTCGGCCTCGGCGCGGACCTGGTCCGCCTGGTCGGGGTCGGTGACGTACGAGTACGCGCTGCGCGGCTCCCAGTCGCAGTCGATGCCGAGTTCCTCGACCAGGGCCGCGGCGTGCTCGATCGCCTCGGTCTGCGACCGGGCGTACAGGCGGGCGCCGTCCGGGCCGCGGGTCTTGCGCAGATGGGCGTAGACCATGCCGTGCAGGGCGGTCAGCTTGGCGGTGGTGTACCCGGTGACGCCGCCGGCCAGCCGGCCCGCGTCCAGCACGGCCACGGTCCGGCCGGCCCGCACCAGCTCGTGCGCCGTGCTGAGGCCGGCGATGCCCGCGCCGACGATCGCGACGTCGACGTCCATGTCGGAGGCCAGGGAAGGGTACGGCTCGTCGCCGGGGGCCGTCCGCATCCAGTACGACGGTCCGAGCGGAGGGTAACGAGTGCTCATGCCGCGCCGGGTACCCCGTCGCCCCGGGCTCACCGCGGCGATGATCCGGCAGGGCCGGAACGGAGGACACGCGGGCGGCGCGCGGGACAGCAAGAACGGTCGGGCGGCCGCCGTCCCTGGCGGCGCAGACTGTCCGTATGACCGGACGTGACCGCCTGCGCGAACTGCTCGACGCCGTCCTCGACGAGGACAACCGCACCCTCGGCGAGATGGCACGGGACGCCTTCGTCTCGCCCTTCCACTTCACCCGCACCCTCTCCCGGGCGGCGGGCGAGGCCCCCGTGGCGATGCGCCGGCGGGTGCTCATGGAACGCGCGGCCTGGCGGCTCGCCCAGGGGCGCAGCGTCACCGAGACGGCGTGGGAGGCGGGCTACGAGTCGGTCGAGGGCTTCGGCCGGGCCTTCCAGCGCGCCTTCGGCCGGCCGCCGAGCAGCGTCGAGGAGGGGACCGGGCACTGGCTGCCCGCGCCCAACGGCATCCACTTCCACCCGCCGACCTCGCTCTGGGTGAGCGCCACGGAGCACACCATGAACCCGCTGACCGAACAGCTCGTCGCCCACGACCTGGACGACACCCGGTACCTGCTGGAGCGGGCGAAGGGCCTGGCCGAGGAGGAGTTCCGCGCCCGGCGGCTGCCCGGACTGACCGTCCAGGAGTGGTTCGGCCCGGAGGAGTCGGTCCAGGCGCTGTTGGAGCACCACGTGCACTCCCTGGAGAGCTGGCTGGCGTCGATCGAGGGCGGGGACCTGCCCGACCGCGACCCGGAGGCGGGCGCGGCGGCGCTGCTGGAGCGGCACGACGCGGTGGCGCCGCGCTGGCTGGCGGCGGTCCGGGACATCGACCGGCGCGGCGGCTGGGACGACCGGCTGATCGACGCGCTGTGCGACCCGCCGGAGAGCTTCCTGCTCAGCGGCGTGGTCGCGCACGTCCTCACCTACGCGGCGCACCGGCGGCAACTGGTGCGGCACCTGATGCGGACGGCCGGGTGCCCGGTCGACGCCGGCGACCCGATCACCTGGCTGCGGATCCGACGCGGCGAGACGTCCGACGCCGACGCCTGACCACGGCTCCTGCCCACGGCGCCCGACCACGGCGCCCGACGGCACCCGGCCACGAGCCGCCCGACCTTCCCGCTACCCCTGACCTGCCTGAACGCCTGGAGGAACCCATGCTGATCTACTACACCGCCACCACCCTGGACGGCTTCCTCGCCGACCCGGACGACTCGCTGGAGTGGCTGCTGCGCCAGCCGGAGGGCGACGAGGGCTTCGGCGGAGGCCCGTTCGGGATGGACACGATGATGGCCCGCACGGGGGCGATGGTGATGGGGTCGACGACCTACGAGTGGATCCTCCGGCACGAGGTGGCGGCCGGGAAGCCGTGGCCGTACGAGATGCCCGCCTGGGTGATGACCGGCCGGGACCTCGCCCCGGTGGAGGGCGCGGACATCCGGTTCGCCTCCGGTGACGTGCGGAAGGTGTGGGACGAGGTGGTGGCGTCGGCCGGCGGGAAGGACGTCTGGATGGTGGGCGGCGGCGACCTCGCCGGGCAGTTCGCCGAGGCCGGACTGCTGGACGAGGTGGTCGTGTCGATCGCGCCGGTCACCCTCGGGGCGGGGCGGCCGCTGCTGCCGCGGCGGCTCGACCTGGAACTGGTGGAGAGCGCGACGATGGGGCCCGCCATGCTCTGCGCGCGCTACCGCGTCACCGGCCCCCTGCTGGAGGACCGGCGCCCCTGACCGGGGACGGTTCCGGGGCGGCGCGGGCACAGAAGCCCGCGCCGCCCGGCGGTGTCTCAGCCGCCCGCGCCGACCAGCGGCTTCGCGTCCCGTGCCAGCGCCGTGAGGCGGGAGATCGCCCGGAAGTACTTCTTCCGGTACCCGCCCGCCAGCATCTCCGCGCTGAACAGCTCGTCGAACGGCGCCCCGGAGGCCATCACCGGCACCTCGCGGTCGTAGAGCCGGTCGGCGAGGACGACCAGCCGCAGGGCCGTGGACTGGTCGGGCACCGCCGTCACCCCGGTGAGGCACACCGCGGCCAGGTCGTCCGTCAGCGCGCCGTAGCGGCTGGGGTGGACCCGCGAGAGGTGGTCGAGCAGGGCGGGGAAGTCGTCCAGCGAGGCCCCCGGGGTGGCGTGCGCGACCCGCCGCACCTGGTCGTCGGTGAACGGCGGCGGCGCCTCGGGCAGCCCGCGGTGGCGGTAGTCCTCGCCGTCGATGCGCAGCGTGCGGAAGTGCGCGGACAGGCCCTGGATCTCGCGGAGGAAGTCCGCCGCGGCGAACCGGCCCTCGCCCAGCTTGCCCGGCAGCGTGTTCGAGGTCGCGGCCAGCGCGACGCCCGCCTCCACCAGCTTGCCCAGCAGACTGGACACCAGCACCGTGTCGCCCGGGTCGTCGAGTTCGAACTCGTCGATGCAGAGCAGCCGGTGCCCGGACAGCGTGCGGACCGTCTGCTGGAAGCCCAGCGCGCCCACCAGGTTGGTGAGCTCCACGAACGTGCCGAACGCCTTCAGCGAGGGGTCCGCCGGGGTGGCGTGCCACAGCGAGGCCAGCAGGTGGGTCTTGCCGACGCCGTACCCGCCGTCGAGGTACACGCCCCGCGGCCCGGACGGGGCGGCCGGCCTGGTCTTGAGGCCGAACAGCCGGCGCATCGCGCCGCCGCCCGTGTCCCCGGCGGGGGAGGCGTCCAGCCCGGTGGCGAACTCCTCGAGGACCCGGACCGCCTCGCTCTGGCTGGGCTGGTTCGGGTCCGGGATGTACGTCCCGAAGCGGGCGTCGCCGAAGCGCGGCGGTGGCACCATCTCCGCCACCAGGCGGTCGGCGGGGACATGGGGCTCACGGGCGCACAGGGACTGCGGGGCCGTTTCGGCTATGGGTCCGCGACCGGTGGCGGAGGTGGAAGGCGACACGCTTCCCCATGCTAAACGGCATGTCACACTGCGTGTCATGCGACGCCTGTTCCCTGTGACCCATGAGACAGCCATCACAACGGCCGAACCGGGCCGCGAATGGACCCTCGACGAACTGGCCGACGCCTACGCGTACCCCTCCCGGCCGGGCGATCCGCGGGGCGGTCCCGGCAGCCGGGAGCCCTGGCTGCGGGCCAACATGGTCTCCACCCTCGACGGCGCCGCCCAGCACGACGGCCGCTCGCACCCCATCTCCAGCGCCACCGACATGCGGATCTTCGGCACGCTGCGGGCGCTGGCCGACGTGGTGGTGGTCGGCGCGGAAACGGTCCGGCAGGAGGGTTACCGGCCCGCCCGCGCCCGCAAGGAGTTCGCCGCACGGCGCGAGGCCGCGGGGCAGGGGCCCGCGCCCGCCGTCGCCGTCGTCTCGGCCGGCCTCGAGCTGGACTTCTCGCTGCCGCTGTTCACCTCGCCCCTGGTGCCCACCCTGATCCTGACCGGAGCCGCCGCCGACCCGCACCGGGTCGCCGCCGCGGAGAAGGCGGGCGCGCGGGTGGTCGTCGCGGGCGACGGCATGGGCGTGGACCCCGCGCGGGCGGTGCGCGCGCTGGCCGAGCTCGGCCACACCCGTCTGCTCACCGAGGGCGGGCCGCGCCTGCTGGGCCAGATGATCGCCGTGGGCGTGCTGGACGAGCTGTGCCTGACCGTCTCCCCGATGCTCACGGCCGGCGACGCCCAGCGGATCGCGGGCGGCCCCTCCGTCGCCGTCCCGCACCACTTCACGCTGGCCTCGCTGCTGGAGGAGGACGGTTTCCTCTTCACCCGCTACCGCCGCGCCTGACCCGGCCGCGCGTGGCCGGGTCAGGCGCGGTGGCCCCGCTACGCGCGGCCGGGATTGATCGGCCCCATCGGTGGAACATGGAGATCTCCCGCCGCACCCGACCGCACGAAAAGCGTAGGTCCGCACCGGGAGGACGGGGCAGGATGGTTTCAGCAGCGGTCCGCAAGCCCGCCGCCGGCCACGGACGACCGACCGCGGGCCCCTCAGGTCCGTGAACCGAGAGAAGGGGCGCCCACGTGTTCACGAGCGTATTGATGATCGAGAAGGCCCTGACCTCGGCCGACGTCGAGTTCGTCACCACCCTGCACGGTGACGAGCCGGTCACCTTCCACGTCCTCCTCCAGCCCCGCGGCGACCAGGCCGACCGGCTGCTGCGCGCCATCGACGACATCGCCATCGGCGCGCTGGACGAGGCGGCCCGGGAGGCCGCCCAGCCGGAGGGCAAGGACGCCGCCGAGCAGGGTCGCCAGGCCCTCGACATCTCGCTGGTGGCGCTGCGCGCCGCGGGCGGCGAGGCGGAGGGGCGGCTGGTCGAGGACCACCCGCTGGACGAGCTGAGAGCCGTCGTGGAGGAGGTCGGCGCGGACGAGGTCATCGTGCTGACCGACCCGCACTACGTGGAGGAGTTCTTCCACCGCGACTGGGCTTCCCGGGCCCGCCACAAGGTGGGCGTCCCCGTCCTCAAGCTCTTCTCGCACAGCCGCACCCAGGGCCAGCCCCCCGCCTGACCCGCACGGGCCGCGCGGGGAAGGGCACGCCGGGCGGGGTCCGGCCGTTCGGGGCGGGGCCCGGCGTCGGTCTAGGCTGGGCGCGGACACGACCGCACCACCGCAGGGGAGACACGCATGGCACCCGGCCTGCCCACCGCCATGGACCGACCGCACTTCATCGGCATCGGCGGCGCCGGTATGTCGGGCATCGCGAAGATCCTCGCCCAGCGGGGCGCCAAGGTCGCCGGCAGCGACGCCAAGGAGTCGCCGACCGCCGAGGCGCTGCGCGCCCTGGGCGTCACGGTCCACGTCGGCCACGACGCCGCCCACCTCGCCGACGACGCCACCTGCGTCGTCGTCTCCTCCGCGATCCGCGAGGACAACCCGGAGCTGGTCCGCGCCGCCGAGCTCGGCATCCCCGTCGTCCACCGTTCGGACGCGCTGGCCCGCGTGATGGACGGCCTGCGGCCCATCGCCGTCGCCGGGACCCACGGCAAGACCACCACCACCTCCATGCTGGCGGTCTCCCTGAGCTCCCTCGGCCTGGACCCGTCGTACGCCATCGGCGGCGACCTCGACGTCCCCGGCTCCAACGCCGCCCACGGCGCCGGCGAGATCTTCGTCGCCGAGGCCGACGAGTCGGACCGCAGCTTCCACAAGTACGCCCCCGAGGTCGCCATCGTCCTCAACGTGGAACTCGACCACCACGCGAACTACGCCTCCATGGAGGAGATCTACGACTCCTTCCGGATCTTCGCCGGAAAGATCGTCCCCGGCGGCACGCTGGTGATCTCCGCCGACCACGAGGGAGCCCGCGAGCTCACCCGCCGCCTGGAGAACACCGGCATCCGCACGGTCACCTACGGCGAGTCCCCGGACGCCGACGTCCGCGTGGGCGCCGTCGTCGCCAAGGGCCTGACCAGCGACGTCACCGTCCAGATCGACGACGCCCCGCTCACCTTCACGGTCTCCGTGCCCGGCCGCCACTACGCCCACAACGCGGTCGCCGCCCTCGCCGCGGGCGTGGCCCTGGGCATCCCGGCCGAGGAACTGGCGCCCGCGATCGCCGCCTACACGGGCGTCAAGCGCCGGCTCCAGCTCAAGGGGGAGGCGGCCGGCGTCCAGGTGATCGACTCCTACGCGCACCATCCCACCGAGATGACCGCCGACCTGGAGGCGATGCGCGCCGGCCTCGCCGAGGGCGGCCGGATACTGGTCCTGTTCCAGCCGCACCTGTTCTCCCGTACCCAGGAACTCGGCACCGAGATGGGCCAGGCGCTCGCCCTCGCCGACGCCTCCGTGGTCCTCGACATCTACCCGGCCCGCGAGGACCCGATCCCGGGCATCACCAGCGAGCTGATCATCGACGCCGCCCGCGAGACCGGCGCCGACGTCACCGCCGTCCACGACAAGGCCGCCGCGCCCGGTGTCCTCGCGGGAATGGCCAAGCCCGGTGATCTCGTTCTCACTATGGGAGCGGGCGACGTCACCGACCTCGGCCCGCTGATCCTGGACCGTCTCGCAGAGCAGAAGTGACAGCACAAGGAAGAGGGGTGGGCGCAACCATGGCCTACGAGGTCGAGAAGCCCGACGAGCAGTGGCGCGCGGAACTCAGCCCCGAGGAGTACGCCGTCCTCCGCCAGGCCGGAACCGAACGCCCCTTCACCGGCGAGTACACGGACACCAAGGCCAAGGGCGTGTACTCCTGCCGAGCCTGCGGGGCCGAGCTCTTCACGTCAGACACCAAGTTCGAGTCCCACTGCGGCTGGCCGTCCTTCTACGACCCGAAGGACTCCGACGCCGTCGAACTGATCCAGGACACCTCGCACGGCATGATCCGCACCGAGGTCCGCTGCGCGCGCTGCGGCTCCCACCTCGGCCACGTCTTCGAGGGTGAGGGCTACCCCACCCCGACGGACCAGCGGTACTGCATCAACTCCATCTCGCTGCGCATGGAGCCGACGGAGGGCTGACCCGCCCTCCTCCACTTGCCGCCCGGGCCCCGGTCGTACATCGGCCGGGGCCCGGTGCGTGCGTCATCTGCGTCGCCATCCGCTTGCCCAGCCGTAATACGCGTCATACGCTTGTGCGCATGGCCAGGACCAGGATCAGCATCAGTCTCGAGCAGGACCAGGCGGAACGCATCCGCCGGCACGCGGACCGTGCCGGGATGGACGTCTCGGCCTACCTGGTGCACGCCGCGACGCGACAGATGGCCGAGACCGAGGCCATAGAGGAACAGTTCGCGGGCGTGGACGCGGTGATCGCCGCGGCCGAGGCCGAGGCGGCGCGTGCGGGAGAGCTGCCCGAGGAGCCGCTCGCCGACCTGACGGAGGAGGAGCGGCACGAGGTCGAACGGGCTCTCGACCTGGTGTACGGGGCGGACCGGCCTGCCGCGCGGCCGGGAGAAGCGGCTTGAGCGCGCGCGTGCCCGTGTACGACACGGGGATGCTCATCGCACTCGCGGACCGCAAGGCCAAGGCTGTGCACCTGCACGAAGCGATGAGGGCGACTCCGCACCGTGCGGTCGTGCTGGGGCCCGTGCTGGCGCAGGTGTGGCGTCCGGCCCCGAGACTGGTGCACGCCCTCGCGGGTGTCCTCGGCGACTGCACCGTGCCGCAGGCTCGTGGCTCCGCCCCACCGATGCGCGACACCCGGGCCGGTCGGCCCGAGTGCATCGGGTGCCTGGCGGGTCCTGACCTTACCGACTGGCGCCGGGTCGGCACGGCTCTGGGACAGGCGGCCCTCCCGGGGAAGAAGAAACCCGACGCCGTGGACGCGTGGGTGGCGCTGGCCGCGGCCAAGCACGGCAGCGCGGTGATCTTCACCAGCGATCCGGAGGACATCACGGCGTACCTGACGGTGCTCGACCCGCCGGACGTGCACGTACACACCGTGTGAGCCGGGGGCACCCCGGCAGAACCGGGCCGCCGTCCACCGGTCGGTGGACGGGAGGTTCAACCGGTCGCCGCTGTCGGCGCCCCACCTCCGCCGACCAGCATGGACGGCATGACAACTCTCCCCGTACGTATGGCCCGTTGGAGCGCCGCTCACCCGTGGCGCGGCATCGTCGGCTGGTTCGTGTTCGTCGTCCTGTGCCTCGGCGTCGGCATGGCCGCCGGCTCCAACCCGGCCACCACCGAGGACTTCCGCATCGGTGCGGCAGGGCGCGGCGAGGAGATCGCCGCCGAGGGCGGACTGCAGCAGCGTCCCGTCGAGCACGTCCTGATCACCGCCGGGCCGGGCACCGGAAAGCTGGACCTCGCCGCCGCCGACGCGGCCGCCGCCGACGTCGCCGCCCGGATGCGCGCCCTGCCCGAGGTGCTCGCCGTCGCCGACCCCGTCCACAGCGCGGACGGCACCGCGGTCCGGGTCACCGTCACCCTCGACGGACCGGAGCTCGAGGGCAAGAAGCGCGTCGACGCCCTGATCGACCGGACCACCGCCGTGCAGGAGGCCCACCCCGGGGTGCGCGTCGAGGAGACCGGATCACCCTCGATCAGCAAGGGCGTCGACAAGCTCCGCGGCGACGACCTCTCCCGCACCGAGATGATCGCCCTGCCGGTCACCCTGCTCACCCTGCTGCTGGTCTTCCGCTCCCTCGCGATGGCCCTCGTCCCCCTGCTGCTCGCCCTCTCCTCGATCGCCGCCGCCATCGGCCTGTCCATGGTGGCCTCCCACGCCTTCCCCGACGCCGGAGTGGGCACCAACATCATCCTGCTGATCGGCCTCGCCGTCGGCGTCGACTACACGCTCTTCTACCTCAAGCGCGAACGCGAGGAACGGGCCCGCGGGGGCGGCAGGCTGAGTTCCCGGGCCGTCGTCGAGATCGCCGCCGCCACCTCCGGACGCGCCGTCGTCCTCTCCGGTCTCGCCGTCGCCGTCTCCAGCGCCACGCTCTACCTCGCCGACGACGTCATCTTCTCCTCCATCGCCACCGGCGCCGTCGTCGTCACCCTCGTCGCCGTCGTCAGCTCCCTCACCGTGCTCCCCGCCCTCCTCGCCGTCCTGGGCGCCCGTGCCGAACGGCGGGCCGAGCGCCGGGCCGCCCGGGGGCTCGCGCCGAGGAAGCGCAAGCCCCCGAAGACCGGCCCCGGCCGCCTGACCGCCGCCGTGCTGCGCCCCGTGGCCCGGCGTCCCGTCGCCACGCTCACCGTCACCGTCGTCGGCCTGCTGGCGCTCGCCGCTCCGGTCCTCGGCCTGAAGCTCACCGACATGGGCCGCGAGACCCACTCCCGGGCCATCGTCGCCATGCAGGTCTACGACCGGCTCAACGCCGCCTTCCCCGAGCTCAAGTCCATGCACCAGGTCGTCGTCCGCGCCGACGCCGACCGCGCCCCCGAGGTGACCGCAGCGCTGCGCGACCTCGCCTCCGGCCTCGAGGACGACCCCCGCCTCGCCGGCGCCGCACGGCTCACCACCTCGCCCGACCGGCGGATCAGCATGCTCCAGATCCAGGTCCCGCACCACGTCAGCAGCGACCAGGCCCGGACCTCGCTCGAGGACATCCGCACCACCCACGTCCCGGAGACCGTCGGCCGGGTGCCGGGCGCCGAGACCGCGGTGACCGGCGACGTCGCCCGCTACACCGACTATCCGGCCCACCAGGAACAGAAGCTGCCCCTGATCATCGGCGCGCTGCTCCTGGTCACCTTCGCCATGACCGTCCACGCCTTCCGCTCCGTCGTCCTCGGCCTGGTCGGCGTCGTCCTCAACCTGCTCTCCGCGGCCGCCTCCCTCGGCATCCTCGTCCTGGTCTTCCAGCACACGTGGGCCGAAGGACTGGTCGACTTCACCTCCACCGGATCGATCGGATCCCGCGTCCCGCTCTTCCTCTTCGTCATCCTGTTCGGCCTGTCGATGGACTACCAGGTGTTCGTGATCAGCCGGATCCGGGAGGCCGCCCTGCGCGGGGTCCCCACCCGCAAGGCCGTCCTCGACGGCATCGGCAGCTCGGCCGGTGTGGTCACCAGCGCCGCGGTGGTCATGGTCACCGTCTTCGCCAGCTTCGCCGCCCTGCACCTCATCGAGATGAAGCAGATCGGGTTCAGCCTCGTCGTCGCCGTCCTCCTGGACGCCTTCGTGATCCGGATGCTGGTCCTTCCCTCCTTGATGCTGCTGCTCGGCGAGGCCAACTGGTGGCCCTCCCGGGGAGTCGGCCGTGCCCGCCGCAGCCGCCCCGCCGACCCCGCCGAAGAGCAGGGCGCCCACCCCCTCACCTCGGTAGGCTGACCGGGCCCGACGGCCACCGACGATCCTCAACTCCCCGACGACAGAGGTGAACCAGCGTGAGTCCGAGGCAGCAGGCGGACAGCCGGACGAGCGAGGACCGCGTCCTTCGCTGGAACTCCGCGGGCTGGGTGCTGTTCGGTCTCCTGCCTCCGGCCGTCGCCGCGCTCGACGCGGCGACGGCCCGCCGCACCTGGCTCCTCGGCCTGCTCGCCCTGATCGCGCTCTGCCACGTCCTGGCCTTCGGCCGGCCCCGCAAGCCCGCCCTGGATCCCCGCGTGTACCTGGCCGTCCTCGCCCTCGTCCTCGGCGCGACGTCCTACCTCCTCGACGGCGGGGCGGCCTTCTACACCGTGTCCCTGCCGCAGTTCTGGCTCCTCGGCCGCAGCCCGCGGCAGGCGATCGTCCTCAGCGGGGCCGCGGCCGTCCTCACCGTCCTGGGCGGTGTCCTGGACCAGGGCTGGAGCCCCCAACTGCTCGACGGCAACGACGCGTTCACCGTCGTCGCCTACGCCGCCGGGGTCGGCCTCGGGCTGTGGGCGCACCGTCTGACCGCCCGCAGCGAGGCGCGACAGGCGCAGCTCGCCGCGGAACTGGCGGACAGTCAGGCCGAGTTGGCGGCCGCCTACCAGCGGCAGGGCGCCGCCGAGGAACGCGAGCGGCTGGCCCGGGAGATCCACGACACCCTCGCCCAGGGCTTCGCCTCCATCGTGGTCCTCGCCGAGGCCGCCCGTACGGCCGCCCCCACCGACCCGGCACGCTGCGTCGAGCAGCTCACCTCCATCGAGCGGACGGCCCGCGAGAACCTGGCCGAGGCCCGGGTCCTGGTCGGCGCCGCGCCCGAGAGCGGCGTCGCCGCCGGACCTCCGGCCGCCACCCTGCGCAGAACCCTGGACCGCTTCGTCCAGGACACCGGCCTCGCCGTCACCGCCGAACTCCCCGACGTCGACCTCGACCAGCGCACCCGCGTCGCCCTCCTGCGCTGCACCCAGGAGACCCTCGCCAACGTGCGCAAGCACGCCGGTGCCTCCACCGTCGGCGTGGTCCTCACCGAGGTCCCCGGAGGCGTCGAGCTGGAGATCACCGACGACGGCCGTGGCTTCGTCGTCGAGGAGGCCCGCGGCTTCGGCCTCGACGGCATGCGGCGGCGGCTCGCCGAACTCGACGGCGCCCTGTCCGTCACCAGCTCGCTCGGGGACGGCACCCGCGTCCTCGTCACCCTCCCCACCCAGAGTCAGGACGGCCCATGACCGAGGTCCCGCACGACCGGATCCGCGTGGTGGTGGTCGACGACCACACCGTGATGCGCGCCGGAGTCGTCGCCCTGCTGGCCGGCGAACCGAGCCTGGAGATCGTCGGCGAGGCGGGCGACGGCCGTGCGGGCGTCGGCCTCGTCGAACGGCTCGCCCCCGACGTGGCCCTTCTCGACCTGCGGATGCCGGTCCTCGACGGGGTCGCCGCCACCGCCGAGATCGTCGCCCTGCCCGTGCCCACCCGGGTCCTCATCCTCACCACCTACGACACCGACGCCGAGATCGAACGGGCCGTGGAGGCCGGCGCGGTCGGCTACCTCCTCAAGGACACCACCCGCGAGCAGCTCGCCGACGCCATCCGCTCCGCCGCACGCGGCGAGACCGTCCTGGCGCCCAAGGTCGCCGAACGCCTGGTGGCCCGGATGCGCCGCCCCGAACAGGTCGCGCTCACCGCCCGCGAACGGGAGGTGCTGCGCGCGGTCGCCGACGGGCTGTCCAACGCCGAGATCGGCCGCCGCCTGGTCATCGGCGAGGCCACCGTCAAGACCCACCTGCTGCGGGTCTTCGCCAAGCTGGACGTCAGCGACCGCACCCGCGCCGTGGTGGTCGCCATGGAGCGCGGGCTCCTCGCCGCGCCCTGAGGCCGTCCGCCCACGTGTCCGCCTGTGTGTCCGCCCGCGTGTCCGCGGGCGGACGGCGGTCACCACTCGGCGACGAGCGGGGTGTCCGGGTCCCGCTGCCGCCAGGCCTCGGTGAGGCGGGTGAGGCGGGCGGGGGCGGCGATGCCGCGGACGGTGGCGATCCTGCCGTGCGCGACGTCGAAGGTGACGGAGCCGACGACCTGGTCGCCGACCACCGCCAGCAGGGCGGGGGAGCCGTTGACGAGGGCGAAGTGCAGGGCGGGCGTGCCGCCAGCCAGGCGGCGTTTCGCGGGGGAGGGCCGGAACCCGGCCCGTGCGACCGCGGCGATGCGCCGCGGGGTGTCGAACCGCAGCAGCCTCTTCGCCAGGCCGGCGCCGTCGGAGACCGCCGTCGCGTCGTCGGTGAGCAGGGCCACGAGGCGTTCGGTGCGGCCGGACGAGGCGGCGGCCAGGAACTCCTCGACGATCCGGCGGGCGGTCGCCGGGTCGACCTCGTCGCGGCGGCGGGCGGCGGTGAGGCGTCGGCGGGCCCGGTGGAGGTGCTGCTGGCTGGCGGAGGCGGTGATGTCGAGGACGGCGGCGATCTCGGTGTGGCTGTGCGCGAACGCCTCGCGCAGGACGTAGACGGCCCGCTCCACGGGGGTCAGCTGCTCCATGAGGGTCAGCACCGCCAGGGACACGGACTCCCGCTGCTCGACCGTGTCGGCCGGGCCGAGCAGCGGGTCGCCGTCCAGCAGCGGCTCCGGCAGCCAGGCCCCGGCGCTTCGTTCGCGGCGGACCCGGGCGGAGCGGAGCCGGTCGAGGCACAGGTGGGTGACCACCTTGGTCAGCCAGGCCTCCGGCACCTGGATCCGGCGCCGGTCCGCGGCCTGCCAGCGCAGGAAGGCGTCCTGCACGGCGTCCTCGGCGTCGGCGGCGGAGCCCAGCAGCCGGTAGGCCAGGGAGGCCAGCCGGTTCCGGTTGGCCTCGAACCGGCCGGTGTCGAAGGGGTCCGTGGCGGTGCTGTCCATGCGGGTCACCCTCGTGGCTGGGCGGCGGCGGTCTCGGAGAACGCGCCCGGCGCGGCCGTCAGGCGGTGCCGGCGCTTGGGCAGGCCGTAGGTCGGATGCGCGATCGCCCACAGCGAGACCCTGAGGACGCCCGCCTTGACGCGGACCGCCGCGCGGCCGCCGAGGTACTTGGGCCGGGGCCGGGCCTCGGCGTCGACGGTCTGCAGGATGGCGTCCCCGCGGCCCAGGCTGATGTGGTTGCCCACGTAGGTCAGCTTGGCGTCGGCGATCGGCCGGCCGGTGAGGCGCCCGACGATCGCGTTGGTGGCCTGCTGGGAGGTGGCGCCGGCCGTGGCGCAGGACATCGGCAGCACGAGGCCGTTGTCGCCGACCGCGTAGGCGCTGTCGCCGACGGCGTAGACGTCCGGGTGCGACACCGAGCGCATGGTGCGGTCGACGGCGATCCGGCCGTCCCCGGTGACCTCCAGGCCGGCGGCGGCGGCCAGGGACGGGACCGCGAACCCGGCCGTCCACACGGTGGCGTCCGAGGCCAGGGCGGTGCCGTCGGCGCAGAGCACCCGGGCCGCCTCGACGGCCTCGACGGTGGTGTGCTCCAGGACCGTGACGCCCAGGCGTTCGCAGGCCCGGCGCAGGTGGGCGCGGGCTCCCGGGGAGAGCTGGGCGCCCAGTTCACCGCGGGCGATCAGCGTGACGGACAGGCGGGGCCGGGACTCGGCGATCTCGGTGGCGGTCTCGATGCCGGTGAGGCCGTCGCCGACGACCGCCACCTCGCCGCCCCCGCCCCGCCCGTCCAGGTGGGCGAGACGGTCGCGCAGGCGCAGCGCGGTGGGGCGGGCGGTGACGTGGAAGGCGTGCTCGTCCACGCCCGGCACGCCGCGGTCGTCGACGTGACTGCCGAGCGCGTGGACGAGCGTGTCGTAGGCCAGCTCGACCCCGCCGTCGGCGTCGGCCACGCTGACGGCCCGGCGCCCGAGGTCCACGCCGGTGACCCGGCCGAGGCGCAGGCGCACCCCGGTGCCCGCGAAGAGGTCGGCGAGGCGCGGGGCCGCCACCCGCTGCCCGGCCGCGACCTGGTGCAGCCGCAGCCGCTGGACGAACTCCGGCCCGGCGTTGACGACGGTGATCTCGGTGTCCGCCGGGGACAGGCGACGGGCCAGGCTGCCGGCCGTGAACGTGCCGGCGTACCCGCCGCCGAGGACGACGATGCGGTGCTTCATGGTTTCGCTCCTGTCGGTTCCGGTGCTCTCGGTGATTGAGCGGAGCAGGAGGCCGATTGCTGACAGGAACGGTGTGTGAACTGGGTCACACGCCCCGCGGGTCCGGTCGCGCCGGGCCGGGCCGGGGCGGGGCGGGCGACGGCGACGGCGCGGTGCCGGGGGGCACCGCGCCGAGGCGGGAAGGGGCTGGCCGGGGGCGTGCGGGCCGGCGGGTCAGCCCGCGGTGCAGCTGCCGACGGAGGGGGTCGGGGTGGCGGGGCCGCTCACGGTGAAGCCGAACGAGGTCGACTGGCCGGATCCCAGGGTGCGGTTGTGGCCGGCCGGGGTCACGGTCACCACGTTCCCGCTCCTGCTCATGGTGCCGTTCCAGAGCGAGGTGATCGTCTGGCTGGAGGCCAGCGTCACCGGCACCCGCCAGTTGGTGACGCCGTTGCTGCCCGCCTTGACCGTCACCTCGCCGTTGAAGCCGTTGTTCCACGCGTTGGTGGTGCGGTACGTGGCGCTGCAGGCGCCGGTGCCCGGCGGGGGGCTGGTCGGCGGGGGCGTGGTGGGGGTGCCGCCACCGCCGCCGAGCGTGATGTTCGAGCTGCCGGAGCTCTGGTAGCCCTCGGTCGCCATGATCATGTAGTAGTTGAACGCCCCCATCGGCATCCCGGCGCGCTGCCAGGCGTCGAAGTGGACGCCGGTGTTGATGGTGCCGCTGCTGCGCTTGCTGTTCCGGACGCTCCAGTACTGCTGGAAGGTCTTGGTGCCCTCCACCGACGGCGCGTTGGTCCGCGTCGACTCGTAGATCGTGTACGTGCCGCCGTCGTCGGTGACCGTGCCGCGCTGCTGGCCGGCCGAACCCGGGTTGTACGGACCGTGGTTCTCGACGATGTAGTACTCCACCAGCGGGTTGGAGGTCCACCCGTAGAGCGCCAGGTAGCCGTTGCTGCCGGGGTTGAAGGTGCCGGAGTAGGTCACGGCGCGGCGGCTGCCGTTGGCCCAGCCGAGGCCGCCGACCCAGTTGTTGGTGTTGCTCCACTGGCTGCTGTACTGGCCGGCGGCGCCCAGCGTCATGGAGACGGTGCCCGGGGCGTCGGTCCAGAAGGAGTAGTAGTACCCGTTGTACGTGCCGGTGGAGTTGCTGGTGAGGACCTGGTCGGCGCGCGCGGTACCGGGCAGCAGCAGTCCGGAACCGGCCGCCGCGACCAGTGCCCCGGCACCGCCGAGGACGAACTTCCTGCGGCTGACCGGACGTAAGTCGGACTTCTCGGGGGTCTCGCTCATGCGGGTGTTCCTCCTCGTGGGTGGCGCCGTCGGTGACCGGAGGCACGCCGAGCGCGCCTCGCGCGGGCAGCGACGAGGGCGACAGGGGGGATCGGCCTCACGCCTGCGGCGGTCGGCCGGGGAGCGTCACCACAGTCTTGCGCTGCCCGGGGGATGTCAATGGTTGCGCAATGTTTTCGAAACTCCACGGTGACGTGGTGGTGTGCTTTGACCAGGTCAGCGCGTAGGTGCGTGGGGAGAGGGGTGGGGAGGATAGCCGTCCGACCCCCGGCGGGCCCTCGGTGTCGAAACTTTCGGGGGCTCCCGGAAGGGCTGGGGGGTCGAGCGGGCCGGAGGCCGACGCCGCAGTTCCCGTCAGCCGGCCGCACGACTGTCCGGCCCGGCCCTTCGGTAACCCCTCGAAGCCGGCGATGCCGCACCGCCGGGTGCGAGGGGCACCGGGTTTTCGGCCGGTGCCCCTCGGAACCGCGGTCGCACGCGTGGCGGCGCGTCGGCGTGTGCGCCGTCGGAGCGTGTGCGCCGGGTCAGAGCGCGTGCGCCGTGTACCGCTCCAGGACCTCCGCCAGCACCTCCGCCCCGTCGCGTGCCCAGAGGCCCTCGTTGAAGATCTCCACCTCGACGGGCCCGGTGTACCCGGCCGCGTCGACCAGTTCCCGGAAGCGGCGCAGGTCCACGCTGCCGTCGCCGAGCTGGCCGCGGCCCAGGAGGACTCCGGCGGGCAGCGGGGTGATCCAGTCGGCGAGCTGGAAGGCGGCGATGCGGCCGCCGTCCGGGCCGGCCGCGCCGGCCCGGGCGATCCCCGAGGCCACCGTGTCGTCCCACCAGATGTGGTACGTGTCGACCACCACGCCCACCTCCTCGACGGGGAAGCGTTCGGCGAGGTCCAGGGCCTGGCCCAGGGTGGAGACCACGCAGCGGTCCGAGGCGAACATCGGGTGCAGCGGCTCGATCGCCAGGCGCACCCCGCGCTCCCTGGCGTAGGGGGCGAGTTCGGCCAGCGCCTCCGCGATCCGCTCCCGCGCCCCGTGCAGGTCGCGGTCGCCCGCCGGGAGGCCGCCGGAGACCAGGACCAGGGTGGTCGTGGCGAGGGCGGCCGCCTCGTCGATCGCGGCCCGGTTGTCGTCCAGGGCGGCGGCCCGGGCGTCCGGTTCGGAGGCGGTGAGGAAACCGCCGCGGCACAGGCTGGTGACGGTCAGGCCCGCCTCGCGCACCAGCCGCGCGGCGCGCTCCACGCCGTACTCCTGCACCGGCGCGCGCCACAGGCCGACCTGGGTGACGCCCGCCTTGCCGCAGCCCTCCACCAGCTCGGGCAGCGACCACTGCTTGACGGTCTCCTGGTTGATGCTGAACCGGGCGAGCCCGGTGCCGGTGGCCGTCACTGCTCCACCCCGTACACCGCGAGCAGGTTCCGCATCCGGGACCCGGCGAGCGCCGGGTCGGGGAACAGGCCGATGGTGTCGGCGAGTTCGTAGGCGCGCGCCAGGTGCGGCAGGGAGCGGGCCGACTGCAGGCCGCCCACCATCGCGAAGTGGTCCTGATGGCCCGCGAGCCACGCCAGGAACACCACGCCCGTCTTGTAGAAGCGGGTCGGAGCGGCGAACAGGTGGCGGGCCAGCTCCACCGTCGGGTCGAGGATCTCCCGGAAGCCCGCCGTGTCGCCCGTGTCCAGGACCCGCACCGCCCGCGCGGCCAGCGGTCCCAGCGGGTCGAAGACGCCCAGCAGCGCGTGGCTGAAACCGCGCTCGTCGCCCGCGATCAGCTCCGGGTAGTGGAAGTCGTCCCCGGTGTAACAGCGCACGCCGTCGGGCAGGCGCCGCCGCAGCGCCACCTCCCGCCCGGCGTCCAGCAGGGACACCTTGACGCCGTCGACCTTGTCCGGGTGCGAGGCGACGACCGCCAGGAAGGCCTCGGTGGCCGCGTCCAGGTCGTCGGCGCCCCAATAACCCTCGAGGGCCGGGTCGAACATGGGGCCCAGCCAGTGCAGGACCACCGGCTCGGAGGCCTGCCGCAGCAGCGCCTCGTAGACCTCCAGGTAGTCCTCCGGGCCCTTCGCCGCGGCGGCCAGCGCCCGCGACGCCATCAGCACCGCCTGCGCGCCCGCCTCCTCGACGACGGCGAGCTGCTCCTCGTACGCGGCGCGCACCTCGGCGAGGGTCGCCCCGGGCACGGTGAGCTGGTCGGTGCCCACACCGCAGGCCACGTGCCCGCCGACCGCCTTCGCCTCAGCGGCGCTGCGGCGGATCAGCTCCCGGGCACCCGCCCAGTCCAGGCCCATGCCGCGCTGCGCGGTGTCCATGGCCTCGGCGACGCCCAGCCCGTGCGACCACAGGTGCCGGCGGAAGGCGAGGGTGGCGTCCCAGTCGACGGCGGCCGGGCCGTCCGGGGTGGTGTCGGCGTACGGGTCGGCCACCACGTGCGCGGCGGCCAGGACCGTGCGGGAGACGAGCGGCGCGCCGCCCGCCGCCAGGTCCGCGGGGGACGTGCGCGGGGTGTGGGGGACGGTGCCCCCGCCCGCGCGGGGCAGCAGGATCGTCACAGCGTCAGCTCCGGAACGTCGAGGCGGCGGCCCTCGGCCGAGGAGCGCAGACCCAGCTCGGCGAGCTGCACGCCGCGCGCTCCGGCCAGCAGGTCCCAGGTGTACGGCTCGTCGAGGACCACGTGGCGCAGGAACAGCTCCCACTGCGCCTTGAAGCCGTTGTCGAACTCGGCGCCGGGAGCCAGGTTGTCCGGCACCTCCTGCCACTGGTCGCGGAAGGACTCGGTGACCGGCAGGTCCGGGTTCCACACCGGCTTCGGGGTGGCGGAGCGGTGCTGGACACGGCAGTTCCGCAGCCCCGCGACGGCGGAGCCGTTGGTGCCGTCCACCTGGAACTCGACCAGCTCGTCACGGTTGACCCGCACCGCCCAGGAGGAGTTGATCTGGGCGACGGCCCCGCCCTCGAGCTGGAAGACGCCGTACGCGGCGTCGTCGGCGGTGGCCTCGTAGGGCTTGCCGTGCTCGTCCCAGCGGCGCGGGACGTGGGTGGTGGCCAGGGCCTGCACCGAGGTGACCCGGCCGAAGAGCTCGTGGAGCACGTACTCCCAGTGCGGGAACATGTCGGTGACGATGCCGCCGCCGTCCTCGGCGCGGTAGTTCCAGCTCGGCCGCTGGGCGGCCTGCCAGTCGCCCTCGAAGACCCAGTAGCCGAACTCCCCGCGCACCGACAGGATCTCGCCGAAGAAACCGCCGTCGATCAGGCGCTTCAGCTTGAGCAGGCCCGGCAGGAAGATCTTGTCCTGGACGACGCCGTGCTTGACGCCGGCCTCGCGCGCCAGCCGCGCCAGGTCCAGAGCGCTCTCCAGGGAGGTCGCGGTGGGCTTCTCGACGTACAGGTGCTTGCCGGCGGCGATGGCCTTCTTCACGGCCTCGACGCGGGCGGAGGTGATCTGCGCGTCGAAGTAGATCTCGACGGTGTCGTCGGCGAGGACGGCGTCCAGGTCGGTGGACCACTCGGTCAGGGAGTGCCGTTCGGCCATCTCGCGCAGGGCGTGCTCCCGGCGGCCGACGAGGACGGGCTCGGGCCACAGCACCGTGCCGTCGCCCAGGTCGAGGCCGCCCTGCTCCCGCAGGGCCAGGACGGAACGGACCAGGTGCTGGCGGTATCCCATCCGTCCGGTGACGCCGTTCATGGCGATCCGCACAGTTCTGCGTGTCACGGGCTTCCTTCCGAGGTGGGGCGGGACGGTTCCGGCCGGGCCGCGCGCCGAGCGGGCGGGACCAACGGGTCGAAGCGGACGGAACCGGGGGACCCGGTCGTGGTCAGCGCCGTAGAAAGCGCTTTCTACAGGGGTACGCTAGCGACCGGTCGCGGATCCGTACAGAGGGAGCGGCAGAAGGAACCGGGCCGGACCTCGCCGGGGCCCGCGATGATGGGACGATCACCCGGAGCGCCGGGGCCGGGGGAACCGCCCCCGTTCCCGCACCACCGGCCGGGGGAACCGCCCCCGCTCCCGCACCACCACGACCCGCCGACGCCTGGAGGGCCCCATGGCTGTGACCTTGTCGGACGTGGCGAACCGCGCCAACGTCTCGCCCGCCACGGTCTCCCGCGTGCTGAACGGCAACTACCCCGTCGCCGCCGCCACCAGGGAACGCGTGCTGCGCGCCGTCGACGAGCTGGACTACGTGCTCAACGGGCCGGCCAGCTCCCTCGCCGCCGCCACCTCCGACCTGGTCGGCATCCTGGTCAACGACATCGCCGACCCCTTCTTCGGGATCATGGCCTCGGCCGCGCAGTCCGAGATGGTGGGCCTCGACGCGGACGGGAACGGGACGGGGCGGGCCGGCGGCGAGAAACTGGCCGTCGTCTGCAACACCGGCGGCTCGCCGGACCGCGAACTCACCTACCTGACCCTCCTCCAGCGCCAGCGGGCCGCCGCCGTCCTGCTGACCGGCGACACCGTCGACGACCCGGCCCACTCGGCGGCGGTCGCGGCGAAGCTCGCGCGGCTCGCGGAGGGCGGGACGCGGGTGGTGCTGTGCGGGCGCCCGTCGCCCGCCGCGCACCCGGACGCCGTGCTCGCCGCGCTCCCGTTCGACAACCGGGGCGGGGCCCGCGCCCTCACCGCCCACCTGCTGGAGCTCGGCCACCGGCGGATCGGCCACGTCGCGGGCCCCGCCGAGCGCACCACCACCCGTCACCGCCTGGAGGGCCACCGCGAGGCGCTGGCCGCCGCGGGCCTCGGCGACGCGGAGGACCACGAGCGGCTCACCGTGCACGGGTCGTACGACCGGCTCTCCGGCCACCGGGCCGCGCGTGAACTGCTCGCCCGTGAGCCGGACCTGACGGCGATCGTGGCCGCCAACGACACGGTGGCGCTCGGCGTCTGCGCGGCCCTGCGGGAGGCCGGGCTGCGGATCCCCGAGGACGTCTCGGTGGCCGGCTTCGACGACCTGCCCTTCAGCGCGGACGCCGTGCCCGCGCTCACCACCGTCCGGCTGTCGCTGCAGGAGGCCGGGGCGCGGGCCGGGCGGCTGGCGCTCGGCAGGGAGGAACCGCCCGCCTCGGGCGTGGCCGGGATCGGCGCGGAACTCGTCGTGCGGGCCTCGACGGCCGCGCCGAGGAAGGGCTGAACCGACGCCGCCGGGGCCGCGCGGGCGGGGCCGACGTGCGCGGGGCAGCGCCGGGCGGCCGGCGCGGGCGAGGCCGTCGTGCCGGGCGGCCGTCGTGCGCGGGGCCGTGCCGGGCGGTGGTGTGGTCACGGCCGTCGTGCCGGGCGGCCGGCGCCGCCCGGGCCGCGCCGGGTGGTCGGTTCAGTGCGGCCAGATCGGCGGGTTGGTGGTGAAGTGCCCGCCGAGCAGCCCCTGTTCGGGGTTGTCCCGGTCGAGCTCGCCCTGCTCGGCGATCAGCTTGGCGGCAAACCGCTCGGAGTCGTCCTGCGGCTCGTAGCCGAGCGCCCGCGCGGAGGAGAGGTCCCACCACAGACGGGTGTTGTCGGAGCTGCCGTAGACCACGGTGTGGCCGACGTTCTCGGCGGTCAGCGCGGCGTGGAAGAGCCGCGCGCCGTCGGCGGGGCTCATCCACACCGACAGCATCCGCACCGTGGTGGGCTCGGGGAAGCAGGAGCCGATGCGGACGGACACGGTCTCCAGGCCGTGCCGCTCCCAGTACAGCTGCGCCAGGTCCTCGCCGAACGACTTGGACAGGCCGTAGAAGGTGTCGGGGCGGCGCGGGGTGTTCACGGGGATCAGCGGGGCGCCCTCGCGCGGGGCCGGCGTGTAGCCGACGGCGTGGTTGCTGGAGGCGAACACGACGCGGGAGACGCCCTCCTCGCGGGCCGCCTCGTAGAGGTGGTAGGTGCCCTCGATGTTGGCGCGCAGGATCTTCTCGAAGGTCGACTCCAGGGAGATGCCCGCGAGGTGGAGGACCGCGTCCGTGCCGCGCACGGCCTCGCGCAGCGCCGCCCGGTCCGCCAGGTCGGCGGTGACCACCTCCTCGGTGTCCCGGACGTCCTTGACCGGCATCACGTCCAGCAGGCGCAGGCTGTACCCGTACTGCGGCAGCAACTCCCGCATCAGGGTGCCGAGTCCGCCCGCGGCACCGGTGAGCAGGAGGGAGCGGGGAGCGGGCATGGCGTTCTCCTCGGGTGGATCACGGAACCGACGGATCCGGCTGGTCGGCTGGTCTGCATCCATGGACGGTGTTCACGGACGTGCGCACGCTAGGGAGTGGATCGACGTGCCGTCAAGTGTGCGCGTAATCGCTTGTCTTGACCGGGAATGGCGGCTGCCCTAGCGTGACCGGCGTTCAGAAATATAAACATCGGTCAGGTGCATGTACGTCGCTGTCGCGCCACCGTCCGTCGTCCAGGGAGTCCCGTGACCTCAGCCTCACCGACCTCGACCCCTCTCAGCGCCCGGTTCGACGGTGTGCTGTTCTTCCCCGTCACCCCGTACGGGCCGGACGGCGCCGTCGACATCGACGCGTTCCGCGCGCATGTGCGGGACGGCATCGACGCCGGCGCCGCCGGTGTCTTCGCGTGCTGCGGCACCGGCGAGTTCCACGCCCTGACGCCCGAGGAGTTCCAGGCCTGCGTCGCCGCGGCGGTGGCCGAGGCGGCCGGACGGGTGCCGGTCCTCGCGGGCGCCGGGTACGGCACCGCGCTGGCGATCCGGTACGCCCGCCTCGCCGAGGAGGCGGGCGCCGACGGGCTGCTCGCCATGCCGCCGTACCTCGTCGTGGCCGACCAGCGCGGGCTGGAGGCCCACTACACGGCGCTGGCGGACGCCACCTCCCTCGACGTGATCGTCTACCAGCGCGACAACGCGATCCTCGCGCCCGAGACGGTGGCCCGGCTCGCGGCCCACCCGCGGATCGTCGGACTGAAGGACGGCGCGGGCGACCTCGACCTGATGCAGCGGATCGTCAGCGCCGTGCGCACCGAACGGCCCGACGAGGACTTCCTCTACTTCAACGGGCTGCCCACGGCGGAGCTCACCGCGCTCGCCTACCGGGGCGTGGGCGTCACGCTCTACTCGTCGGCCGTCTTCTGCTTCGCCCCGGAGATCGCCGTGGCCTTCCACCGGGCGCTGACCGGTGGGGACGACGCCACGGTCAACCGGCTCATCGACGGCTTCTACCGGCCGCTGGTCGAACTCCGCGCGCAGGGACGCGGATACGCCGTCTCGCTGGTGAAGGCGGGCGTGCGGCTGCGCGGACGGGACGTGGGGGAGGTCCGGCCACCGCTGAGCGAACCCGCCGCCGCGCACGTCAAGGAGCTGGCCGACATCGTCACCCGCGGGTACGCCCTGCTGCCGGACGAGAGGAGCGAGGGGTGAGGGCCTCGGCGTTCCTGTACCCGTGGGACGTCGTCGGCGACCCGGAGGCCGCCGGGCGGACCGCCGCCCTGGGGGTTGACCAGGTCACCCTGGCCTCCGCCTACCACTCCACCCGCGCGCTGACCCCGCGGCACCCGGCCCACCGGGTGGTCACCGCCGAGCACGCGGCCGTCCTCTACCCGCCGGAACCCGGACGCTGGGAGGGGCGGGAACTGAGGCCGTACCCCGCCGGCGACTGGGCCCCGGCCGGGGACGACCCCTTCGGCCAGGCCGCCGCGGCACTCGCCGACGCGGGCCTGGAGGTGCACAGTTGGGTGGTCCTCGCCCACAACTCCCGCATGGGCGCCGAGCATCCGGACGTCTGCGTGGTCAACGCCTACGGCGACCGCTACCCGTGGGCGCCGTGCATCGCCCGGCCGGCGGTCCGCGCGTACCTCGCCGACCTCGCCGCCGAGGCCGCCGTACGGCCCGGGGCCGCGGGCACCGAGCTCGAGTCCTGCGGGTGGTACGGGTTCGCGCACCTGCACGCGCACGACAAGGTCGGCGGGGTCGGGCTCGGGGACGCCGCCCAGTACCTGATGTCGCTGTGCTTCTGCGCGGACTGCCGCGACGGGTACGCGGAGGAGGGGCTGGACGCGGGGGAGCTGGCCGCGCTGGTGCGGCGCGCGCTGGAACCCGTGTGGACGGCGGGGGGCTCCGGCGCCGCCGGGTGGCCGGAGGTGGAGAAACTGCTCGGCGCCGGTCCCGCCGCGGCCACGCTCGCCTGGCGGACGCGGGTGGCGCGGGCCGCGCAGGAGGAGGCCGTCGGCGCGGTGCGGGCCGCCGCGCCGCCCGGCTTCCGGGTGCTGCTCCACGCGGACCCGGCGCCCTACCGGTGCGGGGCCAATGCCGGGGTGGACCCGGGCCACGTCCTGGGCGTCGCGGACGGGGTCGTGCTGCCCTGCACGGGCGGTGCGGCCGCGCGGGAGGCGGTTCTCCGGCCTTTCGTACCGCACTGGGGTGAGGGCGCGGTGCTCGCCGCGAACCTCACGGTCGTCTCCGGGATGGGCGGCAACCCCGCGGGGCTCGCCGCCGACGCGGCCCACGCGGCGTCGCTGGGCGCCACGGAGCTGCGGCTCTACCACGCGGGCCTCGCCTCGGACGCGGACCTGCGGGTCGTCGCGGAACAACTCACCGCGCTCGACTGACCGTCCGGGGCCGCAAGGGCCACCACCCTCACACAGGTCGGCCGGGGGCGGCCTGTGGGTGGCCCCACCTCCCCTCCCCTCCCCTGCCCGCGCGGGGGAGGGGAGGGGCTTCGCCCGTTGCCCCCGAGGGCCGGTCGCCGCGGCCCGTCCCGTCGTCGGCCACGAGGGCAGCGAGCCGCTCGATCCCCTGTCGGCCGGCCGCCAGGCCTGCCTGACACGTCGCGACCAGGGACCCCGTCCGCGTCGCCGTGCACGCCCATCAGCGCCGTCCGTCGGACGTGAGCGCCACCTCGTCCTGCGGTCCCCGCGCCCAACTCGGCGCGGCCCCGCGGAATTTCCTTGTTCGAAGCATTGACGAAACACAGGCACGGTCCTAGCTTCGTCGCGTCGTACTTCGTACGTCATATATGAGACGTGATACGTCGGATACGAAAGAGACCCCATGGCCTTCGCCGCCCCCAGTCCCATCCCCTCCCGCACCCAGTACGTGCTGGACGCGATCAAGCACGGCATCCTGACCGGGCAACTGCTGCCCGGGCAGGCGCTGGTGGAGGCGGAGCTCGCCGGGCGGTTCGGGGTGTCCAAGACGCCCGTGCGGGAGGCGCTGAAGACGCTCGCGGGAACCGGGCTCGTGGTGATGAGCCAGTACAAGGGCGTCACCGTGCGCGAGGTGGACGCGGCGATGGCGCGCGAGGTGTACGACGTCCGGCTGCTGCTGGAGCCCGAGGCGTTGCGGCGGACCATCACGCGCCAGGTGTCCCTGGACACCGCCGCGGAGGCCCTGATGCGGGCCGACGAGGCGGAGGACACCGCCCAACGGAGCCTCGCCAACCGGGAGTTCCACCGCTCGCTCTACCTGCCGTGCGGCAACCCGCTGCTCGCGCGGATGCTCGACGAGGTCCGCGACCAGGCCGCGCTCGTGTCGGCCGTGGTGTGGGGTGCCATCCCCTCCTGGGAGCGGGAGGCCGCCGAGCACCGGGAGATCCTCCGGCTGGCCCGGGCCGGCGACGCCGACGGGGCGGCCCGCGCCCTGCACGCCCACATCGCCTCGTTCGTGGACCGGGCCTTCCCCGGCCCCGAGGAGGGCGACGGCAGGTGACAGGGAAGGGCCAGGCCGAGCAGGTGCACGGACATCGTCACGGAGAAGAAAGGGCGGCCTCGATGGCGCACGCGGACCACACTCCCCTCAGAACGGCACTCGCCGACGTCGTCGCGATCCCCACGACGCCCTTCGCGGCGGACGGCGGGATCGACCTCGCGGCCCACCGGGTGCTGCTGCGCCGGCTGCTCGACGCGGGCGTGCGCACCCTCACCCCGAACGGCAACACCGGGGAGTTCTACGCGCTGACCCCCGAGGAGCGGCGCACCGTCACCGAGGTGACCATCGAGGAGGCGGGCGACCGGGCGACGGTCCTGGTGGGCGTCGGGCACGACGTGCCGACCGCCGTGGCCGCCGCCGTCCACGCCCGCGAGGCGGGCGCGGGCATGGTGATGGTGCACCAGCCCGTGCACCCGTACGTGTCACGGGACGGCTGGATCGGCTACCACCGCGCCGTCGCCGAGGCGGTGCCCGAACTGGGCGTCGTGCCGTACATCCGCAACCCGCACCTGGACGGCGAGGCCCTCGCCGAACTGGGCGCGAGCTGCCCGAACGTGATCGGCGTCAAGTACGCCGTGCCGGACGCCGCGCGCTTCGCCGCCTTCGCCCGGGACGCCGGCCTGGACCGCTTCGTGTGGATCGCCGGCCTCGCCGAGCTGTACGCCCCCTCCTACTGGGCGGGCGGGGCCACCGGCTTCACCTCCGGCCTGGTCAACGTCGCCCCGGGCATCTCGCTGGCGATGCTGGAGTCGCTGCGGGACGGGGACCTCCAGGGCGCCATGAAGGTGTGGGAGCAGATCCGCCCCTTCGAGGAGCTGCGCGCGGACCGGCAGTCCGCGGACAACGTCAGCGTCGTCAAGGAGGCGCTCGCCGTCCTGGGCCTGTGCCGCCGCGAGGTCCGCCCGCCCAGCCACGAGATCACCGAGGAACGCCGCGCCGCCGTCGCCGCGCTGGTGCAGGGGTGGGGCATATGAACGCCCGGCCCACGGACAACCGGCCCACGGACCCCCGGCCCACGGACCCCCGGCCCACGGACCCCCGGCCCACGGACCCCCGGCCCACGGACAACCGGCCCACGGACACCGCGCCCCAGGCGGCCCGGCCCAGGACCGTCCGCCCCGAGGACCTCCGCAGCCACCGCTGGTACGGCGACTCGGTCTCCTCCGGCGGCGTCCGCACCTTCAGCCACCGCGCCCGCACCCGCCAGCTCGGCTACCTGCCCGAGGAGCACCTCGGCAAGCCCGTCGTCGCGGTCCTCAACACCTGGTCCGACATCAACCCCTGCCACGTCCACCTGCGCGAGCGCGCCCAGGCGGTCAAGCGGGGGGTGTGGCAGGCGGGCGGCTTCCCGCTGGAGTTCCCGGTGGCCACGCTGTCGGAGACGTTCCAGAAGCCGACCCCGATGCTCTACCGGAACCTCCTCGCCATGGAGACGGAGGAGCTGCTGCGGTCCTACCCGGTGGACGGCGCCGTGCTCCTCGGCGGCTGCGACAAGACCACGCCCGCGCTGCTCATGGGCGCGGCCAGCGCCGACCTGCCCGCCGTGTTCGTCCCGGCCGGCCCCATGCTGCCGGGCCACTGGCGCAAGGAGGTCCTCGGCAGCGGCACCGACATGTGGAAGTACTGGGACCAGCGGCGCACCGGCGAGATCGGCGACACCGAGCTCGGCGAGCTGGAGAACGGACTGGCCCGCTCGCCCGGCCACTGCATGACCATGGGCACCGCCTCCACCCTCACCGCCGCCGCCGAGGTGCTCGGCATGACGATGCCCGGCGCCTCGTCGATCCCCGCCGTCGACTCCGGCCACGAGCGGATGGCCGCGGCCGCCGGCGCCCGCATCGTCGACATGATCCTGGAGGACGTCAAGCCGTCGACGATCCTCACCCGGGAGGCGTACGAGGACGCGGTCGCCACCGTCCTCGCGCTCGGCGGATCGACCAACGCCGTCATCCACCTGATCGCCATGGCGGGCCGCTCCGGCGTCACGCTCACCCTCGACGACTTCGACCGGATCGCCCGGACCGTGCCCGTCCTCGCCAACCTGCGCCCCGGCGGGGCGTACCTGATGGAGGACTTCCACTTCGCGGGCGGCCTGCCCGGCTTCCTCACCCGCATCGCCGACGTCCTCCACCTGGAGCGGCCCACCGCGGCCCACGTGACGCTCCGCGCCCAGCTGGACGGCGCCCAGGTCCACGACGACCAGGTCATCCGCCCGCGCAGCAAGCCCCTGGCCGACGAGGGCGGGGTCGCGGTCCTGCGCGGCAACCTCTGCCCCGACGGCGCCGTGATCAAGCACATCGCCGCCGAACCGCACCTGCTGCGCCACACCGGGCCGGCCGTCGTCTTCGACGACTACCGCACCCTGCAGCGCACCATCGACGACCCCGCGCTCGGCATCACCGCCGACCACGTGCTGGTGCTGCGCAACGCGGGCCCGCAGGGCGGTCCCGGAATGCCGGAGTACGGGATGCTGCCCATCCCCGAGTACCTCCTCAAGGAGGGCGTGCGGGACATGGTCCGCATCTCCGACGCCCGGATGAGCGGCACCAGTTACGGCGCCTGCGTGCTGCACGTGGCGCCCGAGTCGTACGTCGGCGGCCCGCTCGCCCTGGTGCGCACCGGCGACCTGATCACCCTCGACGTCCCGGCCCGCACCCTGCGCCTGGAGGTCGACGACGCCGAACTGGAACGCCGCCGCGCCGCCTGGACGCCCCCGCCGAAGCGGTGGGAACGCGGCTACGGCGCGCTGTACCAGGAGGAGATCACCCAGGCCGACACCGGCTGCGACTTCGGCTTCCTGTCCCGCCCTGGGAAGGTGCCCGAACCCTACGCCGGCTGAGCCGCCGCCGGCCGGCCGCGCCCTGGGGCCCCGGCCGGCGGCGCACCACCCCACCTCCCGGGGACTTTTCGCACGGCGTCGAGCAAGCGCTTTCTACGGCGCTCCCCGCTCACGCCCCCACGGGCCGACCAGGCCTGACGGCCGACCAGGCCGACCGGGCCCGCATGCCCGCACCACGCACGACCGCCAGTGAGAACGGAGACAGAGGTCATGGCCCCAGCAGCAGCCGCAGCCGTGGCGAAGACACCCCGGGGCGCGCCCGGGCGGCGGAGGACCGGCAGCAGCACACCGCGCCACCTGCCGTACCTGCTGATCGCCCCCGCGGGGCTGCTCATGCTGGGGTTCATCGCCTACCCGGTCATCAGCGTCTTCTACTACAGCCTCCAGCACTACAACGTCACCAAGCCCTGGCGGAACGGCTTCGCCGGCTTCGACAACTTCGTCCGCGTCTTCACCGACGACCCGCTGTTCCGCGAATCCCTGGTGTTCAGCGCCAAATGGGTCGTCACCGAGGTCTCGCTGCAGCTCGTCCTCGGCCTGGCGCTGGCCCTGCTGGTCAACCAGACGTTCGTCGGACGCGGCATCGCCCGCGCCCTGGTGTTCTCCCCGTGGGCCGTCTCCGGAGTGCTGACGACCACCATCTGGATGCTGCTCTACAACCCGTCCACCGGGGTGAGCCGCTACCTGGCGGACGCCGGCATCGGCACCTACGGCACCTCCGTGCTGTCCGACACCGGCACCGTCTTCTGGGCCGCGGTCCTCACCGAACTCTGGCGCGGCGTCCCCTTCTTCGCGATCCTCATCCTCGCCGACCTCCAGTCCGTCCCCAAGGACCTCTACGAGGCGGCCTCGGTCGACGGCGCGGGCCGGATGCGGCAGTTCGTGCACATCACCCTGCCGCACCTGAAGGACGCGATCATCCTCTCCACGCTGCTGCGCGCCGTGTGGGAGTTCAACAACGTCGACCTGCTCTACACCCTGACCGGCGGCGGTCCCGCGGGCGTCACCACCACGCTCCCGCTGTACGTCGCCAACACGGGCATCGAGGGACACGACTTCGGCTACGCCTCCGCGCTGACCACCGTGGCCTTCGTGATCCTCCTGTTCTGCTCCATCCTCTACCTGCGTCTGAGCAAGTTCGGAGGCGACTCCCGGTGACCGCCGCACTCACCGAGCAGGGCGCGCGCACCGCGCCCCCGTCCGACACCCCCGTCGTCCCGCCGACCGCGGGCCGCCGCCGCCGGCGCAACCGCGCCGTCGACGACGTGCCGCGCTGGCAGATCCACCTGCCGCTGGGGCTCTACCTGCTCTTCACCCTGGTGCCGTTCTACTGGATGCTGCTCTTCGCGCTGCGGCCCGCGGGATCGACCTCGCTGGTGCCCTGGCCGATGACCTTCGAGCACTTCGAGAAGGTCTGGAACGAGCGCAGCTTCGCCGTCTTCTTCCAGAACAGCATGCTGGTCGGCGTCGCCACGCTGATCGCGACCACGCTGATCGCCCTCTCCGGCGGCTACGCGCTGGCCCGCTTCAACTTCCGGGTGAAGAACGCCTTCATGCTGGCGCTGCTGTGCTCGCAGTTCATCCCCGGCGCGCTGATGCTGGTGCCGCTCTTCGAGATCTTCCGCAACCTCCGGATGATCAACTCCCTGGAGAGCGTGATCATCGCCGAGACGGTGTTCCAGCTGCCGCTGTCGATGATCCTCATCAGCGGCTTCATCAAGAACGTGCCGGTGTCCCTGGAGGAGGCCGCCTGGGTCGACGGCTGCTCACGGTTCCGCGCCTTCCGCGCCGTGGTGCTCCCGCTGCTGCGCCCGGGACTGATCGCCGTCGGGTCGTTCGCCTTCGTGCACAGCTGGAACCACTTCCTGTTCGCGCTGATGTTCCTGAGCGAGCAGGAGAAGCAGACGATCCCCGTCGGCCTCAACACCCTCATCGGCGCCGACAGCGTGGACCTCGGAGCGCTCGCCGCGGGTGGCGTGATCGCCGCGGTGCCCGTCGTCCTGGTCTTCGCCTTCATCCAGAAGTGGCTGATCACCGGCTTCAGCGCCGGCGCCGTCAAGGGCTGACCCCCTGGCACCGCCCGAACCGTCCGTCACCGTCCGCGCGTTCACGTCGAAGGAGGCCCGCATGACCGCCCCGCATCCCACCCCGCCGCCGGTGCCCCTGGTGCTCGCCGGGGCGCGCGGCCACGGCCGCCTGCACCTGGAGAACATCCGCCGCCTGGAGGCCGCCGGACGGGTACGGCTGGCCGGGGTCTGCGACCTCACCCCGCTCGACGCGGCCGAGCTGGCGGGCTTCGCCGCGCCACCGCGGCAGTCGTCCGACTTCGCCGCCCTGCTCGACGCCACCGGTGCCCGGGTCGCCGTCGTCTGCACCCCGCTGCAGACGCACGCCGACCTGGCCACCGCGGCCGCCGCCCGTGGCGTGCACCTGCTGCTCGAGAAGCCGCCCGCCGCCTCCTGGTCCGCCCACCGGCGCGTGGAGGAGGCGGTGCGCGAGGCGGGAACGGTCTGCCAGATCGGCTTCCAGGCCCTCGGCTCCCACGCGCTGCCCGCGATCCGGGAACTGGTCGCCTCCGGCGCCGTCGGCCGGGTCCGGGGCGTCGCCGCCGCCGGCGCGTGGGTCCGCGACACCGCCTACTGGGCCCGCGCCCCGTGGGCCGGCAGGCGCCGCCTGAACGGCGTCGACGTGGTGGACGGCGTGCTCACCAACCCGCTGGCCCACGCCGTATCCACCGCCCTCGCCCTCGCCGGGACCGACCGGGACGAGGACGTCACCGGCGTCACCACGGAACTGCTGCGCGCCAACGACATCGAGGCCGACGACACCTCCTGCGTGCGGGTCACCACCGACCGCGGGGTGGACGTCGTCGTCGCCGCGACGCTCTGCGCCGAGCGGGCCGGCGAGCCGTACGTCCTGGTGCACGGCGAGAGCGGCCGGATCACCTTCTGGTACAAGCAGGACCGGGTGCTGGTGCAGCGCGCCGGACACGGCCCCGAGGAGCACGTGTACGACCGCACCGACCTGCTGGAGAACCTCCTCGACCACCTGGCGGACGGCACCGAACTGATCGCCCCGCCCGCCCGGTCCGGCGCCTTCATGCGGGTCCTCGAAGCGGTGCGCACCGCCCCCGACCCCCGGCCGCTGCCGCCGGACGCCTGGCACACCGCCCACGACACCCCGGCGCCGCGGCGGGTCGTGCGCGGCGTCGACGGCCTCGTCGCCGCCTGCGCCGACACCCTCCGGCTGTTCTCCGAGACCGGCGCCGAACCCTGGGCGGCGCCCTCCGACACCTCCGCCTCCCTTGGAACGAGGGCCGCCTCATGACCACCGACCACGCGTCCACCGCCACGACCGGGCACCAGGAGGCCGCCGCGTCCGCACCGACCGCCCCGTCCGCCGAGTCCGCCCCGTCGGCCGAACCGTCGGCCCCGTCGGCCGCGGAGGTCCTCGCCGAACTGCGCTGCGCGGGCCGGACCGTGGCCCGCTACGGCGTCCGCCCGGACCTCGACCCGCGCCTGTCGCCCCGCCCCTTCCTGCACCCCGTGACCACCCTCGGCGGCGTGCCGGTCACCGAGGAGATGCCCGGCGACCACCTCCACCACCTCGGCGCGTGCATCGCCGTCCCCGACGTCGACGGCCACAACTTCTGGGGCGGCCGCACCTTCGTCCGCGACCGGGGCCCCGTCCCGCTCGACAACCACGGCACCCAGCGCCACACCGGCTGGGCCCGCCAGGAGGACGACGGGTTCGAGGAGGAGCTGGTCTGGGAGGCCGACGGGAAGGTGCTGCTGCGCGAGCGACGCACCGTCACCGCCACCGCGCTCACCGGCCACGCCTGGGCGCTCGGCCTCACCTTCACGCTCACCCCCGCCGACGGCGCCGTCACCATCGGCAGCCCGGCCACCAACGGCCGCCCCGGCGCCGGGTACGGCGGCTTCTTCTGGCGCGCCCCCAAGGAAGCCGCCGCGCCCGCCGTGTTCACCCACGACGCCGAGGGCGAGGACGCCGTGCACGGCCGCACCGCGGACTGGCTCGCACTCGCCGGGGACGGCTGGACGCTGGTCCTCGCCGGCGCGGACGGGACCACCCGGCGCGACCCCTGGTTCGTGCGGACCGCCGAGTACCCCGGCGTCGGCTCCTCCCTCGCCTGGTCGCGGCGGCTCGACGTCCCGGCCGACCGGCCCCTGGTGCGCCGCCTGGCCGTCGTCGTCGCCGACGGCCGGCTCGACCGCCGCGCCGCCGCCGACCTGGTGAAGGAGGCGACCGCCGCGTGAACGCCCACCGCCCCTGGACCGCCGACCTCGGCGACGGCACCTACCGCAACCCGGTGCTCAACGCCGACTGGTCCGACCCCGACGTCGTCCGCGTCGGCGAGGACTACTACCTCACGGCCTCCAGCTTCGGCCGCGCCCCCGGCCTGCCGCTGCTGCACTCGCGCGACCTGGTCAACTGGACCCTCGTCGGCCACGCCCTGCAACGGCTCACCCCCGAGGCGGAGTTCGCCGTGCCCCGGCAGGACTGCGGGGTCTGGGCGCCGGCGCTGCGCCACCACGCGGGCCGCTTCTGGATCTTCTGGGGCGACCCGGACCAGGGCGTCCTCCAGATCAACGCGCCCGCCGTCGAGGGCCCCTGGACCACACCGCACCTGCTGAAACCCGGCCGGGGACTCATCGACGCCTGCCCGCTGTGGGACGAGGAGACCGGCGAGGCGTACCTGGTGCACGGCTGGGCCAGGTCCCGCGCCGGGGTGAAGAACCGCCTCACCGGCCACCGCATGAGCCCCGACGGCACGACCCTGCTCGACGAGGGCACCGTGATCGTCGACGGCGACCTGCTGCCCGGCTGGTTCACCCTGGAAGGGCCCAAGCTCTACCGGCACGACGGCTGGTTCTGGATCCTCGCCCCCGCCGGCTCGGTGGAGACCGGCTGGCAGGGAGCCTTCCGCGCGCGGTCCTTCTTCGGCCCGTACGAGGAGAGGATCGTCCTGCGGCAGAACGACACCGAGGTCAACGGCCCCCACCAGGGCGGCTGGGTGCGCACCGAGCAGGGCGAGGACTGGTTCCTGCACTTCCAGTCGCGCGGCGCCCACGGCCGGGTCGTCCACCTCCAGCCGATGCACTGGACCACCGACGAACAGGGCGCCCCCTGGCCGGTGATGGGCGACGACGGCAGCCCCGTCACCGTCCACCCCAAGCCGAAGGCCCCCGTCCAGCCGCCCGCCGCGCCCGCCACCGACGACGACTTCCCCGGCGGACGGTTCGGCCTCCAGTGGCAGTGGGCCGCCAACCCCGGCGACGGCTGGACCACCGGGCACGACGGCGCCGGGCTGCGCCTGACCTGCGTCCGCACCGGCCGTCCGCACGACCTGCGCGGCCTCGGGCACGTCCTGACCCAGCGGATGCCCGCCGAGACGTTCACCGCCGAGGTCGACCTGCGGCTCGACAGCGAGGCCGAGGGCGCCAGGGCCGGGCTCGCGGTCGTCGGCGACGCCTACTCCTGGATCGGCCTGGAACGCGCCGCCGGCGGCGAGGTGCGCCTCGTCCACCGGTTCGCCGAGGGCACGGCGTCCCGCGAACGGGACGCCGCGCACCCGAGGGACGCCCCGCGGGCACGCGCCCGGCTGCGCGTCGAGGTCACCCCGGGCGCCCGCTGCCGGTTCCTCGCCGACACCGGCGACGGCTTCCGACCGTCCGGCGAGGTGTTCGCCGCGGCCCCCTGGGGCTGGGTGGGCGCCCTGCTCGGCCTCTTCGCCGCCGCACCGCCCGGGACGGGCACGGCCGGCGCCGGAGTCTTCACCCGCTACCGCACCACCGCCTGACCCACCGGCGGCACCACGGACCCCACAGCACCACCCGAGCACCACCGGAGCACCACCGAGTATCCCGACCCACGAGAGAAGAGCCGACCATGAGGACGACGATCCACCGGAACCGGAGAGCGACGGCAGCCGTGGCGCTGACCGCGGTGCTGGCCCTGACGGCCACCGCCTGCGGGGACGACGGCAGCGCCGGCGCCGGGGGCGAGGGCTCCGGCAAGGGCACGATCACCTTCTGGGACAACAACGGCGGTGTCCGCACCCCCGTCTGGAACAAGATCATCGCCGAGTTCGAGAAGAAGAACCCGGACATCGACGTCAAGTACGTGCCGATCCCCATCACCGACGTCCAGTCCAAGTACGACACCGCCATCGCCGGCGGCGGCCTGCCCGACGTCGGCGGCGTCGGCACCGCCTACCTGGCCAACATGGTGGCGCAGGGCGCCCTGGACCCGGTCGGCGACCGGATCGAGGGCAGCTCGCTCAAGGGCAAGCTGTCCGAGCAGATGGCCGAGAGCGTGCGGTCGGCGGGCGGCCGGGGCGACGAGATGTACTCCGTGCCGACCAGCGCCAACCAGGGCACCCTCTGGTACCGCACCGACCTGTTCGAGGCGGCCGGCGTGGAGCCGCCCACCACCTGGGACGCCTTCTACGAGTCCGCCGAGAAGCTCACCGACGCCAAGAGCAACGAGTTCGGCTTCACCATCCGCGGCGGCGCCGGCTCCGTCGCCCAGGCGCTCGACATGATGTACGCCCAGTCCGGCATCGACACCTTCTGGAACGGTGACAAGACCACCGTCAACGACCCGAAGAACGTCGAGGCGCTGGAGAAGTACGTCGGCCTCTACAAGAAGGCCACGCCCGAGGCCGACCTGAACAACGACTTCGCCAAGATGGTCGCCCAGTTCGGGCAGGGCAAGATCGGCATGCTCCAGCACAACCTGGGCTCCTACCCCGACCACGTGAAGGCGTTCGGCGCGGACAAGATCAAGGGCATCCCGCTGCCCCCGTCCGCCGAGGGCAGCCCGCGCACCATCGTCTCCAACCCGGTCGACGGGCTGGGCCTGTTCAAGAGCAGCAAGAACAAGACGGCGGCCTGGAAGTTCATCGAGTTCGCCGCGTCCCACGAGATGAACAGCCTCTGGAACGAGGAGGCCGGCTCCATCCCGGCCCACACCGACGCGACCGGTGACGCCTGGATCAGCGAGGCCGACCCGGTCAAGGCGGCGGTGGAGTCCCTCAACGACCCCGCCACCAAGGTCGTCCAGCTTCCGTACTACCTGCCCGACTGGAACAGCATCAGCAAGGCCGACAGCGAGCCGGACTTCCAGAAGCTGCTGCTCGGCGAGATGAGCGCCAAGGAGTTCGCCGACAAGCTGGCCGACAAGCTCAACGCGGCCCAGGCGGAGTGGAAGCAGCAGCAGTGACCCCCGCGGCGGCGGGCCTCACCACCCGCCGCCGTCCCGCCGCGGCACGTCCTGCCACGGCACCGCCCGGGCGCGGACACCCGCCCGCGCCCGGGCACCGCGGCCGGCCCCGTTCCGCCGGCCGCACCCACCTCTTCGCGCACTCCCGAACTCCCGAACTCCCGGGCTCCGGCGCCCGGGAGAAGGAAGGCGGTCCGCACATGCCGATGACCCGCAGACACCTCACGGCGGCCGTCGCCGGACTCGCGGTCACCGCCGCACCGGTCCCCGCCCTGGCCGCCGGCCGGTCCGGCGACGGCGGCCCACGCCGCCGCGTCGTCCACATCGCGGGCGACTCGACCGCCGCCGGGAAGACGGCCGACGCGGCGCCGGAGACCGGCTGGGGCATGGCCCTGCCGTTCTTCCTCACCCCGCACCTGGGCGTCGCCAACCACGCGGTCAACGGGCGCAGTTCACGCTCCTTCGTCGAGGAGGGGCGGCTGGACGCGATCGCCCGCGTGCTGCGCCCCGGTGACATCCTGCTCGTCCAGTTCGGGCACAACGACGCCAAGGCCGACGACCGGCACACCGACCCGTGGACCTCCTACCAGGACCACCTCCGGCTGTACCTGAGGACGGCCCGGGACCACGGCGCGCTGCCCGTGCTGCTGACCTCCGTCGAACGCCGGCGGTTCGACGCGTCCGGCGCCGCCGTGCCCACCCACGGGGAGTACCCGGCGGCCGTGCGGGCGCTGGCCGCGGCGGACGACGTGCCGCTGGTCGACGTCCAGGCCGTGAGCCTCGCCCGCTGGCAGGAACTCGGCCCGGCCGGCACCGAGGAACTGTTCCTGTGGCTCGAGCCCGGCGAGGCCCCGGCCTACCCGGACGGCGCGCGGGACAACACCCACTTCCGCCCGGCGGGCGCGATCGAGGTGGCCCGGACGGTGGCCCGCGGGCTGCGCGAACGCCAGGTGCTCGCCCCGGCCGACACCCGGCGGCTCGACGACCCGGTGGCCCCCGAGCGGATCACCTGGCCGCCCGCCGCCCTCTGAACGCACCGCACCATCCCCCTCACCCTTCGTTCCCCCGAGGAGCCGCAATGCGCAGACAGCTGGGTCAAGCACGCCTCGTCAGAACGGCCGTCGTCGGCTGCACGGCGCTGGCGCTGGCCGTGACCTCGGCGGGCGCCGTCCACGCGTCCGCCGCCGCCGACCACCGTGCGCCGGCCGGCCGTGCGCCCGCCGACCCCGCCCGCCAGGTCCTCCCGCACAACGACGGCTGGGCCGCCGCCGACGGAGGCACCACCGGTGGCGCCGCCGCCGACGCGGCCCACGTCTACACGGTGGACACCTGGGCCGAGCTCAAGGCCGCCGTCGGCAACGGCGACGGCACCCCCCGCATCATCCGTGTCGCCGGCACCCTCGACGCCAACAGCGACGCCACCGGCGCTCCGCTGAGCTGCGACGACTACGCCACCGGCGGCTACAGCCTGGAGGGCTACCTCGCCGCGTACGACCCGGCCACCTGGGGCGACGCCGAGCCGTCCGGGCCGATGGAGGAGGCGCGGGTGGCCTCCGCCCGCCAGCAGGCGGCGCAGATCCGGCTCGATCTCGGGCCGAACACCACCCTGGTCGGCATCGGCAAGAACGCCCGCCTGCTGGGCGCCAACGTCCAGGTCCGCGGCGTGGACAACGTCATCGTCCGCAACCTCACCTTCGAGGACACCTTCGACTGCTTCCCGCAGTGGGACCCGACCGACGGCGACGAGGGCGCCTGGAACTCCGAGTACGACAGCCTGGTCGTGTACGGCTCCACCCACGTGTGGGCGGACCACAACACCTTCACCGACGGCCGCCGCCCCGACGACGCCCAGCCCCGCTACTACGGTCAGCTCTACCAGCAGCACGACGGGCAGCTCGACGTGGTGCGCGGCGCCGACCTCGTCACCCTGTCGTGGAACGTCTTCGCCGACCACAGCAAGACCATCCTGATCGGCAACAGCGACAGCGCGGGCGCCACCGACCGCGGCAAGCTGCGGGTCACCCTGCACCACAACCTGTTCCGGGACGCCGGGGAGCGCGCCCCGCGGGTCCGCTTCGGCCAGGTCGACGTGTACGACAACCACCACGTGGTCAAGGACGCGGACGCGTTCGGCTACGCGTACGGCGTGGGCCGGGAGTCGGCGATCCACGCCGAGAAGAACCACTTCACCCTGCCCGCGTCCGTCCCCGCGAGCGAGGTGCTGCACAAGTGGAGCGAGGCGCCGATCACCGCCGAGGACAACTTCGTCAACGGCGCCGAGGTCGACCTGATCGCGGCGCACAACGCGGCCAACCCGGCCGCCCTCCTGCAGGCCGACGCCGGCTGGAGCCCGGAGTACCGGGCCCGGGTCGACGAGACCGGTGACGTCCCCGGCTTCGTCGCCCGCTGGGCGGGAGCGGGCCAGCTCCACGAGCCCGAGCCGCGCGAACGCTGACCCACCCGCGGGCGCCGCGGCACGGGCCCGCCGCACGCCGCACGGGGCTCACCCGCGGCCTGCCCGGCCCGCCCGCCCGGTTCGTCCGGGCCGCGGGGGCTGTTCCGCGCGGGGCCGGGCCGGGCTGACTCGGCCCGGCCCGGCTCGTGTGCGTCGCGGGGCCCGTGCCTCCCGTACGACGGCCGGTGCGGTGTCCTGTCGCGGAGACACCCCCGGCCTGCCCTGTCGGCGCCTCGGCCTGTCGGCAGCCCGCGCGGTCTGCGCGGTCTGCCCGGGCTGTGGGCTCCGCCCGCGCAGGTCGCCACAGGGCCCGTCGCGTGCCGGAACCCGTGCGCCCGAGGTTCCGCCCGGCTCGTGGGGAGGCCCCCCGGCCCGCCCACGCCGCCGCGGATCCCCGCCCCCTCCCCGTCCGTCGTCACCCCGTCACCCCGTCACCCCCGTCACCCGCGCCCGCACCTCAGGAGGCACCGCCTTGACCGCATCGGCCGCTCCCGGATCCCGTCCCGCCGCCCCCACGCGCCGTGCCGCGCTGCTCGGCACAGGTGCCGCCGCCGTCGCCGCGACGCTCGGGCTCGGCGCTCCCCACGCCCACGCCTCGACCCGGCCCCCGGCCGACCGGACCCGCACCGACCGGACCCGCACCGTCCGGGTCCGCCCGGACGGCACCGGGGACGCCCCCACCGTCCAGGCCGCCGTCGACGCGACCCCCGACCACCCCGACCGCCCCTGGACGGTGCTCCTCGCGCCCGGCACGTACCGCGAGACCGTCTCCGTGCCCGAGAGCAAGACCGGCCTCACCCTGCTCGGAGCCACGGGCGACCCCCGCGACACCGTGATCGTGTACGACAACGCCGCCGGCACCCCCAAGCCGGACGGCGGCGGCACCTACGGCACCTCCGGCAGCGCCACCGTGACCGCCGCCCCCGACGGGTTCACCGCCCGGCGCCTCACCTTCGCCAACGACTTCCTGCGCGCCGACCACCCGGAGATCACCGCCCAGCAGGCCGTCGCGCTGCGTGTGCTCGGCGACCGCAGCCTCTTCGACCGGTGCCGGTTCCTGGGCCACCAGGACACCCTGCTCACCGACACCCGTCACCGCACCCTCGCCGCCCGGCAGTACTTCCACCACTGCTACGCCGAGGGCGACGTCGACTTCGTCTTCGGCCGGGCCACCGCCGTCCACTCCGGGGGCGAGTTCCACACCCTCGACCGGCCCGTCGACTTCACCCCCTACGGCTTCGTCTTCGCGCCCAGCACGGCCGCGGGCACCCCCCACGGCTTCCTCGCCGTCCGCTGCCGCTTCACCGGCGCGGCCCCGGACGGCGCCTACAAGCTGGCCCGGCCCTGGGTGCCCAGCAGCGACCCCACCGCCTGGCCGCGCCTGGTCGTCCGCGACAGCGTCATGGACGCCGGCATCGACGCCGCGCAGCCGTACGCGAACATGCGCGAGCAGTACCCGTGGCAGAGCTTCCTCTTCCGCGAGTACGCCAACCGCGGCCCCGGCGCCAGGGTCCCGGTGCCGGAGAACCGCCCCCGGCTGACCGCCGCCGAGGCCGCCGCGCACACGCCCGCGGCGTACCTCGGCGACTGGGACGTGCGGGCCGCCCTGCGGGGAGAGGCGTGACGGACGGCCGTCAGTGCGTGCGGGTGGCCAGCGTCAGCCGGTCGCGGGCGTCGAACAGGGCGTCCACGATGGACTGTTCGTGGGCCGCCGTCAGCCGCGCCACCGGCACCGAGCAGCTGATCGCGTCCCGGGCCGGCGTCCGGTAGGGCACCGCGATGCCGAAGCAGCGCAGCCCCAGCGTGTTCTCCTCCCGGTCCACCGCGTACCCCTGCTCGCGCACCTGGTGCAGCTCCTCGATCAGCCGCTCGCGGTCGGTGATGGTGTGCTCGGTCAGCGCCGGCAGGGTCTCCGGCAGCAGCTTGCGCACCTCCTCGTCGCTGCGGGTGGCCAGCAGCGCCTTGCCCAGCGAGGTGGAGTGCGCCGGCAGACGGCGGCCGACCCGGGTGAAGGGCCGCAGGTAGTGCTGCGACTGACGCGTCGACAGGTACACCACGTTGGTGCCGTCGAGGCGGGCCAGGTGGATGGTCTCCGTGGTGTCGTCGGAGAGCCGGTCCAGCGTCGGCCGGGCCGCGGCCACCACCTCGTCGCCGTCGATGTACGAGGTGCCGACCAGCAGCGCCCGCACACCGATGCCGTACCGCGTGCCGGTCGCGTCCGTCTCCACCCAGCCCAGCTCGACCAGCGTGCGCAGCAGCATGTACAGGCTGGACTTCGGATACCCGACCGCCTCCTGCACGGCGGCCAGGCTGTGCATCCCCGGTCTCCGGGCGAAGTACTCCAGCAACTCCACGGTCCGCACAGCGGACTTGACCTGTGCCCCACCCGTCTCGGCAGTCGACATGCCCCTTGACCCCTTCGAACGCCCGCAAATAGAGTTCCTGCGATTCATACACAGGAACGCGGTTCAGAATACCGAACGCACCCCGGTCGTCTCCGGCCGTTGCCGCGGCCCGGCGCACCGGCAGGAACCGGAGGAACCCCACCGTGACCGCAGCACCAGTCTGGAGCGTCGATCCCCGAACCGGGAAGCGCCGGACCCAGGTCGCCCAGGAGGCCACGCCCGAGGACGTCGACCGCGCCGTACGCGCCGCGCACGACGCCCGCCCGGCGCTGGCCGAACGCCCCGTGCGCGCCGCCCTGTTGCGCACCGCCGCCCGTCTTCTGGACGAGGCGCGCGACGAGGTGGTGGAGACGGCCGACGCGGAGACCGCCCTCGGCGCGCCCCGCCTGACCGGTGAACTGGCGCGCACCTCGGCGCAGTTGCGCGCCTTCGCCGACATCGTCGAGGAGGGTGGCTTCCTCGACGTCCGGATCGACCACGCCGACGACACCCGGACCCCGCCGTGGCCCGACCTGCGGCGCTGGAAGGTGCCGCTGGGCGTCGTCGCCGTCTACAGCGCCAGCAACTTCCCGCTCGCCTTCTCGGTGCCCGGCGGCGACACGGCCAGCGCGCTCGCCGCCGGCTGCCCCGTCGTCGTCAAGGCGCACCCCGACCACCCGGCCACCTCCGAGCTCTGCGCGTCGCTGCTGCGCCGGGCCGCGGCGGCGGAGGGCCTGCCCGAGGACGTCGTCGTCCTGGTCCACGGCTTCGACGCGGGCGTCGCGCTGGTCGGCCACCCGCTGATCGCCGCCGCCGGGTTCACCGGCTCGGTCCGCGGCGGCCGGGCGCTGTACGACGCGGCCGCCGCCCGCCCGGTGCCCATCCCGTTCCACGGCGAACTGGGCAGCCTCAACCCGGTGCTGGTCACCGAGGCGGCCTCGGCCGAGCGGGGCGAGGAGATCGGGGCCGGGCTCGCCGCGTCGATGACCCTGGGCGCCGGGCAGTTCTGCACCAAGCCGGGGTTCGTGCTCGTCCCCGAGGGCGCCCCGGGCGACGGCCTCGTCAAGGCGCTCGCCGAGGCGGTGGCCGGCGCCGGAGCCGGTGTGATGCTCGACCACCGGATGCGCGACGCGTTCGTCGCGGGCGTCGCCGAGCGCGCCGAACTGCCCGGCGTGCAGGCGCCGGTGCGCCCCGGCCCGGACGGCGACCACCAGGTGGCTCCGGGCTTCCTGACGGTCCCCGCGGACCGGCTGGCCGCGGGGGACGGGCACGAGGCGCTGCTCGAGGAGTGCTTCGGCCCGGTCACCGTCGTCGCCCGCTACGGGAGCGAGGAAGAGGCGGCCGCCGTGCTCGGGCGGCTGCCGGGCAACCTCACCGCCACCCTCCACCTCGGCTCCGACGAGGCATCCGGCGCCGACGGCCGGGGCGCCGCGCTGCTCGAGCGGCTCACCCCGCTGGCCGGACGCGTCCTGGTCGACGGCTGGCCCACCGGTGTCGCCGTCGCCCCCGCGCAGCACCACGGCGGTCCCTACCCGGCCACCACCTCCACCTCCACCTCGGTGGGCGGCACGGCGATCGAGCGCTGGCTGCGGCCCGTGACCTACCAGTCCACGCCGCAGGCCCTGCTCCCGCCGGAGCTCCACGACGACAACCCCCTCGGCGTGCCGCGCCGCGTCGACGGGCTGCTGGAACAGGGCGGTTCGCGTCCCGCGCCGCACGCGGGCGCGGACGTCGACACGCCCGCGGACACGGACGGGGCGGCCGGCGCCTGACCCCGCCCTGCTCCCGCGGCGCCTGCGGCCCGGCCCGGCTTCCCGCCGGGCCGGGCCGCAGTGCCTTGCCTTGCCTGGCCTTGCCGCGCTGTGCTGCTGTGCCGCAGGGCCGTGCTGTGCAGTGCTGTGCTGTGCCGCAGGGCCGTGCTGTGCAGTGCTGTGCTGTGCCGCAGGGCCGTGCTGTGCGTGCTGTGCCGTGGCGTGCGCCGGCTTCCCGCACGACGGGGCGGTCGGCGCCCGCCGTGAGGGGAACGCGGCGGTGACGCCCCCTGGAATGCCTTGTGGCGCACGCGGCGGCGCCGCCCGCCCCCGGGAGGGGGCGGACGGCGCCGAGGCCGGTACGCGGGGCTCTACGCGGGGTTCAGCGGGCGACGACCGACTCCGCGACGGCGTCACCGTCCGAGGGCGACGGGTTGCCCTCGAACCGTGCCTCCAGCGCGGCCCGTTCGGCGTCCGTCGGGTCGCTGCCGAGCGAGTCGATCAGGCCGTCGCGCGCCGGGCTGGCCTCGGGCCGCAGGAACCCGACGAGCAGGTACAGGGTCAGCGAGGTCAGCACCGGCAGACCGACGTTCATGGTCTGCGTGGCGTCCTCCACACCCCAGTACAGGTACGCCCACACCAGCAGGCCGCCGGCCCAGGAGGTGATCGCCGCGAGCGGCCCGTGACGCCGGAACCAGGGCAGCAGGCCCAGCATCAGCGGGATGGAGATCGGCCCCATCGTCGCGGCGACCACGCTGACCACGACCGTCATGATGAAGCCGTCCGGATCGGCGAAGAGCGCGAACGCCATGCTGACCGTGACGAAGGCGACCGTGGTGATCCGGGCGAACAGCAGCTGCCCGGCCTGCGTGAAGCGCCGGACCCTCGGCACCAGCACCGGCGCGAGGTCACGGGTGATGACGGCGGTGATGACGTTGGAGTCGGAGGCCACCATCGCCATCGTGTGGGAGAAGAACCCGGCGAGCAGCAGCCCGATGATGCCGGTGGGCAGCAGCTCCTGGGCGAGCATGATGTACGACTGCTCACCGTCCTCGATGCCCGGCACCACCAGCGGCGCGGCGATCATCGGGATGAACAGGATGAACGGCCACACGATCCACAGGAAGCTGGAGAGCAGCGCCGACCTCTTCGCCCGGGAGCCCGACGGCGCCGCCATGTAGCGCTGCGCCAGGTTCCACATGCCGCCGTTGTACTCGAAGGTCTTCACCAGCAGGAACGCCATGATCAGGCCGGAGGTGACCGGGCCGGCAACCGGGTCGCCGTGCCCCTGCGGCAGGTCGTCCCACATGGTCCAGAGGGTGGAGACGCCGTCGAGGTGCGCGAAGAGGGCGAAGAGCATCGCGAAGCCGGCGACGCCCTGGATGATGAACTGCCCGAAGTCGGTGAGGACGTCGGCCCACAGACCGCCGAAGGCCATGTAGGCCATCGTGCAGATGCCGGTCAGGGTGATGCCCCACACCAGCGGGATGTCCGCGAAGCCCTGCAGCAGCAGCGCGATCGCGACCCACTTGGCGGCGATGTCCACCACCTTCAGGGCCGCGCCGCTGTAGGCGAGGACCTGCTGGGTGGGCAGGTTGTAGCGGACGGCCAGGTAGGCCAGCGGCGAGTTGACGCCGTGCTTGGCGCGCAGCCGGTTCCACCGCGCGGCGAACAGGAAGGCGCCGATGCCGATGCCGACGCCGATGGTCAGCGGCCACCAGAAGTAGACGGTGACACCGTGGTCGTACGCCACCGCCGCGAAGGTGACGAACATGATCGCGCTGTACCCCGACATGTGGTGCGAGATGCCGGAGAGCCACCACGGTATGCGGCCACGGGCCGTGAAGAAGTCGGCGATCGTGTGGATGCGTTTCCTCGACCAGAGGCCGATACCGACCATCACGAAGAAGTAAGCGCCCAGCACGACCCAGTCCAGTGAGGCCATTCCTGGCTCCTCGCGTTCATGAACGTGAATGTCTGACAAGTAGCTGAATGAGCTCCGTCACAGTAGGAGTGCGTTGATGGGCCGTCAATACGATGCGCAGCGCGAGTTCCAGGAGATCGTGTGCGTTCATCCGGCCGGTACGCGTTCAGCAGCCTGAACGTCGCTCTGTCACCGGGAGGGTGCGGCGCGCAACGGCCGACGGCGGAGGGCGCGAGGGCCGGGGGAGCGGGCGCCGTGAGGGCCGTGAGGGGGCCGGTTGTCGGTGGCCGCTGGTACAAGTGGGGCCATGCGCGACTTCCGTGACTTCAACTTCAAGCTGCTCGTCGTCGAGAAGCTCATGTACGGCGACGAGACGCTCACCCCGGTCTTCCACCTGCGCGACCACATGCGCGCGCGGGGGGTCGACGACCTCGACGCCTACGTCGAGGAGCGCGAACTGGAGTACACGGTGCTGGACGAGGCCCGTACGTACTTCGAGGAGTTGGACATACCGGCGGAGCTGCTGGCCACGGTCGACAGGCTGGTCTTCGACGGCGGGAACCAGGTCTTCATGGAGTGCGCCCCGGTCTGGGACGGCGAGGACGACCTCTTCGACGTCCGCTCCCTCGAGGACCTGGACCTCCTGCCGAACCTCAGGACCTTCATCGGCGGCCGTGCCCTGGAGCACATGCTTCCCGGCGCCACGCAGATCCTGGAGGCCCGGGGCGTCACCGCGCTCCACTGACGCGCAGGACGCGGCGAGGGGCGTGGTGCAGGCCGCCGGCCGTCACCACGCCCCTCGCCCGGGTGCCGGCCTCAGCCGAAGAGACCCTCGATCGTCCCTTCGACGACCTCCTCGACGACCTCCTCGGCCGCCTCCTCCACGATCTCCTCGACGAAGTCCCCGAAGATGTCGTCCATGACCCAAACCCTCTCTGTCGGCGTGACCGACCCGCAGCACACGTCCGACGGCTGCGGGTCCGCCCGCATCCTCGCAACTCCCCTGTATGACACGCCAGTTCCGAGTGGATCTTTTTCGCGAGGAGGGAGGGCGTGATGAACGTGCTCGGGGTCGACGCCTGCGGCAAGCAGGGGTGGGTGGGCATCAGGCTCGTGGACGGGGCGTACGCGGGGAGTCTGGTGGATCTCCGGCTCGGGAAGCTGATCCAGCGAGCCGGGGACGCGGACGCCATCGCGGTGGACATGCCGTTGGGGCTGGTGGAGGAGGGGTGGCGCGCGGCGGATCTCGGAGCGAGGACGCTGCTCGGCGTGCGGCGCAGCAGCCTCTTCATGGTCGCGCCGAGGGCGGCCTGGCAGGAGGAGGACTACGGCGCCGCGGCCGACCGCTGCCAGGAACTCACCGGCAACCGGCTCAGCCGCCAGACGTGGGCGCTGCGGCCGAAGTTGCTGGAGGCGCGGGAGTGCTGGATCGCGGACGGGCGGATCCACGAGGTGCACCCCGAACTGTCCTTCCGCACCTTGGCGGACGGACAGCCGCTGCCCTACGCCAAGAAGACCTGGCGCGGCCAGAACCTGCGCCGCGCCCTGCTGGCCGAGGCGGGCGGCCTCGTGCTCCCCGACGAACTCGGCGAGGCGGACCGCGTCCCGGTGGACGACGTGCTGGACGCGGCCGTGGCGGCGTGGTCGGCGCAGAGGATCGCACGGGGGACGGCGGTGAGGGTGCCGGAGGCGCCCGAGCGCGACGCGGAGGGGCGCCTGGTGGAGATCCGCTACTGACGTGCTGCGTCGCGAGCGAGGGAGGGCCGTCCACGTCGTCGGTAGCGAACGCCACCGCACGAGCGCCGGAATTCGTGCGCGCGATGCGCGATCCTGACGGCCAAGGGCAACACGATCCCGGCGGCACGGGCGGCCAGCCGGCACGAACCGGAGGACGACCGTGGCGGAGCACACCAGAAGAGCCGAGTTGTTCCACGGGGCCGACGGCCCGCGGCGGTTCGCCGGGCCCACCACGGGTGACGAAAGGAGCGTTCTCGTCGATGTGCTGGGAGCCCAGCGGGCCACACTGCGCATGAAGTGCTCCGGTCTGGGCCCGGAGTTGTCCCTGCGGTCCGTGGAGCCGTCCACGCTCTCGCTGCTCGGGCTGATCCGGCACCTCGCCGATGTGGAACGGCGCTGGTTCCGGCGGGTCCTGGCCGGGCAGGCCGTGCCGGCCCTCTTCTCCTCGCCGACCGATCCCGACGGAGACTTCGACGGCGCCACGGACGGGCCCGGCGCCGTCGAGGCGGCCTGGGACGCCTGGCGGGCCGAGGTGGCCTTCGCCGAACAGTTCGTCACCCGGGCGCCGGACCTCGACGTCGAGGGTGAGGACTCCTGGCGCGGAACCGTGTCGCTGCGTTGGGTCCTCATCCACATGATCGAGGAGTACGCCCGCCACAACGGCCACGCCGATCTTCTCCGCGAGCGCATAGACGGAGCGATCGGCATGTGAGGCGGGCCGGGGAGACACGGTGCCCGCACCTCCCGAGCGGGCCGCTCGTCTGTTCGGCCGGCCGATATCCTGGCGGGATGGTGGACAGAACGGGCGGCGAGGCGCAGATCGACGGACGCTCCACCCGCTGGGACGAACACAGGGCGCAGCGCCAGGGCGAGCTGGTGGACGGAGCGGTCGCCCTCATCGAGGAGGAGGGCGCGTTCGGGATGCGGCGCCTGGCGGAGCGGCTGGGGCTGCCCCGCTCCGTGCTCTACCGCCACTTCAAGGACCGTGCCTCGCTCGACGAGCTGATCCGCCGGCGGGTGACGGAGTCCTTCGTCCAGCGCATGGAACCCACGCTCTCCTTCGACGGCACCATCGAGGAGTCCGTCCACCGCGTGGTGGGCGCGCACCTGGACTGGGTGTTCCAGCACCCGCGCCTGTACTCCTACATGGGCGTCGCCGAGCACTCCATGGGCGACGGGTCCCTGGTGGCGGGCGCCAAGACCGCCATCGCGCTGAGGTTGGGCGAACGGTTCGGCGAGGTGCTGAAGACGCTCGGGGTGCCTCAGGCGCCGGTCCGGTCGGTCGCGGTCGGGATCGTGGGGTTCGTGGACACGGCGGTCAACCAGTGGATGCGTGACCCCGCGCGCGAGCAGTCCGAGGACGAGTTGCGCGCCATGCTGTGCCGCTCGGTCTGGGCGGTGCTGGACGCGACGCTGCGGGACCTGGGCGTGGTGCTGTCGCCGCAGCAGCGGCTGTCGGATCTCGAAGGGGCCCGCTGAATCCGCCGGCCGGGGCGGGGCCCGGCCGGCGGACGAGGAAGGCTGACGGGACACGACGGGGCGTGCACGCGGGACGTGAGGGGACGGCAGGGACGGGCGGGGACGGGCAGGGACCGTGGGGCGGCCGTCAGCCGGTCGTGATGGCCGGGACGGTCGTCGCCGCGCGCCGCAGGGACTCCGCGTCCGTGAACTTCACGCGCGGTCGGCCCCGCGCCGCGCCCTCCGCGCGCTCCGCCCGGTCGATCGCCCGCCAGGCCTCCAGGCCCAGGGCGTTCGGCGCCGCCGTGCCGCTCGGCTCAGGCGGTGTGAGGCGTCCCGCGGCGAAGTCGTCGAGGAGGGACGCGACCGTCTCGTGGGCGCAGGTCTTGTTGGTGCCGATGAAGCCGGTCGGGCCGCGCTTGATCCAGCCGGCGACGTAGACGCCGGGCTCGACCCGGCCGGCCTCGTGCGGGACGGTCGCACTGGCCTCGTCGAACGGCAGGCCGGGGACGGGCCGGGCCCGATAGCCGACGGAGCGCAGGACGAGGCCGGTCTCCAGGGTCCGGACCTCGCCGGTGGGCCGGGCCCGTACGGTGCCGTCGTCGTCGGTGTGCAGCGTGGTCGGGGTGATCTCCAGCGCCCGTACGGCGTCCTCGCCGACGATCCGCACCGGGCCGGTCAGGAACCGCAGCACGATGCGGCGGCGGCCCCCGGCCGGTGTGCGGGCGGCCAGATCGGCCAGCAGACGGGTCTTCTCGTCGTGGTCGGGCGCCAGGTCGTCGGGCCAGCCCTCGACGCTCACGTCGACGTCCTCCAGGGCGGACAGCGCGAGGAGTTCGGGCACGGTGAACGCGGCCTGGGCGGGGCCGCGCCGGCCGAGGACGACGACCTCGCGGATCCGGCTGTCGCGGAGCGCCGCGAGCGCCCGGTCGGAGATGTCGGTGCGGGCCAGGGCGTCGGGGTCGGCGGTGAGGATGCGGGCGACGTCGAGGGAGACGTTGCCGTTGCCGATGACGACCGCGCGTTCGGTGTCGAGGCGGTGGTCGTCGCCGGCCCGGTCGGGGTGGCCGTTGTACCAGGCGACGAAGTCCGTGGCGGAGACGCTGCCGGGCAGGTCCTCGCCCTCGATGCCCAGGCGCCTGTCGGTCGCGGCGCCGACCGCGTAGATCACCGCGTGGTGCTCGCGCAGCAGGTCGGCGTGGGTGAGGTCGGTGCCGACCTCGACGCCGAGACGGTAGTGGAAACCGGGCTGGGACTCGATGGTCCGGAAGAGCTCGGTGACCTGCTTGGTGTCCTGGTGGTCCGGCGCGACACCGGCCCGCGCCAGACCGTACGGGGTGGGGAGCCGGTCGTGGACGGTGACGCGGACACCCGGGTGGCGCAGCAGTTCGTCGGCGGCGAAGAGACCGGCGGGTCCGGCGCCGACGACGGCGACCGACAACTCGCCTGCCGGGACGTCCCGTTGCCGGGGAACGACGTACATGGGGGCGCGGTCGGCGTGCGGATGATCCCGGTAGTAACCGGCGTTCAGCTCCAGGAACGGCAACTCCCCGGCCGTCAGGGCGGTGTGCGGCTTGAGCGCGTCCACCGGGCAGGCGGTCGTGCAGGCGCCGCAGTCCACGCAGGTGCGCGGGTCGACGTACAGCATCTCGGCGGTCGCGAAGCCGGGTTCGCCCGGTGCGGGGTGGATGCAGTTGACCGGACAGGCCAGCACGCAGGAGGCGTCGGCGCAGCAGGATCGGGTGACGACGTACGGCACGGCGGACTGGTCTCCGTTCGGGCGGTGCGGGAAGGCGGTGCGGCAAGGCGGTGCGGAGCCGTCGGGCGCGGTTCGGCGGGCGCGGCCCGGTGTGCGGGGCAGCGGTGGTTGGTCGCCGTCGGGACCGGAAGGGGGCGACGGCTCACCCTTCCGGCGGACGGGCGGACGGCCCGGGCGCCGGCTCCGGTCAGTCGGCGGCGAGCGGAGAGGGCTCGCCGCGGAATCGGGCCGGGCGGCCGTCGATGCGCAGCGCCCGCCACAGCAGCCGGGAGGTCCTGTTCATCAGGCCGAGGTCGTCGGCGAGCATCCGCACGTCGGAGAAGAGCTCCCGGAGCATCTTCCGGCCGGCCGGCGACTTCCAGAAGACCTCCTTGATCACCCGGTTCGGGATGCCCGCCAGCGCGGCGGACTTCTTGTCGGGGATCATGATGACGTCGCACAGGACCCGCATGATCAGCGGGAAGAGGAGGGACAGGGCGCCGCGGCGGACCTTCCCGAAGCGCGGGACGCGCAGGCGCAGGAACTCGTGGGCGAAGGATATGTGCCGGGCTTCCTCCGCGATGTGGATCTGCATGATCCGCCGCGGAAGGGGGTGCACCGGCTCCCCGCTGCGCAGTGCGCCCTTCTGCAGGTGGTCGATGGGCTCCTCGCCGGCCAGGATGCCGGTGAAGAACGCCTCGGGGTACACGGAGCCGAACAGCGGCAGGATCCGGCTGAGTTCGCGGAACCAGCGCCGTCCGCCCGCGGTGTCCACGCCGGTGCGGTTGACCAGCTCCTGGAACATCTGCGTGTGGTGGGTCTCCTCGGTGATCTCGTGGGTGAGATACCGGAACTCCGGGTTCTTGTTGCCCAGGTGGAAGATGTAGTCCAGCGCCCCGCGCATCAGCAGGTTCTCGAACTGCATGCCCACCTTGGCGATGACCGCCCAGCGCCAGATCCCGATGCGGATCTGCGTCTCGAGCGGCTGCTCCCTGTACCAGGGGTGCGCGCCCAGGGCGTCCGCGGAGGTGAGCACCCAGCGGGGGTCGTTCGTGTCGACGGCGAACTCGGGATCGTCCCAGTCGATGTCGGTGAACGGGTTGAAGTTGACGTTGACGGAGCCCTCGGACAGGGTCCGCAGGCGCTCGTCGTAGGCCTTCCTGCTCAGGTTCGCGGTCATCAGGTCTCCTTCGTGGATGCCCCGGCTACCGGGCCAGGGAGGAAACGAGCTCCTGCGGAGCAGCGCAAGGACATCGACAGGCAGGGACGGGCACGGAGGGGCAACGCCACGGGGAGCGCCGGCGACGGCGGATCGGGCGCAGGGGGTCCCCTGTGGTGTTACCCGCAATTTACCTGCGACACGCTGTTTCAGATACCGGCGGTAACGTGACGTGGCTCACATGGGGAGGGGTGACTCGCGCGCGGAGAAGGCCGCCGTGTTGGATCCGGTGCGAGGTGGGGAGGTACGGCAGTGGGTCCACCCACTCCGGCTGTCGAGGGGAACGCGAGATGAAGAAGAACCGGCTCGGCCGGAGCGACGTCATGGTCACGGAACTGGGGTTCGGCGGCGGCCCCATCGGCGGGCTCTACACCCCGGTGGACGACGCGACCGCCGCGGCGGCCCTCGAAGCGGCCTGGGACAGTGGGATCCGCTACTTCGACACCGCGCCGCACTACGGCATCGGACACTCCGAGCGCCGCACCGGAGCCCTGCTGCGGGACAGGCCCCGGGGAGAGGCGACGCTGTCGACCAAGGTCGGCAGACTGCTGGTCCCGCAGGACCCCGAAGGGCGCACGGACGACCAGAGCTTCGCGGTGCCGGCCACGCACCGCCGGGTGTGGGACTTCACCCGCGACGGCGTCCGCCGGAGCGTGGAGGAGTCACTGGAGCGCATGGGCGTCGACCGGGTCGACGTGCTCTTCCTCCACGACGCGGAGGACCGGTTCGAGCAGGCCCTGCACGAGGGGTACCCGGCCCTCGCCGAACTCCGCGCCGCGGGCGTGGTCGACGCGGTCGGCGCGGGCATGCACGACCCCGCCAAGCTGACCCGGCTGGTCAGGGAGACGGACGTCGACGTGGTGATGCTGTCCGGCCGTTACACGCTCCTCGACCAGAGCGCTCTCGACGACCTGCTGCCGGCCTGTGCGGAGCGCGGCGTGTCCGTCCTCGCGGCCTCGGTGTTCAACTCCGGGGTGCTCGCCGCGCACCCGCCCGCCGACGGGGCCACCTTCGACTACGCGCCCGCCGAAGCGCGGACGCTGGAGCGCGCGCGTCGCATCGCCGAGATCTGCGAGGCGCACGGTGTGACGCTCCCGGCGGCGGCGATGGCCTTCCCGCTCCGTCACCCCGCCGTCGCGGGTGTGGTGGTCGGTATGCGGTCCGCCGACGAGGTCCACGCCGACATGGCCGCGTTCAGCACGCGGATCCCGGAGCGGTTCTGGGACGACCTGCGCGCCGAAGGACACCTGAGCGACGCCGTCCCCCCGGGGCCGGAGGCGGAGTCGGGAGCCGGAGGTCAGAAGTAGGACTCCAGCGTTCCCCGTCGCCGGGTGTCGAGGGTGGCGCAGTGGAAGGAGCCGCCGAACGGGGCGTAGTGCAGCAGGTCGCAGGGGATCGGCTCGAAGCCCCAGCGCTCCAGGGCCCGGAGCATGCCCGTGTGGTGGCGTTCGGCGATCACGCGCTTCTCGTCGACCATCAGGACGTTCACGCTGAGCCACTTGCCGCACAGCGAGGTGAGCTTGAGCAGGGGGTCGCGGATCGGGTCGGGCTCCGGGGCGACCAGGATGTCCCAGGAGCGCAGCACGTCCGGCAGCCGGTCGACGTCGACGTACTCGGGGTTGACCAGCGCCTTGCCCGGAGCGAGCACCATGAAGGTGGTGTCGATGTGCATGGGCGTCCGGCAGCGGCTCTCGATCTCGTGGATCCGGTAGCGCGGGCCGAGGTGGCGGCGCAGCCACTCGATGCCGCTCAGGTTGGTGACGTTGCTGCGGGTGACGAACAGGTCCCGCCCGGCCCGGACGAAGTCGGCGGCGTCGAAGACCGGCTCGAACTCGGTGAGGATGTACCGCATCGGCTCGCCCGCCCGCGGGACGCGGAACGACCGGTCGTACAGCTCGTCGGTGAGCTGCGGGCGCGGGGCCGCCGTCCAGCGGGCGCCGCGCCGGAAGTAGTCCTTGAGGATCGGCCGGTAGGTGTGCGTCTCGAAGTACCGGCTGGGCCATGCCATCGGCGTCTCGATGATCTCGTCACCGATGACGAGCATGCTGTCCCGTGGACAGGTGTTGCAGAAGCCGCGCGAGGACCAGTCCGGTGTGGAGAAGCGCTTGCGGTGCTCCGCCGCCTCGGGGCGGCGGACGGTGACGCCCAGCGACTCCAGAAGGGTGACGAAGCCGTCGAGCTCCTCCTGCGCCCGCTCCAGCAGCACCCGCGGGTAGCGGACGCCGGCGGCCAGGCCCTGGAGGCGGGCCGCCCACGGGGGGATGTTGCACGCCACCACCGGGTGGCGGGAGGGGATGGTCGCACCGTCCAGGCGGCCGACGACGATCTCCTCCAGCGGATCCCACTCGTTGTGCGAGTTGACGGGGGAGAGGAGTGGGGCGGGCTCGTCGGCGGGGGCCGTCAGGGTGTCGGTCTTCTCCAGTGACGTCATCTCAACCGCTTTCGCCGGACGGAGGTCGACGGTCAATATATCCGATTTGTCCACACGGTGCCGGGCCACCCTCGTGCGCCCAGGGCCTGTCCGGCGGATCATGCCGTTCTCGCCGCCGGGTTCGCTTCGTACGCTGCTTGAGCGGGGTCATGGGGGCCCCGCCCTGCTCGAGCGAAGCCGAGAGCTTGGGGGAGCGTGCGGCTGCAAGGCGGAGGAGAGAGGCGACGCGATGGGGGTCCCCCCGCGCGAGCGCAGCCGAGCGTGGGGGAGTCGTCGAGTGACGACAACGCCGAAGGGGGCACCGCCCTGCTCGAGCGAAGCCGAGAGCTTGGGGGAGTGCGTGCCAGACCCCGCGCCCCACGTGCATGATCCGCCGGACAGGCCCTAGGTCGTGTCCGCAAAGTCAGGGGAGCCAGAGTCGTAGGCAGGCGATGGTGACCATGGCTTCGTAGTGCCGGGCGC
>NZ_JBSFVZ010000016.1:0-195657 GCF_053592575.1 Streptomyces sp. NPDC002640 | reverse complement strand
CGCATCAGCGTCCTGTTCGCCATGCTCCGCGACGGAACCTTCTACGAACCGAGAAGCCCCCGCACCGCTTGACGAAAGACATAGAGGCACCCCCCGCTCCCCCGTCCCCCCGCACGGTGGCTCAGGTGTGCCGCAGCTCCGACGGCCGGAGCGTGCGGCGCAGCAGCGGCATGCCGGTCGCGGCGGCGAGCAGGCACGTGGCGTACACCGCGAACGGCACCGGCAGGGCGGTCCACGGCAGGGAGACGGCCCCGCCGGCGACCGCCGTGGCGTAGAAGCCGCCCACGGCCAGGCCGCCGACGGCGGCGAGCCCCACCGCCGGGATCAGCGGCAGCGCGGTCTCCAGCAGCAGCGCACGGCTCAGCACGTGCCGCGGCACTCCCGCCGCGACCTGCTCGGCGAGCCCCTGGCGCCGGGCGGCGATGCTCTCGGCGGCGCCCACGGCGACGGCGGCCAGCGTGATCAGGAGCCCGATGCCGACGGCGGCGGCCGCCAGGTCGAGTCCGGTGACGTAGAAGGCGATGTCGTCCGGCGTGTAGTTCCCCGGGGCGAGGATGCCGTCCGTCATCGCCTGGCGGACGCCCGTGTAACCGGTCGCCACCACGGTGAGCAGCAGCACGGCCGCGTGGGTGCGGGCCGCGGCCCACGGGTCGTCGTGCAGGCGGGCGGCGGCGATCATGACGGCCGGGTCCTCGGTCCGGCCGGTGAGGCGGCGGCCCACCAGCCGGGCGAAGGCGGCGCTGGCCCGGACGGCGCCGAGCCCCATCAGCAGGAAGGCGACGAACAGCGCCAGGGGCCCGTTGACGCCGACGCGGTGGCCGTGGGCGACGGCCAGGATGCCGAGGACGACGGCCCCGACGACGACGGCGACGCCCGTCACCGCCGTCCCCTTCCCGGCCGGCCTGCGCTCCCTGCGCACCTCGCCCAGCGGCGAGGCCACCACCCGGCGCAGTGCCACCACGCTCACCAGCGCGCCCGCCACCGGCACCAGCAGGGCGGTCGCCGCCACGACCCCCCACAGGAACGCCGAGGGCGTGCCGACGCTCAGCACGACCGCCCCGACCACCAGCACCGCGAGCACGGAGCCGGCCAGGCAGGCGAGCCCGGTCTCCAGCGCCGCGATCCGCCGCACCCGCAGCGGCGACGCCCCGGCGAGGCGGAGCCCGGCCATCCGGCGGTCGCGGTGCACCGCGCCGATCCGCGCGCACTGGCCGAGGAACCCGAGCGTGGGCACGAGCAGGAGCAGCAGCGCCAGGACGACGCCGGTCCGCTCGCCGGGCCGGTCGAACAGCCCCTCCCCGTACGGGATGCGGTACACCCCATCGCCCAGCGAGGCGAGCGCCGCGGCGGCCGCGGCGAACCCGCTCGCGCAAGACGCCCCGCCGGCCGTCAGCCCGAAGCGCCACCACTCCCTGCGGTCCGATCCACGGGTGAACAGCCAGGCCAGCTTCACGTCCTCGGTCATTTGGCGCCTTCCGTCGCAGCGGCTCGGCCGTCGGCCAGCCGGATCTCGCGGTCCGCGTACGCGGCCACCTGGGCGTCGTGCGTGATCAGCAGAACGGCCGTCCCGGCGGACCGGGCGGCGGAGACGAGCTCGGACATCACCTGTTCGCCGCCGAGGGAGTCCAGCGCGCCGGTGGGCTCGTCGGCGAAGACCACCCGGGGGCCGGTGACCAGCGCACGGGCCAGGGCCCCGCGCTGCGCCTGGCCGCCGCTGAGCTCGCCGGGGCGGGCGTCGCCACGGTCGGCGACGCGGAACCGGTCCAGCCACTCGCCGGCCCGCGCGCGGGCCGCGCGGCGGGAGGTGCCGGCGAGCATCAGCGGCAGGGCCACGTTGTCGGTGAGGGTGAGCTCGGGGATGAGCCGGCCGAACTGGAACACCACGCCGAAGTCGGTGCGGCGCAGTTCGCTGAGCCGGTCCTCGGGGAGCGCGTCGATCCGCTGCCCCTGGTAGTGGACGGTGCCCCGGTCGGGGCGGACGATACCCGCCATGCAGTGCAGCAGCGTGGACTTGCCGCTGCCGCTGGGGCCGGTGACGGCGAGGATCTCACCGGCGTGGAGCAGGGCCGAGGCGCCCCGGAGGGCGTCGGTCCGGCCGTGCGTCTTGACGAGGTCCCGGGCCGCGAGCAGCGGCTCGGCGACGGTGCTGGTCGGACTCATCGTGCGGTGACCTCCGCGGTCAGGGTGGCGAGCCGGTCCGCGGTGGTGGTCATCCAGCGGAGGTCGGCGTCCAGGTGGCTGAGGGCGTAGTCGGCCGAGAGGACGGTCCCGAGGTCGGCCCCGGGAGTGGTCTTGACCTTGGTGAGTTCCCGCATCCGATCCATGTGGGCGGTGCGCTGGTGCAGCAGGTAGGCGGCGGGGTCGCCGCCGGCCAGGATGGCGACGACGACCTTGGCGAAGATCTCGTTGGCCACGAACGGCGCGGGCGGGGCGATCTCCTCGGCCCAGCGCGCGAGTTCGCGTTCGCCGTCCTCGGTGAGCCGGTACGCGGTCCGCTCCGGGCCGCCGTCGGAGGCGGTGCCCTCGACCTCGGCCAGCCCGTCCCTGACCAGGCGCTGCAGGGTCGTGTACACCTGCCCGTACGCCAGGGGGCGGGCCTGCGGGAACCGCTCGTCGTGCCTCCTCTTCAGGTCGTAGCCGTGGCTCGGCCCCGAGGAGAGGAGGCCCAGCAGGATGTGACGGGTACTCATGCGCAGCAGTATGCACCACATACATGTACTGAGTGAATAGTCGTGCGGAGGATCGCGGCGGGCCCGTGTTGAGCACCGCCCCGGAGCGTGCGAACGTGGGCGCGGCCGACCGCAGTCCGACAGGGAAAGGGGCGCTCCCGGTGCGCATCGATCTCAACGCCGACCTCGCCGAGGGCTTCGGGCGGTGGGAGCTCGGGGACGACGACGCGCTGCTCACCGTCGTGACCAGCGCCAACGTGGCCTGCGGCTTCCACGCGGGCGACCCGACGGTGATCCGCCGGGCGTGCGCGCGGGCCGCCGCCGAGGGCGTCGCGGTGGGCGCGCAGGTCGGGTACCGGGACCTGGCCGGGTTCGGGCGGCGCTTCGTCGACGTGGAGCCGCGGCAGCTGGCGGACGAGGTGCTGTACCAGATCGGCGCCCTGGACGGCCTGGCCCGCGCCTCGGGCACGACGGTGCGGTACGTGAAGCCGCACGGGGCCCTCTACAACGCGATCGTCCACCACGAGGCGCAGGCCGCGGCGGTGGTCGCGGCCGTGCGGGACTGGGACCCGGCGTGCGCGGTGCTGGGGCTGCCGGGGTCGCGGTGGCTGGCGCTGGCGGAGGAGGCGGGACTGCGGGTGTTCCGGGAGGCGTTCGCCGACCGGGCGTACACCCCGGAGGGCACCCTCGTCCCCCGGCGCGAGCCGGGAGCGGTGCTGCACGACCCGGCGGAGATCGCCGACCGCTGCGTCCGGATCGCGCGCGGCGAAGCGATCCCGGCGGTGGACGGCACACCGCTGCGGATCGAGGCGGACTCGCTGTGCGTGCACGGCGACAGCCCCGGCGCGGTGACGGTGGCCCGCGCGGTGCGCGAGCGGCTCGCCGCGGCGGGCGTCACCCTGCACGCCTTCACCGCGGGCCGGGAGGGCTGAGGTGCGGTTCCTGCCGTGCGGCGACCAGGGCCTGCTGGTGGAGGTCGCCTCGCTGGACGAGGCGCTGGGCCTCTACCGGTCGCTGGAGCGGCGTCCGCCCCGAGGGGTCACCGACCTGGTCCCGGCGGCCCGCACGGTCCTGCTGCGGCTGGCCCCGGGCACGGACCCGGCCGCCGTGGAACGGGCGGTGCGCGGCACGGACCTGTCCGCCGGGCGGGACGAACCCGGGCCCCTGGTACGCGTCCCGGTGCGCTACGACGGCGAGGACCTCCCGGAGGTGGCCGAGTCGACCGGGCTGCCGGCCCGCGAGGTGGTGCGCCTGCACACCGGCTGCGAATGGACCGTCGCCTTCGGCGGTTTCGCGCCCGGCTTCGCCTATCTGACCGGCGGGCCGCCGGAGTTGAGGGTGCCGCGGCGGGCCGAGTCGCGGACCCGGGTGCCGGCCGGGGCGGTGGGCCTGGCCGGGGAGTTCAGCGGCGTGTACCCGCGCAGCTCGCCGGGCGGCTGGCAGGTGATCGGGCGGACCGACCTGGCGGTGTGGCGGGAGGACCGCGACCCTCCCGCCCTGCTGCGGCCGGGGGTGCGGGTGCGGTTCGAGAAGGTGGGGCGGTCGTGACGGCTGCGCTGCGGGTGCGGTTCGAGGAGGCGGTGCGGTCGTGACGGCTGCGCTGCGGGTGCTGGCGACGGGTCCGCTGGCCACCGTGCAGGACCTGGGGCGGCCCGGGCTCGCCGCGGTGGGCGTGGGCCGCTCCGGCGCGGCCGACCGCGGGGCGCTGCGGCTCGCCAATCGGCTGGTGGGCAACGAGGAGGGCGCGGCGGCGGTGGAGGTCACCTTCGGCGGCCTCTCGGTGCGGGCGCTGCGGCCGGTGACCGTCGCCGTGACCGGGGCGGCGTGCCCGCTGAGCGTGGGCGCGGTCGACTCGGTGGTGCACCTGGCGGCCGGGCGGCGGCTCACCCTGGGAGCCCCTTCGGCGGGACTGCGGAGCTACCTCGCGGTGCGCGGCGGTATCGCCGTGCCCGAGGTGCTGGGGTCCCGTTCGCGCGACGTGCTCGCGGGGCTCGGTCCGGCGCCGCTCGCGGTCGGGGACGTCCTGCCCGCCGGACCCGCGCCCGCGGAGCCGCCGCGGGTCGACCTGGCGCCGGTGGCCGCGCCGGAGGCCGGCGAGGTGGTGCTGCGGGTGCGGCCGGGCCCGCGGGACGACTGGTTCACCCCGGGCGCCGTACGGGAGTTGCTCTCCGCCGTCTGGACGGTGGGCGCCGACTCGGACCGGGTGGGGATGCGGCTGGACGGTCCCGCGCTGGAACGGGCGGTCGGGGGCGAACTGCCCAGCGAGGGCGTGGTCCCGGGCTCCCTCCAGGTCCCGCCCGGCGGCCGCCCGGTCCTCTTCCTCGCCGACCACCCGGTCACCGGCGGCTACCCCGTGATCGCCGTGGTCCTCGCCGACGACCTCGACCGCGCCGCCCAGGCCCGCCCGGGCCGGCCGCTGCGGTTCACCACGGCCCGGCGGTCCACCACGGCCCGGCAGCCCCCGCCCCGTCCGCGGTGACCCGCGCGGCCGCCCGGCGGTCGCACCACGGCGCGGGAACCGCGGTCCGCGCGCCCGGCGTGTTCCGTGCGGGGGACGCACGGTAGCCGACGGAGACGGGCGGCGGCGGACGGCGGCGGGCGGGTGTGCCCGCCGGGTACGGGCGGGCCGGCGGCGCGGGCGGCCGCGGCGCGACCGAGCGCGGGCGGGCGGCAGGATCGCGCAACGCCCGTGCGTAATCGCGCCGTCACGGCGATACTTGCGGCGACACGATGACCCCGGGGGAGGTCTCATGACACATCCACAGGCGCCCGGCGCCGCGCCGCCGCCCGTCGCGCCACCGCCACCACCCCCGGCGCCCCCCGCGCCGGCGCCCGCGCCGCCGCGTCGCGCGCCCGCGCTCGTGGAGACCGCCGCCCGGGTGCGGGCCGCCGCGACCACCGAGCCGGGCCGGCTGCGGATCATCGGCGCCGTCCTCGCGCTGCTGGTCGTGGCGTTCGGCGGCGCCACCACCTGGCAGACGGCGGACCGCAGTTCGGCCGCCGACGCCGTGCTGCGCCACAGCGGCCCGCTCAGTTCGGCCGCCGCCGAGGTCCACCGGTCGCTGGCCGGGGCCAACACCGCCGCGTCCAGCGGACTGCTGGCAGGCGGCAACGAGACGCCGGACAGCCGCAAGCGGTACGAGGAGGACATCCGCACCGCCGCCTCGGGCCTGGCCACCGCCGCCGCCAGTTCCGACCCGGACTCCGCCTCCGGCCGGACCGTCGCGCGCCTCAACGAACTGCTGCCCCGCTACAAGGGGCTGGTCGAGCGGGCCCGCGCCAACAACCGGATGGGCTACCCGCTGGCCGGCGCCTACCTGCGGTACGCGGACGACCTGATGCGGCAGGAGATGCTGCCGGCCGCCGAGAACCTGTACGAGCAGGAACAGGGCCGTCTCCGCGAGGACTACGCCGACGCCACCCCCTACCCGTGGTTCGCCCTGGGCCTCGGCGCCGTCGCGCTCGCCGCCCTCGGGTGGGCGCAGCGCCGGGAGTACCGCCGCACCAACCGGGTGCTGAGCCCCGGCCTGGTGACGGCGACCGCGGCCACGGCCCTGGTGCTGCTGTGGCTCCCGGTCGGGCACTCGATGGCCCGGGCGGGACTCGACGACTCGTACGAGCACGGCGTGGAGTCCCTGGCCCTGCTGAACGACGCGCGGACCGCCTCCCTCCAGGCCCGCGGCGCGGAGAACCTGACCCTGGTCAACCGGGGCGCGGAGACCACGCAGATGCCGGACGGCAGCTTCCGCGACAAGTTCGAGGTGGCCTTCCAGGACTCGATGACGGGCCTGTCCAACGCCCTGGACGCGGCGGCCGGGGTGGCCGAGGACCCGCAGGTCGACCGGCCGGTCGAGACGGCGCGGAGCAGCATGCTGGAGTGGCGGGAGCGTCACCGGGAGGCCCGCGAGGCCGACGACGCGGGCGACTACCAGGAGGCCCTCGACCGGATCATCGGACCGGACGACAAGTCACCCACCCGGGTCTGCTTCGACAACGTCGACCGGTCCCTGCGGCAGGCCCTGGAGCACGAGGAGACGGAGTTCGAGCGCGCCGCGGCCGACGGGCGGGCCGCGCTCACCGGTCTGCCCTCCGGGGCGGCCGCGCTGGCGGCCCTGGCCGCCGTGGCGGCGCTGCTGGGGATCGGCCGCAGGCTTTCGGAGTACCGGTGAACGGGGGAACGGCGATGCGACGACGGCACGACGAGGACCTGGACCGGCGCCGGCCGGGCCGCGGCCGGCGCGTCACGGGCGCCCTGGCCGGTCTCTGCGCGCTCACCGCGGCCGGCGCCCTGCTGCTGCCGCTGCCGCACGACGGCGGGGCCCTCGACCGGGACACCGCGGGCGCGCCGGCCGGCAAGGCCGAAGGCCGGCCCGCCGCCCCGGCCGCACCCGCCGCCCGGCCCGCCGCGGCCGCCGACGACTGCGAGCGCCCCGAGGCGCGGAGCCTCTCCCCCTCCACCGACGAGACCGGCCCGACGATCCGGGCCATCAAGGAACGCGGCCACCTGCGGGTCGGTGTCGACCAGAACAGCTACGGCTGGGGCTACCGGGACCCCAACAGCGCCGAGGACCAGGTGGAGCTCTCCGGCTTCGACATCGACCTGGCCCGCCGGACGGCCGACGAGATCCTCGGCCCGCGGGCGCCCGGGGAATCCCCCAACATCCGCTTCCACGCGATCCCCACCAACCAGCGCATCCCGGCCGTGCGGGAGGGCCGCGTCGACATGGTGGTCCGCACCATGACCATCACCTGCGACCGGCTGGAGGACGTGTCGTTCTCCGCCCCCTACTTCACCACCGGCCAGCAGGTCCTCGCCCCCGCGCGGTCGTCGGTGACCGGCTACGACCGCAGCCTGGCGGGCCTGCGGATCTGCAGCGCGGCGGGATCCACCGCACACAGCCGGCTCGAGGAGGACCGGAAGGACGGCGTGCCGGCGGTGGCCGAGGCGGACATCGGCACCACGGTGCCCAACCAGCTCGACTGCCTGGTGCGGCTCCAGCTCGGCGAGGTGGACGCGGTGGTCACCGACAGCGCCCTGGCCGCCAGCCAGGCCGCGCAGGACCCGTCGGTGGCGCTGAAGGGCGAGGAGTTCACCGAGGAGTACTACGGCGTGGCCATGGCCGAGGACGCCGACGACCTGGTCCGCCGGGTCAACGCCGTACTGCGCGACTACGTCGCGGACGGCGGCTGGAAGCGGGCCTACGAACGGTGGCTGGCGTCGACCATGCCGAAGCCGGCCGACCCCCCGCCCGCCGTCTACCGCGACTGACCCCCGCCCGCCCTGGGCAGGGTCCCACCGGCGAGGCCGTGAGCCCGCGCCGACCGACCGCACGCACCGACTGCGCACTGAGAGGTGATCGATGGGCGACACGGGACACGCCTTGGGTCCGGTGATGGACCGGGACGAGGTGGACCGTGCGCTGGCGCGGCTCGGCGCGGAGCACGAGGCCATCGAGTCCTCGCTCCTCGCGCTGCAGGACCACGCGGGGCGCAGACTCCTCGAAGGGGCGGAGCTGACCGGCGCCACCCAGCAGCGGTGGCGGGCCACGGAGGCCTCGATCGGCCTGCTGTGGACCTTCTTCGACGCCTACACGGACGCCCTGCGCTCCGCCCGCGACCTGCGGGCCCGCCGTCGCTGGGCCGGGCGCGAGGACCTGGTGGCCCTCACCGAGCTGCTGCGGGGCCCCGGCGTCACGGTCGCCGGGGCCGCCGCCGCGGAGGGTGGCGGGCTCGCCGGGACGTCCTCGGTCCGCCTCAGCCGCCGCTACACGCTGTCCGCGCTCGTCGACCGGATGAACGAGCTGTACGCCGCCGCGCTGGACGTGGTGGTGGCCGCCGACGCGGTCTGGTCGGCGCTGCCGGCCCGGATCGACATGCTCTCCGCCGAGCTGCGCCGCACCCGGGAACTCGCCCGCTCGGTGGGCGTGCGGCCGGGCGAACACCCGGCCGGCGACGACCTGGAGCGGATCACCGGCGCCCTGGCCCGGTTGCGCGAGCGGGTGATCTCCGACCCGCTGTCCTTCTGGACGCCCGCGGAGGGGAGCGCGGCCCCCGGCGCGGGCCGCCCGGACACCACCGCCTACGACCGGTACGCACGCGAGCTGGAGGACGCCCGCCGCGAGATCGAGGCGGTCCTGACGGTCCGCCAGGACGCCGAGTCCCGGCTCGTACGGCTGCGCGACGTGCTGAGCCGCGCGGACCGCACGCTGGCCGAGGCCCGGCTGGCGCGCGGCGAGGTGCTGGCGAAGATCGCGGCCACCGAGGTGCCCGCGGTGAGCGGCCCGCCGACCGTGCTGCAGGAGCGGGTGTCGACGGCGGCGGAGTACCGGCGGCAGGGCCTGTGGCACCGGCTGTCCCCGCTGCTGGACGAGCTGGAACGCAAGGCGGAGGACGAACTGGTGCGCGCCCGCGAGTCGTTGACGGCGGTGACCGCGCCGCTGGCGATCCGCGCCGAGCTGCGGGGCCGGCTGGACGCCTACCGGGCGAAGGTGTCCCGGCACGGGCTGGCAGAGGACCCGCTGCTGGTCGAGCGGTACGACATCGCCCGCCGGATGCTGTGGAGCGCGCCCTGCGACCTGCGGGTCGCCGAACAGGCCGTGCTGCGCTACCAGCGGGCCGCGGTGGAGCAGTTGCGGCCCGTGATGCCCACACAGGACGGGGCGGGACGGCCGGAGGGGGCCCAGGCGTGAACGCCGACGGAGGGGGAGCTGTGCGGAGGGACGGGGCGTGATGGAGCCGAGGTGTCAGCGGCCGGGCTGCGAGGGCGCGTACGAGGACGTCGGCGGGGGCGAGCTGTACTGCGACCACTGCGGGCTGGCGCCGGTGGTGTCCCCGGACGGCATGGTGGGCGGCACACCCACCGGCGTCGCGGGACGCCCGCCGGGCCACTCCGGCCGCTCCACCGGCCCGGGGTCCACCGGCCCGGGGTCCACCGGCACCGGCGGCGCGGTCGGCCCGGGGCCGGGCGGCGCGGTCGGCACGGGGCCGGGCGGCGCGGTCGGCACGGGGCCGGGCGGCGCGGTCGGCACGGGCGGCCCGGGGGATCCGGCGGGCCCCGAGGCGTCCTCGCGTCCGTCCCACGCGTCGTCCGGGTCGTCGCGCTCGTCGTCCCGCTCGTCGTCGCGGTCCCGGCGCTCGGTCTCCGGCCGGCTGTCGGGGACGCTGAGCGGCGCGGCCACGGTCGGCGCGGTGTCGGTGCGCAGCTCCGGCGCGCAGTCCGGCGGCTCCCACCGGGGGCGGCTGGGCGCCGGCCTGGTCGACGTCCCGGCGGTGCCGCGTCCCGACCCGCGCGCCATGGTGCTGGACGACCCGCGGGTGCCGGAGCGCAAGCGGTTCTGCTCCCGTTCCGACTGCGGCGCGCCGGTCGGCCGGGCCCGTGGCGACCGCCCCGGCCGCACCGAGGGGTTCTGCACCAAGTGCGGCCACCCCTACTCCTTCGTGCCCAAACTGCGCGGCGGGGACGTGGTGCACGGCCAGTACGAGGTCGCGGGCTGCCTGGCGCACGGCGGGCTGGGCTGGATCTACCTGGCGGTGGACCGCGCGGTGTCCGACCGGTGGGTCGTCCTCAAGGGCCTGCTGGACACCGGCGACCAGGACGCGATGGCCGCCGCCATCTCCGAGCGGCGGTTCCTGGCCGAGATCGAGCACGCCAACATCGTGCGGATCTACAACTTCGTCGAGCACCTGGACCAGCGGACCGGCTCCCTCGACGGCTACATCGTCATGGAGTACGTCGGCGGCAGGTCGCTCAAGGACATCGCCAACGCCCGCCGCACCCCGGACGGCCGCCGTGACCCGCTGCCGGTGGAGCAGGCCTGCGCGTACGGCATCGAGGCGCTGGAGGCGCTGGGCCACCTGCACAGCCGCAACCTGCTGTACTGCGACTTCAAGGTCGACAACGCGATACAGACCGAGGACCAGCTGAAGCTGATCGACATGGGCGCGGTCCGCCGCATGGACGACTACGAGTCGGCCATCTACGGCACGGTCGGCTACCAGGCCCCCGAGGTCGCCACGGTCGGCCCGTCGGTCGCCTCCGACCTGTACACGGTGGCGCGCACCCTGGCCGTGCTCACCATCGACTTCCACGGCTACACCACCGTCCACGCGGACACGCTCCCGGACCCGGACGGGATCGAGGTGTTCCGGCGGTACGAGTCGTTCTACCGGCTGCTGGTCCGGGCCACCGACCCGGACCCGGCACGGCGGTTCGCCTCGGCCCAGGAGATGGCGGAACAGCTCACCGGCGTACTGCGCGAGGTGGTGGCGCTGGGCACCGGCCGCCCGCGGCCCGCCCTGTCCACCCTCTTCGGCCCCGAACTCCGGGTCACCGACGCGCGGTTGTTCGACGACACGGAGCCGGAGGTGTCCCTCCTCGGGGCCCGGCGGAACCCTCCGGGCCGGCTGTCCGCCCGCCGGGCCGCGCCGTCCGGGGCCCCCACCGCGCACACCGCCCCGCCCGTCGCCCCGCCGCACGCCGCACCGCCCGGGACCGCGCCGCCGGTGTTCCCCGCCCAGCGCGGGCCCTCCCCCGTACCCGCCACGGGCACCCCGCACACCCCTCCGGTGTCACCCGGAACGGTGAAACCCGTGGACGCCGCGGCCGCCGCGCTGGCCCTGCCCGTGCCCCGGGTGGACCCCGACGACCCCAACGCCGGTTTCCTCGCCGCGCTGATGACGGCGGCGCCCCAGGAACTGCTCGTCGCGCTGTCCGGGGCACCCGCCGCCTCGCCGGAGTCCCGGCTGCGGCTGGTGCGCGCGCGGCTGGAGGCGGGCGAGGCGCGGGCCGCCGTCGAGGAGCTGCGGAGTCTGGCCGCCGAGGAGCCCGACGACTGGCGGGTCGTCTGGTACCGGGGCGTGACCTCCCTGGTCACCGGGGAGTACGTGGCCTCCGCGCTCGCCTTCGACGCGCTCTACGACGCCTTCCCGGGCGAGCCCGCGCCCAAGCTGGCGCTGGGTCTGTGCGCCGAGGTGCTGGGGCAGTCGGACAACGCCGCCGAGTACTACCGCCTGGTGTGGACGACCGACCCCAGCTATGTCAGCGCCGCCTTCGGACTGGCCCGTGTGCGCCTCGCCACAGGCGACCGGGAGGGCGCGGTCGCCGCCCTGGAGTCGGTGCCGGAGGCGTCCATCCACTACACCGCGGCCCGGGTCGCCGCCGTCCGGGCACGGCTGCGGGGGCGTACCGTGGTGGGCGCCGACACGCCGTTCCTCGACGATCTGACCGCCGCCGCCGCGCAGGTGGAGGCGCTGGGCGGATACGGACTGGACGCCGTGCGGCGCGAGCGGCTGTCCGCGGAGGTGCTGGGCTGCGCGCTCGACTGGGTACTCTCCGGAGGCCGGGCTTCCGTACCGGTGGCATCCGGGCGGGGGGTGCTCGGCGAAGTACTGGACGAGCGGGGACTCCGTCTCGGCCTGGAACGCTCGTACCGCACGCTGGCCCGTCTCGCGGACGGCGGCGAGGAGAGGATCGACCTGGTGGAACGCGCCAACCGTTACCGTCCCCGGACGTGGGTGTAGTGGTGCCGCCGATGACTGCCGACACGCACCGCCTGTCCGCCTGCCCCGAATGCACCGAGCCGGTGGAGCCGGCCGACCTCTTCTGCGGCGCCTGTGGCCTGAACCTGTCGGCGGCGGCCGCCCCGTCGTCCGACACGCCGACGGTCGCCCTGCAGACGCGCGACGACACGCCGTCCGCCCCGCCCGCCGCCCACGAGGCCGCGGCCGCGGACACGGACACGGACACGACGGACGGCTTCCACCTTCAGCCGCCCGCCCCGCCCTCCCCGCGCGCCGCGGACCCGCGGTCCGCCGTGGCGGGCCGGGCCGGCGCCGGAGCCGCCCCGGCGGCCGCCGGCAAGGCCTGCGTGGCCTGCCGGGCCGGACGGGTCGACGGCGACGGATACTGCGAGAACTGCGGCCACGCCCAGCCGCGCGAACGGGACCACATGGAACTGGAGTCGGGGCCCGTCGCCGCGGTCAGCGACCGCGGACTGCGCCACCACCGCAACGAGGACGCCTTCGCCCTCGCCCAGGCCGCCCTCCCGGACGGCACCCCCGTCCCGGTGGCCGTGGTCTGCGACGGCGTGTCGTCCGCGACCCGCCCGGACGAGGCCTCCGCGGCCGCCTCCCGGACGGCCGCCGACGCGCTCGCCGAGGCGCTGCCCCGCGGCGTCCACCCGCAGACCGCCATGCACGAGGCGATCCAGGCCGCCGCCCGCGCCGTGGACGCGCTGGCCGGCGAACCCGCCCGGCCCCGCGAGCACGCGGCGCAGGAGAACGCGCCGGCCTGCACCCTGGTCGCCGCCCTGGTCGCCGACGACCTGCTGGTCGTCGGCTGGGTCGGCGACAGCCGCGTCTACTGGGTGCCCGACGACCGCTCCGCCCCGGCCCGGCTCACCGAGGACGACTCCTGGGCCGCCCAGATGGTCGCGGCCGGGCTGATGAGCGAGGCGCAGGCCTACGCCGACGAGCGCGCCCACGCCATCACCGGCTGGCTGGGCGCGGACGCCTACGAACTCGAGCCGCACACCGCCTCGTTCAAGCCGGACCGCCCCGGCGTGGTGGTGGTCTGCACGGACGGCCTGTGGAACTACGCGGAGACCGCGGAACAGATGGCCGAGGTCGTCCCGGCCGACGCCGCCACCCGCCCGCTGCACAGCGCCCGCGTCCTGGTCGGCCACGCCCTCGACGGAGGGGGCCACGACAACGTAACAGTGGCGGTGGTGCCGTTCCCTGGCCCCGCCCAGGGGGCAGGATCCGGCTGAGGCGCGTCGGGCCGAGGGAGCCGCGGGCGCGCGAGGGGGCAAAGCACGCATGGCGATTCTCTCGAAACCGGACGCGCCACGGTTCTCCGTGGACGTCTACCAGAACGCGTACCTGCCGGAGGGGGCCCGCGAGGTCAACGCGGTCGTCACCGTGACGGCGAGCGGCGGCGCCACGCTGAGCGGCGCCGCCGGTTCCGGCAGGGGGCCGGACGCCGCCGTGGTGATCATGGTCGACTGCTCCGGCTCCATGGACTACCCGCCGGCCAAGATGCGCGGCGCCCGCGAGGCGACCGCCGCGGCGATCGACACCCTCCGGGACGGCGTCCGGTTCGCGGTCGTCGCCGGCACCCACGTCGCCCAGGAGGTCTACCCGGGAGGCGGCCGGCTCGCCGCCGCAGGCCCGGAGACCCGCGCGGAGGCCCGGCAGGCGCTGCGCCGGCTGACCGCGGGCGGCGGCACGGCCATCGGCACCTGGCTCCACCTCGCGGAGCGTCTGCTGTCCTCCGCGCACGTCACCATCCGGCACGGCGTCCTGCTCACCGACGGCCGCAACGAGCACGAGACGCCCGAACGGCTGGCGGCCGCCCTGGAGCACTGCGCCGGCCGCTTCACCTGCGACGCGCGGGGCGTGGGCACCGACTGGGAGGTCCAGGAGGTCACCCAGATCGCCTCGGCCCTGCTGGGCACGGCCGACATCGTGGCCGATCCGGAGCACCTGGCCGCCGACTTCACCGCGATGATGGAGACGGCGATGGGCAAGGGCGTCGCCGACGTGGCACTGCGCCTGTGGACCCCGGCGGGCGCGCGCGTCCGCTTCGTCAAGCAGGTCGCCCCCTCGGTCGAGGACCTGACGGACCGCCGCACCGAGGCCGGGCCGCGGGCCGGTGACTACCCGACCGGGTCATGGGGCGACGAGTCGCGGGACTACCACGTCTGTGTGGAAGTCCCGCCCGCCGACGTCGGCCGGGAGATGCTCGCCGCCCGGGTCTCGCTGGTGGTGCCCCGCTCCGACGGCGGCGCCGACGCCCTGGGCGCCCAGGGCCTGGTACGGGCCGTGTGGACCGACGACCTGGCCGCCTCCACCTCCATCGATCCGCAGGTCGCCCACTACACGGGGCAGGCGGAGCTGGCCGAGGCGATCCAGCAGGGCCTGGAGGCCCGCAAGGCCGGTGACACGGACGCGGCGACCGCCAAGCTGGGCCGCGCCGTGCAGCTGGCGGGGCTGTCCGGAAACGCCGATACGGCGAAACTCCTTTCGAAGGTGGTGGACGTGGTCGACGAAGCGGCAGGTACTGTGCGACTGAAGACGAAGGTCGCGGAAGCCGACGAGATGACGCTGGAGACACGGTCCACCAAGACCGTGCGCGTCACACGGCGGCCGAACGAGCAGTGAACGAGCCGGCCCGACGAACGGCCGGAAGGGAGAGGGGGAAGCGCCGACATGCCGACCTGCCCGAACGGACACCAGTCGGGTTCCGAGGACTGGTGCGAGGTCTGCGGTCACCGCATGGCGGGTGCCGTGCCCCCGCCGCCTCCCCCGCCGGCCTCCGGGGGCTACGGTTTCCCGCCGCCCGGCGGCCAGGGCGGCCGGGCCCCGGAGCTGTGCCCGCAGTGCCGCACGCCGCGTGAAGGGCTGGCGCCCTTCTGCGAGGAGTGCCGGTGGAACTTCCTCACCAACTCGGCGACCTCCTACGCGCCGCCGCCGCCGTCCTTCGGCGGTCCGGGCGGCCCTGGCGGTCCCGGCGGGGGCCCGGTGCCTCCGCCGCCGCCCGGCGGGCGGTCGTACCAGCCCGACCCGTCGGAGTACCAGGCCTCGCGGCCCTCGCAGCTGAACCGTCCCGCCGAGCCGCTCGGCGGCGGGCAGGGCGGGGCGCCGGCCTCCTTCCAGCAGGGGCACGCGGGCGGGCCGCCGCCGGCCTTCTTCGAGGGCGGCGGCCGTCCCGGCGCCCCGGCCGGCGACGACTGGACCCTCCCTCCGCCCACCTCACCGGGCCCGGGCACGCCCGGCGGCCCCGGCGCACCCGGCAGCCCTGGCGGCTTCGGCGCCCCGGGCGGCCCTGGCGAGCGCGGCGGCTTCCCCGGCGGCCCCGGCAACCCGGGTGCCCCCGGCGGCTCCGGCGGCTCCGGCGGCTCCGGCGGCCCCGGTGACCGCGGCGGCTTCGGCGGCCCGGGTGGTCCGGGTGGTCCCGGCGCCCCGGGCGAGCGCGGCGGCTTCGGCGGCCCGGGCGGTCCGGGTGACCGCGGCGGCTTCGGCGGCCCGGGGGGTCCCGGCAGCCCGGGCGGTCCCGGTGCCCCCGGCGAGCGCGGTGGCTTCGGTGGCCCCGGCGAAGGCGGCGGCTTCCCCGGACCCGGCGGCCCCGGTGGGCCCGGCGACCGAGGCGGCTTCGGCGCTCCGGGCGGACCCGGCGGCCCAGGTGGTCCCGGCGGCTTCAACAGCGCTGCCGGCCCCGGTCGTCCCGGCGGCCCCGACGACCACGGCGGCTTCCCCGGCCCGGGCAACCCCGGCGGTCAGGGCGGTCCGGGCGAGCGCGGCGGCTTCCCCGGCGGCCCCGGCAACCCGGGTGCCCCCGGCGGCCCGGGGGAACGCGGCGGCTACCCCGGTAACCCGGGCGGTCCCGGCGGCTATCCCGGTGGACCTGGCGGACCTGGCGGACCTGGTGGACCTGGCGGCCCCGGCACCCCTGGTGGTCCCGGCAACCCCGGTGGCCCGGGCGGCCCCGGTGTGCACGAAGGCTTCGGCGGACCGAACGGCCCCGGCGGCTTCCCCGGCCCGGCCGGACCCGGCGGCTTCGGCAGCCCAGGCGGCCCCGGCGGTCCCGGCGGCCCCGGTGAACGCGGCGGCGCCCCCGGTGGCCCCCCGGGCCTGGCGCCATGGCCCGGCTCCCCCGGCGCTCCCGGTGCCCCTGGCCCCGGCGGCGGTTACGGCTACCCGCAGCCCGGCGGGCCCCGCCAGGAGACCTGGACGGCGACCGTCGGCCCGGACCGCGCCTACTTCATGGCGATGATGCAACGCTCCGGCCCCGAGGCCGCGGGGCTCAACCTCCCCGCGTACTCCCCGGAGCAGCAGCGGACCCTCACCGGTCCGCAGGTGACCATCGGCCGCCGCCGGCACTCCACCGGCGACACCCCGGACATCGACCTGTCGGTGCCGCCGGAGGACCCGGGCGTCTCGCACCAGCACGCGGTGCTGGTGCAGCAGGCGGACGGGAGCTGGGCGGTCATCGACCAGAACTCCACCAACGGCACCACGGTGAACGGCGCCGAGGAACCGATCCAGCCGTTCGTCCCCGTCCCGCTGCGGGACGGCGACCGCGTGCACGTCGGCGCCTGGACGACGATCACCGTCCACCGCGGCTGACCCCCGGCCGAGCCCCGGCCGGGCCACGGCCGAGCACGACCCGACCGGCACCCGGTCCGCAGGACCTCCGGCCCGTCCACAGGTCTTGAGGACCGGGTGCCGCCGTCTGAGACGATGGAGACGTGAAAGAGATTCGGCGAGGCACACTGCAGACGGAGACCTTCTACGAGCAGGTCGGCGGCGAGGAGACGTTCACCCGCCTGGTCCGCCGTTTCTACGAAGGGGTCGCCGAGGACCCGGCGCTCCGGGCGATGTACCCGGAGGAGGACCTGGGCCCGGCCGAGGAGCGTCTGCGGCTCTTCCTGATCCAGTACTGGGGCGGGCCCACGACGTACAGCGAGCAGCGCGGCCACCCCCGGCTGCGGATGCGGCACGCCCCGTTCAAGGTCGACCGCGCGGCGCACGACGCCTGGCTGCGGCACATGCGGGCGGCCGTCGACGACCTCGGCCTCTCCGAGGAGCACGAGCACACGCTGTGGAGCTACCTGACCTACGCGGCGGCCTCCATGGTGAACACCGCCGACGAGGTGTGACGCGGGCCGGAGGGGTGTGACGCGGGTCGGCGGACGACGGGGGATCCGCGGGGGCGCCGGTCAGGCGACGCCGACGCCCAGGCCGCCGAGGCGTCCGGCGCGGCGGACGGCGACGGAGCCGTAGGGGGTGCGCAGCCTCAGCCAGGACCCGCAGGACAGGATTTCCGGGCCGGGACCGGGGCGCAGGAAGCCCAGGGACTGCGCGGCGTGCACGGCCCGGACGGGCAGCCCGGTGCCGTCGACGGTCCGGGACCAGATCTGACGCCCGGTGCTGTCGAGCGCGGCGCGCGTGCGCCCCTCCGGGGGGATCTCCTCGACCCGACGGCGGAACTCGGCGACCGCGGCGGCGACCAGCCCCCGCAGCGCCTCCCCGGGCAGCGCGCCCTCGGCCTGCCAGCCGCCGCGCGGCGGCAGCAGCCCGGCCCAGGACGGCCCGGTGACCGCGGACGGCACGACGGCCTCGGCGGCGTCCTCGTCGACGGCCTCCAGCAGTTCACCCGCGGAGACCGTGACGTCGAGGGTGTCGGCGGGCTCCGCCAGCCGGACGGCCCGCACCGCGAGCACGTCGAAGGAGGCAGGGCTGCCGTAGACGGCCAGCGCCCGACCGGCGCCCTGGAGCCGGACGGCGGCGGCGCGGTCGTAGTGCAGGAGCCGGGTGAGGAAGCCGCAGAGGTCCGCGGCCTCGCCGGCGTCGGCGAAGCGGAGCTTGCTCATGCGCCGGCTGCCTCGTCGTCCCGGTACTTCTCCAGGAAGGACCGCTCGCCCTCGGTAAGCCGCCGCGGCTGCTGGAGGGCGAAGTCGAAGGGCGCCATCACCGTCGACGCCCTGGCGTACACCAGGTCCGGCTCGTCGCCGGACCCGGTGTCCTTGACCTCGTAGGCGAGGGTGAAGGAGGCCGCGCGGACCTTCGTCACCCACACCTCGACGTCCACCGGCGCGTGCCGGTGGACCAACTGCCGCCTGTAGTCGATCTCGTGGCGCGCCACCACCGTGCCCCGCGCGAAGGCATGGTCCTGGTCCGGGTGGAACAGCATGTCCACCCGGGCTTCCTCCAGGTAGCGCAGGAACACGACGTTGTTGACGTGCCCGTACGCGTCCATGTCGCTCCAGCGCAGGGGGCAGCGGTAGAGGTGGCGCACGCGTCGATCAGTCCCGGGTCAGCTTCTTGTAGGTGGCGCGGTGCGGACGGGCCGCGTCCGGGCCGAGCCGCTCGATCTTGTTCTTCTCGTAGGACTCGAAGTTGCCCTCGAACCAGAACCACTTGGACTCGCCCTCGTAGGCGAGGATGTGCGTCGCCACGCGGTCCAGGAACCAGCGGTCGTGGGAGACGACCACGGCGCAGCCCGGGAACTCGAGCAGCGCGTTCTCCAGCGAGGACAGGGTCTCGACGTCGAGGTCGTTGGTCGGCTCGTCGAGGAGCAGCAGGTTGCCGCCCTGCTTCAGGGTGAGCGCCAGGTTCAGGCGGTTGCGCTCACCGCCGGAGAGCACACCGGCCGGCTTCTGCTGGTCCGGGCCCTTGAAGCCGAACGCCGAGACGTAGGCACGCGAGGGCATCTCGACCTGGCCGACGTTGATGTAGTCGAGACCGTCGGAGACGACCTCCCACAGCGTCTTCTTGGCGTCGATGTTGGCGCGGCTCTGGTCGACGTAGCTGATCTTGACCGTCTCGCCGACCTTGATGTTGCCGGCGTCCGGCTCCTCGATGCCCTGGATCATCTTGAACAGCGTGGTCTTGCCCGCGCCGTTCGGACCGATGATGCCCACGATGCCGTTGCGCGGCAGGGTGAAGGACAGGTCGTCGATCAGGACCTTCTCGCCGAAGGCCTTGCGGAGGTTCTCCACCTCGACGACCACGTTGCCCAGACGCGGGCCCGGCGGGATCTGGATCTCCTCGAAGTCCAGCTTCCGCATCTTGTCGGCCTCGGCGGCCATCTCCTCGTAGCGGGCCAGACGCGCCTTGGACTTGGCCTGCCGCCCCTTGGCGTTGGAGCGCACCCACTCCAGCTCCTCCTTGAGGCGCTTGGCGCGCTTGGCGTCCTTCTGCCCCTCGACCTTCAGACGCGTGGCCTTGGTCTCGAGGTACTTGGAGTAGTTGCCCTCGTAGCCGTGCAGGCGGCCGCGGTCGACCTCGCAGATCCAGCCGGCGACGTTGTCCAGGAAGTACCGGTCGTGGGTCACGGCGACGACGGTGCCGGCGTACTGGGCGAGGTGCTGCTCCAGCCAGTTGACCGACTCGGCGTCGAGGTGGTTGGTGGGCTCGTCGAGGAGCAGCAGGTCGGGCGCCTCGAGCAGCAGCTTGCACAGCGCGACGCGGCGGCGCTCACCACCGGAGAGGTTGCTGACCGGCCAGTCGCCGGGCGGGCAGCCCAGGGCGTCCATGGCCTGCTCCAGCTGGGCGTCCAGGTCCCACGCGTTGGCGTGGTCCAGGTCGTCCTGGAGCTTGCCCATCTCCGCCATGAGCTCGTCGGAGTAGTCGGTCGCCATCAGCTCGGCGATCTCGTTGAACCGGTCGAGCTTGCCCTTGATCTCGGCGACGCCCTCCTGAACGTTCTCCAGGACCGTCTTCTCCTCGTTGAGCGGGGGCTCCTGGAGGAGGATGCCGACCGTGTAGCCGGGGGTCAGGAACGCGTCACCGTTCGACGGCTGCTCCAGACCGGCCATGATCTTCAGGACGGTCGACTTTCCGGCGCCGTTCGGGCCGACGACGCCGATCTTCGCCCCGGGGAGGAAGGAAAGGGTGACGTCGTCGAGGATCACCTTGTCGCCGTGCGCCTTGCGCGCCTTGCGCATGGTGTAAATGAACTCAGCCAAGAGAAACCGTCCGGCAGCTTGAAACTCGCGGTGGGCAGATACACCCCATCTTGCCGTACCGCCACCCCAGGACGAAAACGACCGGTCCCCGGGGCGGAGCGGAACGTGAGGGGGAACTCACTCCTGGTGGGCGTCCCGGCGGCGCTGCCTCGCCACGCTGAGGACCGCGGCGCCGACGACCACCAGGCCCGCGCCGATGGAGGCCGCGAGTTCGGCGCCGCCGCCCCCGCCGGTGGAGGCGAGGTCCTCGCCGTCCGTGGACGGGGGCGAGACGGAGGGCAGCGGGCTCGGCGGCCGGGGCGCCGTCTGCGTCCGCAGGGCGGCCGCGGCGCTGTCCGTGAGGCAGTCCAGCACCCCGCTGAACATCACCGGCCGGTTCTCCTTCGGCCCCGAGGCGGCCTCGACGCCGACGGTGTACGCCTCGTCCTCCGCCAGCGGCTGCGAGACCGTGCGCCGCTCCCCCGGGGCAAGCACGTAGTCGGTGCCGGCCACCCGGTAGGTGAAGTCCTCGTTCCCCCGGTTGAGCAGGGTGACGTCGAGGCCGGACGTCCGGTCGGAGCCGGACGCCTCGCAGCGCTCCCGCGCCCACAGGCCCGGCACGGCGCCGTCCTTCCGCCACACGGTGGTGGCGGTGGCCCGCACCGTGGTCTCGCTGGAGGCGGCGACCACCTGGGTCTGGCTGCGGCTGTCGGAGGTGAGCGCCCGCCCGACGGGGACGGTGGTGGTGGCCTCCACCGTGAGCGTGGCGGCGCCGTCGTCGGCGTCGTGCGGGATGTCGACGTACAGCCGGCCGCCGTCGTCCACCGTCTCGACGGCCTTGCCGTTCTTGTCGGTGATCCACGCCGGACTGGTGTCGGCGGGCGGCAGCACCGTCACGTCGTCGGCGCCGGTACGGACGGTGATCGGGCCTATTCGGGTGCCGGGGCGCCCGGCAGCGGCGGGCGGCTCCAGCCTGAGGGAGGCGCGGGGCTCGTCCTGGGCCCGGGCGTGCTTCACCAGGTAGTCGGCCAGCCGCTCGGCCTGCGGGTCGGTGGCTATGACGTCGGACCCGTCGGAGAGCCGCCAGACGGCGACCTGGGTGCCGGCGGCCGCGTCCTGCTCGGTGAGCCCCTTGGCCTTGGCCCGCGCGGCCAGTTCGGTCAGGTCGTCCACCTGCGGGTAGGAGTGGCGCAGCACCCAGACGATCCGCCCGGCGTCGCGGTTGCCGGCCAGCGAGGTCCCGCTCCAGTCGCTCTCCTGGTAGACGACCCCGGGCTGGGTGGTGCGTTCGATGTCCACGCCGTAGGTCTGCAGGGTCCCGCCGCCGTCCACGGAGAGCTCGAAGAGTCCGGCCGGCACCTCGCGTTCGCCGTCCGCCCCGCGGATCACCGCGGTGCCGAAGGCGCTCAGGTCGTCGGCGACCGCTGTGGCACCGCCCGCGTTCCACTGCGGCGCCACGAGGCCGCCCACCTCCCCGGTGGCGGCGGAAGCGCCGGTCGCCCCGGCCGCGGCCAGCAGGCCGGACACCAGCGACACCACGGCGGCACGAACCGCCCCGGACCGACGCGCGGACCTCGCGTGGAACGACGAAATCACGGAACTCCCCTCCGGTCACGGCCTTCTGACGCGGGCCCTCGGGAGCCGTACGCGGCGCCATCGACCCATGACCCACTCAGGCATCCTAGGGAAGGCGGCCGTCCGGCCCGGCGGCGAGCCCGGCCCCGGACGGTTTCCGACTCGGAATTGTTACCGCCCGAAACGCCACCAACCGGGGCCGATCCGGACGACTCCCGGTGACATCACGTCAACAAGGCAGCGCCCGAGGATGCTTGCACGCCCCACGGATCCGCCGGGGGTCCTGGTGGCGGCCCCTGGCCGGCCCGCACGGCCGCCTCGTACGTCTGCCGGACCGCACCGCCGTCGTGCCGCACCGCACCGCCGTCACCCGGCACGCCGCCCGCCTCGCCCCTGACGGTCCGCCGGAAGGCCGACGTGCCGCGCGCCAGGTCGTGGCCCACGGTGGCCGCCTCGATGTCGACGTCGGTCCGGGACTGCCCGTCCCGGGTGTCGGCGCGCACCTTCAGCCTGCCGTGGACCACCACCGGGTCCCCCACCGACACCGAGGCCGCCACGTTGGCCGCCAGGGAGCGGCGGGTCCACACCGTGAAGAAATTGGTGTGCCCGTCGACCCACATGGCCTTCTCCCGGTCCCAGTAGCGGGGGGTGGCGGCCAGCCGGAACCGGGCGACCTGGCCCCGTTCGTCCTCCCTGTGCACCGGCTGCGTCGCCACGTTGCCGACCGCGCAGATCACCGTCTCGTTCATCGCTCGTCCCTTCACCACGGGCATCCGTGAGTACGCCGACGGGCCCGTCCCGTCCGGCCTGGGTTCCAGAATGCGGCCGGTCGAGCGGGCCCGTGGCGGGCTGTGGACTCAGAGCGAGGTTGTGGACAACTGCCCCGCCCGTGCGGGTGAACGGGCCGCCCCGAGGCCGCCGGTGCCGACCGGCACGGCCCCGCTGACCATGCCGTACTGCTCGCGCACCTCGCGGTGGCGGGCCACCTCCTCGACGACGGGCTCCAGGACGCGGATCCGGCCGCACTCCTCGGCGGCCTCCCGCAGCCGCAGTTCGGCCTCCAGGCCGTACCGCCGCGCGGGCGCCCGCGCCGCCGCCCGGCACGCCCACTCCACCGCGGGTCCGCCGACGATGCCGATCACCATCAGCAGCACCGGCACGCCCAGGTCGGCCTCCAGCACCCCGACGATCTGCCCGGCCAGCCAGACACCGCCGATCACCTGCACCAACGTCATCGCCGCCTGCACCAGCACCGCAGCCGGCCACCAGAAGGGCCGCGGGGGCCTGCCGGGCAGGGCCGCGCGCCGGGACAGCTCGTCGAGTTCCTCCGGCAGTCCCTCGGCGCCGCGCAGCGCGGCCTCGCGCACCGCCTGCGCCCAGGGCCCGGGCATGCCCTGGCAGGCGCGCTCGGTCACCGTCCGCACCGCCTGCTCCACGATCTGCCGCGCGGTGGCCTCGTCGTCGGCGGGCTGGGTAACGGCGAGCCGCCGGGTGGTGAGCGGCGCCCGCCGCCCCTGGTGCCAGCGCCACAGCCGCAGCCACGGCGTGCCGCAGGCCCGGTTGGCGCCGCGCATCCAGGCGCGTTCGGCGGCCTCCCCGGCGGCCCGCGATCCGACCGCGGCGGCCAGGCCGTCGGCGAACTCGTCGCGCGCCTCCTCGCTGAGACCGGCCCGTACGCCCGTGGTGTAGGCGGGGCGCAGCCGGGCCGCGGCGGCGTCCACGTCGGCGGCGATCCGCCGGGCGGCCGCCCCGCGTTCGCGGACGAACCGGCCCAGCGCGTCCTTCAGGTCGTCCACGCCGTCCCCGGTGAGGGCGGACAGCGCCAGCACGGTCGCACCGGGCTCGCCGTGCTCGCTGAGCGCGATGCCGTCCTCGTCGAGCAGCCGCCGCAGGTCGTCGAGGACCTGGTCGGCGGCCTCTCCGGACAGCCGGTCGATCTGGTTCAGCACGACGAAGGTGACCTCGGCGTGCCCGGCCATCGGCCGCAGGTACCGCTCGTGGAGCACCGCGTCGGCGTACTTCTCCGGGTCGACGACCCAGATCACCGCGTCCACCAGGGTGAGCAGCCGGTCGACCTGCTCACGGTGCTGGACGGCGGCCGAGTCGTGGTCGGGCAGGTCGACCAGGACCAGGCCGCGCAGCCGCTCCTCGTCCTCGATGTTCTGCAGCGGGCGGCGCCGCAGCCGGCCCGGGATCCCGAGGCGGTCGATCAGCGGGGCGGCGCCGTCGCTCCAGCTGCAGGTCAGGGCCGCGGCGGTGGTGGGCCGGCGCACCCCGGTCTCGGAGATGGCCACCCCCGCCAGGGCGTTGAAGAGCTGCGACTTGCCGCTGCCGCTGGCTCCGGCGATGGCGACGACGGTGTGCTGACCGGAGAGCGAGCCGCGTTCGGCCGCGCGGTCGAGGACCTGGCCGGCCTCGGCGAGGGTCCTGCTGTCGACGCGCGCCCTGGACATCCCGATCAGCTCGCGCAGCGCCTCCAGCCTGGCGCGCAGGTGGTTCCCGTAGACCGACTCGGCGGCGGGCTGCGCGGTGGAGGCGGAGGGGGCGGACACGTGGCGCGCGGCGAGGGGTTTCGCGGTGGCGAGCCCGGCGCGGCGCACCAGCGAGCCGCCCGGGCCGGGGAAGCCGGGGGCGGCGGCGCCCCGGCGCAGCCCGACGTGTTCGTCGGACCGGGTGCTCCCGCCGGGCCGGGTCCGGGCGCGGTCCGCGCCCGCCCCGTCCACCCGGACGCGCCGCACATGGGCCCCGCCCGCGGCCCCGGGCTCCTCGTCCTCGCCCACCGGACCGGTGCCGCCGGACCCCAGCTCGGAGTCGCCGGACCCCCGTCCCGTGCCGCCGGACCGCAGCCCCCCGTCACGGGACCGCCGCTCGAAGTCGCCGGACCCCAGCTCGGAGTCGCCGGACCCCCGCCCCGTGCCGCCGGACCGCAGCTCCCGGTCACGGGACGGCCGCTCGGATTCGCCGGACCTCAGCCCCTGGCCGCCGGACCGCTGCTCGGTGTCCCCGCCGTGGGCGGCCCGGGCCGTGCGCGGGGCGTCCGCCGGGGTGCCGTGGCCGGGTGGGGCGGTGGTTCCGCCGTCGGCCGGCGGGTCGGCGGGACCGTCCGCGGCACGCCGGGCCGGACCCTCGGGCCCGCTCCCCCGGGCGTCCGGGCCGCTGCCCGTCCCGGCAGACCCGTCTCCCGGTCCGGGTTCGGGCTGTTCGGGGCGGTCCGTGTGGTCCTGGTCAGTGACGGCGGTCACCGGTCACCTCTCCTTCTGCAGTACGGACAGCGCGGCGATCAGTTCGGACTGTGGCTCGGCGTGCACGTCCAGCGCCTCCAGCGGGGAGAGCCGGCGTTCGCGTTCGGCCGCGATCACCCGGTCGACCAGCGAGGTGAGCAGCCGCGATCCCCGGTCCCGCAGGCGCAGCGCCCCGTGGGGACCGATCCGTTCGGCGAGCCGCTCGCCGGAGGAACGGGCCCGCCGCCCGCCCAGCAGCGCGGTGGCGGCCAGCGCGGCCACGGCCTCCGGGTCGGGCGCGCCGGAGCGTTCCAGCTCGCGGACCTCGTCCTCGGCGTACTCCTCGATCTCCCGCCGCCAGCGCCGCACGGCCATCCCGATGCGGTGCTCGGCGCTCTCACCGCCGGACGCCTCGTCGTCGAGCAGTCCGGAGGCCTCGGCGGCCGGTTCGCGACGCCAGGTCTCGTCGGCGCGTTCGTCGGCGGCGGTCACGGCGCACAGCAGCAGTTCCGTCAGGCTGTCGCAGAGCGCGTCGAGCAGTTCGTCGGGTTCGCAGTCCAGCGGGTAGGCCCGCCACCGCTTCAACGCGTCCCCGGCGAGCGCGGCGCCGGCCTGGATCCGCCCACGGACCCGCACGTGCTCGCTGTCGTACGCCTTCTCGACGGCGTTGGTGAGCCGCAGCGCGGCGGCGTACTGAGCGGCGGCCGCGCCTGCCAGTTCCGGCATCCTGGTCCGCAGCGAGTCCAGCACGCCCCGCGCGGTGCGGGCCACCGCGTACCCGCGGGCGGCGGGGTCCTCGGCGAGCCGGGTCAGCCACTCCCGGAGCGGGGCCACCGCGCTGCCCGGCAGCAGGCCGCCGCCGGACGCCGACTCGGGCAGCTCCGGCACGGTGAACCGGGGCACGTCGCCGAGACCGGCCTTGGTGAGCAGGGCCGCGTACTGCCGGGACACCTCGTTCACCACCTGGTGCGGCACCCGGTCGAGCACGGTGACCAGGCTGACGTCGTACTGCTTGGCGACGCGCAGCATGTTCCAGGGCACCGCGTCCGCGTACCGGGAGGCGGTGGTGACCATGATCCAGACGTCGGCGGCGCAGATCAGCTCGGCCGCCAGCACCCGGTTCTCGGCGACCAGCGAGTCCACGTCCGGGGCGTCGATCAGGGCCAGTCCGCGCGGCAGGGTCTCCGCCGTCTCGATCCGCAGCGCCCGCTGCGCGGCGCCGTCCCGCCCGCGCTCGCCCCGGCCGCCCCGCGCCCCGCGCACGCCGCGCCGCGCCGGTTCCTCCGCGGGGTCCTTGGTGTCGCCCTGCACGCGGGTGAGCCGGGGCAGCACCCGCATACCGCTGAACCAGTGACAGTCCTCCGGATGGCAGACCAGCACCGGGGTCCGGGTGGTCGGCCGCAGTACCCCGGCCTCGCTGACCTGACGTCCGACCAGCGAGTTGACCAGCGTGGACTTCCCCGCGCCGGTCGATCCGCCGATCACCGCGAGCAGCGGCGCCTCCGGGTCCCGCAGGCGCGGCACCAGGTAGTCGTCGAGCTGCGCGAGCAGCTCCTCCCGGTTGGCCCGGGCCCGTGGGGCGCCCGCCAGCGGCAGCGGGAAGCGTGCGGCGGCGACGCGCTCACGCAGGGCGGAGAGTGCGTCGAGCAGCTGAGGCCGTACGTCCAAGGTCACCACATGTGAAGAATGCCCAATTTTACGGACTTTCTGAAGCATATGGGCATGTCTGCGTGCCGCCGGGTCCAGGAAGGGAAGGGACGGCCGGGCCGCACGCATAACGAGTGCACAACACCCGGCGCGTCAGGCGCGAAAAGCGCTGCGCGAATCAGCACTGCCTGGGATTATCAGGAATCGCTTCACCGAACCTCCACATCGAGCCACGGAGGCGAGGCGCTCGGGGCGTGAAGGATGGGACCCCTATCCTTGTCCCCGGCAACGTCAAGGACACGCCCGGACCCGGGCACCGCGACAGAGGCCAGCACACCGGCCCCCGTAGCTCAGTGGATAGAGCAGGCGCCTTCTAAGCGCTTGGCCGCAGGTTCGAGTCCTGCCGGGGGCGCTCGAAAGGGCTGGTGACAGCCCTCCGCGCCCGGCGCGGACCGCCCGCCCGACAGGGCGGGATCCGTACGGCCACGGCCGGCACCGTCCCCGCGAACTCCGCCCGGCGGCCCGCCCGTCGTACCGCTCGCGCCGCCGGACCGGCCGGCGATTCCCCCACCGGATCACCTCCGGCGGTCCCCCGCGTCACGACCGCGCCCTCCCGGAACGGGAAGCCGATCTTCACGCCGCCACCCAGTGGCACGGCGGACGCCGGCGCACGCCCGCCCCGCCGGACGAGCCCGCGCAGGGGCGGCCACCGCGGCTCCTCCGGCGGGGCGGGTGTCCGCCTCCTCACACCTCGCCGAAGTCGAGCCGCCCCGGCGGGTCCACCCCCGACGGGGCGGACAGCGGCACAGACCGTTCGTCGTGCGGGCCAGTCGTGCGGGCCGAGGGTTTCTGTTCCGCGGCCGAATTCACCCGTCCGGCGGTGGTGTTCCGCCTGTTCGGCGGCATGGTTCGTCCATCGGTGACGGGCCTCTGTTCAAAACGGGTGATTGCCTCGAACCATGCCGTTACCAGGACGACAGAGGCGCGTTGAAGGGGGAGTGCGGCGGCGTTGACCTGCTGTCGCCCTCACCGAGTAAGAAGGAGTACGTGATGTCTCGCATCGCGAAGGCTGCCGTTGTCGCGTTCGGCACGGGTGCCGTTGTTCTGGGCGGCGCCGGCATGGCGCTGGCGGACGCCGAGGCGGAGGGCCAGGCCGTTGGTTCGCCGGGTGTCATCTCCGGCAACGTGATCCAGGTTCCGATCCAGGTTCCGATCAACCTCTGCGGCAACACCATCGACATCATCGGCCTGCTGAACCCGGCCGCGGGCAACGTCTGCGCCATCGACAGCGAGTTCGAGAAGGACGACAAGGGCCACAACAAGGGCCACAACAAGGGCCACGGCTACGGCCACTGAGCCTGGCGTTCCGCTCTTGCGGTATTGCACGAGGGCCTCGGCGGTTTCCCCGCCGGGGCCCTCCCGCATGTCCGGGCGCGGGTGACAGCACGTCGAGCGCCCCGCTCCCCCACCGGGTGGGGCCGGGGCGTCGCGCTGCGGGCTTCGGGTTTCCGGCTTCGGCGTAATCCCTCAGGCGTAGACGTAGATCTGGGCGACGTCCTCGACGTCGGCCGGGGTGGTGTTCCACGGCGGCAGCGGTTCCCCGCGGGCGACGATGCGGCCGTACTGGCTGTCGCGCGGCTTCGGGGGGCGCGCCGGCAGGTAGCGGGCGCCGCGGTGCAGCCGCTGCCAGCGGGTCCACAGCAGGTCGACGTAGGCGTGGTGGAGCCAGAACGCCGGGTCGTTGACGGACGCGGCGCCCAGCATGGTGCCGCCGATCCAGCGGTGGACCCGGTTGTGGTTGCGCCAGGATGCCTGGCCCGCGCCGCGGCCCCAGCCCTCGATCCGGTTCCGGAACCCGCGCGGCGAGGTGGAGTCCCAGGGCGCCGTGTCGTACACCGGGTCCTCCATCGCCCAGGCGACGTCCCGGGCGGTGGGCAGGGTGATCGGGTCGCGGGACCGGCCCAGGTCGCGGGTGAGGTAATCGGTGTCGGTGACGTTCACCCCGAGGATCCAGCCCTCGCGCCGGGCGAACGGCCCGGTGGTCACCTGTCGGTCGGAGCGGCGGCCGTCGCCGCCGAGCAGGCCCTCGGTCCACGGCGTCCCGGTGGCGCCGCGGTTCTTCGTCCAGTCCCAGTAGGGCAGTGTCACCGCGGGGTCGATCCGCTGCAGCGCCTCCTCGAACCGCAGCAGGAAGAGCCGGTGCCACGGCAGGAACGAGGGCGTCATGTGCGCGGCGCGCAGACCGCTCTCCCCGTCGGGGGCGAAGTGCTCGATGTGCGTCAGCACGAACTCGTCGTACTCGCCGCGGCGTTTGAGCTCCAGGACGGCGCCGACGAACCGGCGGCGCTCGCCCGCGGTCAGGCGGCTGACGTCCTTACGGGTGTACGCCATGGCCTGCGCCCCTCCCCGCTCCGGGACTCCCCACTCCGGGACTCCCCGCTCCGGCGGCGCCCGCTCCCGGAGCGCCGTGGGAGAGGCCGGTGAGCCGCTCTCCGGGCAGGAGTTGGTCCACGGCGGCCCGGGCGGCCGCGCGGGGGGTCGGATAGGACCCGTAGTGGTCGATCATGCTCAGGTACGAGCCGTCGGCGCGCCGCATCAGGTGCAGCGGCTGGTCGTCCACGGTGACGTGCCATTCCAGGACCCCCTCGGCGAGGGCGGACCGGGCGTGACCGCGGAAGCCGCGGATCCGGCGGCCCCGGTAGACCTCGTCGAACAGGGCCTCGGCGACGCGCGGCCCGTGCGCGCGAGGCGCTCCGTGCGCCGCGTGCGCCTCGTGCCGGCGGGGGCGCCGCAGCGCCCGCGGCTCCTGCGGGTCGGTGGCGGGCAGCGGCCGGGATCGGGGGGCCGCCGCGGCGACCACCGGGGCGGTCACGGCGGTGAACGCCGCCGCCAGCAGAACGCGCAGCGCGCCCCGCCGGTTCCTCGGGACGGACATCGTGGTTCTCCAGTCCGGGGTGGGTGACGTGCTGCATGCCCCGGCCGAGGGCTGTGTGTGGGGGGGCGGCCGGTGAGGGCGGACAGGCGCGGGCCGGTCCCGCCGTCTCGGCGGAAACCGGCCCGGCCGGCGGTGCTCCCGGCGCGTCAGCCGAGGGGGAGGCCGCCGAGCAGTCCGCCGCCACCCTGGTTGAGCTGCTCCGTCATGCCGTTGACGGCGTTGAGCGGGGAGCCCTCGGCCTCGGTGTTGAGGAGCGTCTCACCGCTCTGGTGCTGGATCGGCATCAGCGGACCGGCCAGCTCGGTGACCGTCCCCAGCGGGGAGGCGGGCGCCTCGGCGGCGGAGGCGGTCCCGGAGACACCGGCCGCGGCGGCCAGCGAACCGACGAGGACGGCGGCTGCCTTCAGAGACTTCATCGTGTTCCTTTCATGCCGCGGCGGCACGACGACGCGCACCGCCACGACGGGCTTTCGATTCTCCGTGCCCAACGAGCCACCCCCTTCGGGGAAACCCCGTCACACCGCTTCCGGCCGAAACCACGCGCCGGAACGCCCGGAACGGTCCGGTCTCCGGCCGCCGTGCCCGGAACAAGGGCGGGCCGCCCCTCCGCGGGAAACGACGGAAGGACGGCCCGCCCCGGGCAACCCGCCGGACCAGGGCCGGTACGTGCTGCCGGGGCTGTCGGTGGACGCCGCGCACCCGGGGTGCCCGGCGCCCGAGGTGCCGTGGGACGGTCAGGCGGCGACGCGTCCACGGCGGTAGAGGAGGGCACCGGCGCCGATGAGCGCGGCGGCCGCGGCGGCCGCGGCCGCGGTGCCCGCGGCACCGGTCTCGGCCAGCTGCGGGCCCTCGCCACCGTGGGGCTCCGGGGCGGGCGGCACCGAGCGGTCGCCGCCGGGCGGCTGCTCCTCGTCGGTCGGCGGGTTCTCCTGGCCGGGGGCCGGAGGCTCTTCGTGGTTGTCGCCCGGAGGCTCCTCGTGGCCGTGGCCCGGGGGCTCCTCGTGGCCGTAGCCGGGCGGGTTGCCGGGGTTGTGCGGGTTGTGCGGGTTGTGCGGGTCACCGCCACCCGGCTTGCCGGGACCGTCGTGGTCCTCGTCCTCGACCTCGGTGTTGGTCAGGCAGGTGTTGCCGACCGCGGGGTTGAGGAGACCGATGACGTTGATCGAGTTGCCGCAGACGTTCACCGGCACGCTGATCGGCACCTGGATCGCATTGCCGGACAGGACACCGGGGGAACCGGCGGCCTGCGCCTCCGCCTCGGAGTCTGCGAACGCTGGTGCGCCGTATGCGGCGAGGAGGCCGGTGGCGGCTGCGGCCATGGCCGCGCCCCTGCTCAGAGACTGTCGCACTGCTGATGATCTTCCTGCTCGGAGAATAGGAGAAGGCCGGCTCCGGCACGCCCCGTGGGCATGCCGGAGCCGGCCCGGGTGCAACCGAGTGGCCCGGTAGGTCAGTCGATGGCGCAGAAATTGCCGACGGCCGGGTTGAGGAGGCCGATGACGTTGATCGTGTTGCCGCACAGGTTCACCGCGAGCTGGACCGGAACCTGGATGACGTTGCCGGAGACCACACCCGGGGAACCGACAGCCTGCCCCTCGGCCTCGGCGTCGGCGAAAGCCGGAGCGGCGATGGAAGCCGCCATCAGGGCGCCCGCGACGACAGCAACGCTCTTCTTCATGAAGTTTCCCTTCTCAACGGTCATGCCCCTGTGTCGGCCGGAACCGAGCGAGCTCACTGGAACGGCTCGCACCATGACCTGCCGAGAAGTAGAACGAGGCGACGACGGGGAGGAAACTCCACAGAACGCACCATCCAGGAATTCACCCGAATGCCAGCTGTAGTGTGACAAGTAATCCAAGGGCGCAGGAGCTCAGCAGGAGCTCAGGAGCTCAGGGAGCCTTCCGGTACAGCTCCTCGATCTGCTCCTTGTACGCCTCCGCCACCGCGTGCCGCTTGACCTTGAGGGACGGGGTGAGCAGCCCGTTGTCCTCGGTCCACTCCCCCTCGACGAGGACGAACGAGCGGACGGACTCGGCGCGGGAGACCGCCTGGTTGGCGTGGTCCACGGCCTTCTGCACCTCGGCCCTGATCCGCTCGTCGCGGATCACCTCCGACATCGGGGTGTCGGCCGGCCTGCCCCGCACGGAGAGCCAGTGGGCGACGGCCTCGGGGTCCAGCGTGACCAGCGCGCCGACGAACGGGCGGTTGTCGCCGACCACCATGCACTGGCCGATCGGCGGCCGGCTGCGCATGCGGTCCTCGAGCACCGCCGGGGCGACGTTCTTGCCGCCCGAGGTGACGATCAGGTCCTTCTTGCGGCCGGTGATGGTGAGGTAGCCGCCCTCGTCCAGGGCGCCGAGGTCCCCGGTGGCGAACCATCCGTCGCGCAGCACGGCGTCGGTGGCCTCCTGGTTGTTCCAGTAGGCGCCGAAGACGATGCCGCCCTTGACCAGCACCTCGCCGTCCTCGGCGATCCGGACGGCGGTACCGGGGACCGGACGGCCGACCGTGCCCGGACGCGGTTCCAGCGGCGGGACCACGGTGGCGGCGGCGGTGGTCTCGGTGAGGCCGTACCCCTCGAAGATGAGGACGCCGGCGGCGTAGAAGAAGAGGTTGAGCTCCCGGTCGAGCGGCGAGCCGCCGCTGATGGCGTACCGCAGGCGGCCGCCGAGCTCCTTGCGGATGCGGCGGTAGACCAGCAGGTCGTACAGCGCCCAGCCGGCCCGCAGGCCGGGGCCGGGCCCGTCGCCCCGGCCCAGGAAACGGCGCAGGTGGGCCTCGGCGAAGCGGACGCCCAGGCGCTCGGCGCGGTCGAAGGAGGCGCCGCGGCCGATCTTCTCGGCGGTGGCGCGGCCGGTGTCGCGGATCTTCTCGAACAGGTACGGCACGCCGACCAGGAAGGTGGGGCCGAACTCCCGGAACAGCGGGCGGAGTTCGTCGGGCTTGATGCTGGGGCAGTGCCCCAGCTCGATCCGGGCCATCTGGCAGGCGATCTGGATGGTCCGGCCCAGGATGTGCGCGAGCGGGAGGAAGAGCAGGGTGGAGGCCGCCTGACCGGTGGCCGCCTTGAAGACCGGGTGGAGCAGCTCGACGGTGTTGGCGGCCTCGGCGTGCAGGTTGCCGTGGGTCAGCGCGCAGCCCTTGGGGCGGCCGGTGGTGCCGGAGGTGTAGCAGAGGGTCGCGACGCTGTCCGGGCCGAGCGCGGCGCGGCGTTCGGTCACCGCGGAGTCGGGCGTCTCCCGCCCCAGCGCGGTGAGTTCGGCGATGCCACCGCCGTCGAGCTCCCACAGCCGTACGGGTTCGGGGTGGTTGCCCTGCCGCACGGCGGCGGCGAGGTCGGAGGTCTCCACGACCGCGAGGCGGGCGCCGGAGTCGGCCAGGATCCACTCGACCTGGTCGGGCGACGAGGTCGGGTACACGGGGACGGTTCTGCCGCCGGCCGCCCAGATCGCGAAGTCGAGCAGCGTCCACTCGTAGCGGGTCCTCGACATCACGGCGACGCCGCCACCGGGTTCGAGGCCGGCGGCGATCAGGCCCTTGGCCACGGCGGTCACCTGGCGGGCGAACTCCTCGGCCGTCACCGGCGTCCACACGCCGCCCTCGCCGCGGCGGCGCAGCACCACGGCGTCCGGGGCCTCGGCGGCGTTGGTGAACGGCAGGTCCGCGATGCTGCCGCGGGTGGGCGGCGTGGCCAGTGCGGGGGTGCGGGCCTCGCGCACGACGCCGTGCTCGTCGCGGACGAGCTCGACGGCCGCGGAGCGGCCGCCCATGCTCCGCCGTGCCCGCTTCATCTCCTTGCGTACGCCCATGTGCGCTCCCGGTCCGGCGGTCAGGGGGTCTCCGGCGCTAACTTACTCGCGCGTAAAGAAGAGTCAACGGGTCTGACGTGAAGGGGTGGGGGAGGCGGTCGCGGGGCGGGGGCTCGAGCGGGGGTGGAGCGGGCTCGGGGTGGGGACGGAGCGGTGGTGGAGGCCGGGGGGCGGCGGGGGTCGGCGAGGGAAGGAGGCGGGAAACCGACTCGGGGGATGTCGGTGCCGGCCGCTAGAGTCGGGGGCAGTGAGCCGGGTGCGGGTGGGCCCCGGCCGGTACGGTCCGACGTCGGCGTGAGGTGGGGCGCATGAAGCTGCGGTACGCCGTGGCGTGGGTGGGGTGCACGGTGGCGGCGCTCGCGGTCACGTATGTCGCGGGGGCGGTTTCCGGGGGGTCGGCGCCGGTGGAGGTGCCGGGGGTCACGTCGGATCTCCCCGCGAACGGGGTGGAGACCGAGGCGGCGCTCCCGCTGCCCACCGCGACGGCCTTCGCGGGCTGACGCCGCGTTCCCTTCCGCGGGGCCGGGCCCGGTGGTGTTCCGGGGGCCGCTCTCCGCGGGCCCTGCGCGCGGCTGGACCTGCCGGTGACGCCGGCCTCCGCCGTTCGGTGACCGGGCCTGACGTCCTGCCGCGCGTGTGCGGCACCTGTGGCTGCGCTCGCCTCCGCACAGGCACCCGGCGGGATCGGATCGCCGGCCCTGTGCGCGGTGCGTCGCCACGCGCCTTCACCCCCGGCGGGCGGCTCGCACCGCCACGGGTGGGCCGACCTTGCCGGAGGCACGCGGCCTCGCCACAGCGCGGCGGGGGCACAGCCCCGGCGGACGGCACCGCCTTGCTCCCCCGACCCGCCGCGCCTCCTTCCGGAGGGACCGAGGCACAGGTGCGCCGGCCGCAGCGTGTGTACGCACCGGCCTGCGCCCGCCCCTCCCCCAGCGCCCAGCGCCCAGTGCCCAGTGCCCAGTGCCCAGCGGCACGATGGCCGCAAGGGGAGGACGCCGGTGCCCCGTGCGGGGTCGGGTGGGGTCAGTGGTGGTGGGGTCAGTGGTGGTGGGGGAAGCCGAGGTTGACGCCGGTGGGGGTGTCGGCGGGGTCGGGCCAGCGGGTGGTGACGACCTTGCCGCGGGTGTAGAAGTGCGTGCCGTCGTTGCCGTAGACGTGGTGGCCGCCGAAGAGGGAGTCCTTCCAGCCGCCGAACGAGTGGTAGCCGACCGGCACCGGGATGGGGACGTTGACCCCGACCATGCCGGCCTGGACCTCGAGCTGGAAGCGCCGGGCCGCGCCACCGTCCCGCGTGAAGATCGCCGTGCCGTTGCCGAAGGGCGAGGAGTTGATCAGGGCCAGGCCCTCCTCGTAGGTGTCGGCGCGCAGCACGCAGAGCACGGGGCCGAAGATCTCGTCGCGGTAGGCGTCGGCGGTGACCGGGACCCGGTCGAGCAGCGAGATGCCGATCCAGTGGCCGTCCTCGTAGCCCTCGACGGTGAAGCCGGTGCCGTCCAGGACGACCTCGGCGCCCTGCGCGGCGGCGCCCCGGACGTAGGAGGCGACCTTGTCCCGGTGGGCGCGGGTGATGAGCGGGCCCATCTCGGAGACCGGGTCGTGGCCGGGGCCGATCACGACCTTCTCGGCCCGCTCGCGGATGCGCCGCACCAGCTCGTCGCCGATGCCGCCGACCGCGACCACCGCGGAGATCGCCATGCACCGCTCCCCCGCCGAGCCGTACGCGGCGGAGACCGCGGCGTCGGCGGCGGCGTCCAGGTCGGCGTCGGGCAGCACCAGCATGTGGTTCTTGGCGCCGCCGAGGGCCTGGACGCGCTTGCCGTGGGCGGAGGCGGTGGTGTGGATGTGCCGGGCGACGGGGGTGGAGCCGACGAAGGAGACGGCCTGCACGTCCGGGTGCTCCAGCAGGCGGTCCACGGCGGTCCCGTCGCCGTGGACGACGTTGAGGACGCCGTCCGGGAGGCCCGCCTCGGCGAGGAGTTCGGCGATCCGGACGGAGGCCGAGGGGTCCTTCTCGGAGGGCTTGAGGACGAAGGTGTTCCCACAGGCGACGGCGATGGGGAACATCCACATCGGCACCATGGCGGGGAAGTTGAACGGCGTGATGCCGGCCACCACGCCCAGCGGCTGCCGGATCGCGGCCACGTCCACCCGGCTCGCCACCTCGGTGGACAGCTCGCCCTTGAGCTGGACGGGGATGCCGCAGGCCAGGTCGATGATCTCCAGGCCGCGGGCGACCTCGCCGAGGGCGTCGGAGTGGACCTTGCCGTGCTCGGCGGTGATCAGCCGGGCGAGTTCCTCGCGGTGGGCGTCGACCAGGGCGCGGAACGCGAAGAGGACGGTGGTGCGGGTGGCCAGTGAGGAGCGGCCCCAGGTGGTGAACGCCTCCCGGGCGGCGGCGACGGCGGCGTCCACCTCCCGCACCGAGGCGAGGGGGACCCGGGTGGTGACGGCGCCGGTGGCGGGGTCGGTGACCGGGCCGTAGGTCCCCGAGGTGCCCTCGACGGCCTTGCCGCCGATCCAGTGAGGGAGGGTCCTGGTCATGCCTCAACTCCTTCGCGGTCGACCGCTTGCCCGACCAGTCCAGCAGCCCGGACACGCCCTGTCGACGGAGACTTCTTGGAGACATACCCCCAGGGGGTATAGTCTGGGTACCGGTGGACAACCGGTCCATCTCTTCGATCAGGAGTAACGACATGACCCAGTCGACCGACACCCAGGGCGCCGTCACCACCGTCTACAAGGTGACCGGCATGAGCTGCGGCCACTGCGAGGGCTCCGTCTCGGGCGAGGTCTCCCAGATCCCGGGCGTGCGGTCGGTGAAGGCCGTCGCCTCGGCCGGGGAGGTCACCGTGGTCTCGGCCGCCCCGCTGGAGGAGGACGCCGTCCGCGCCGCCGTCGACGAGGCCGGGTTCGAGTACGCCGGCCTCGCCTGACCCCTGCGAACCCCCCGTCACCCACCAGGAGGCCCGAATGTCCAGCACCGTCACCACGACCGGGACGGCGGATCCGGCCGCGGACGCGCCGCGCGCCGAGGTCGAGCTGCTGATCGGCGGCATGACCTGCGCCTCGTGCGCCGCCCGGATCGAGAAGAAACTCAACCGGATGGAAGGCGTCGAGGCGACGGTCAACTACGCCACCGAAAAGGCGCGGGTCTCCTACCCCGAGGGGGTATCGGTCGACGACCTGGTCGCCACCGTGGTGAAGACCGGGTACACCGCCGAGCCCCCTCCGCCGCCCGCGCCCGCGGAGACCGTCCGGCCGGGCGGCGCCGCCACCGGGGAGGACGCCGTCCAGGACGACGACCCCGAGGTGACGGCGCTGCGGACCCGGTTCACGGTCTCCGCGGTCCTCGGACTGCCCGTCGTGCTGCTGGCGATGATCCCCGCCCTGCAGTTCGACAACTGGCAGTGGCTGTCCCTCACCCTGGCCGCCCCGGTCGTGGTGTGGGGCGCCCTGCCGTTCCACCGCGCCGCCTGGACCAACGCCAGGCACGGCGCGGCCACCATGGACACGCTGGTCTCGCTGGGCACCCTGGCCGCCTTCGGCTGGTCGCTCTGGGCCCTCTTCCTCGGTGACGCCGGGATGCCCGGGATGCGCCACGCGTTCACCCTGACCGTCTCCCGCGGTGAGGCCTCGGGCACCCTCTACCTCGAGGTGGCCGCCGGGGTCACGGCGCTGATCCTGCTGGGCCGCTGGCTGGAGGCGCGCTCCAAGCGGCGCGCCGGGGCGGCCCTGCGGGCGCTGATGGAGCTGGGCGCCAAGGACGTCGCGGTGCTCCGGGACGGCCGCGAGGTGCGGATCCCGGTCGACGCGCTCGCACCCGGCGACCGGTTCGTGGTGCGGCCCGGCGAGAAGGTGGCCACCGACGGCGTGGTGGTGGAGGGGTCCTCCGCCGTCGACGCCTCGCTGCTGACCGGCGAGTCCGCGCCGGTGGACGTCTCGGTGGGCGACCCGGTCACCGGCGCCACCGTCAACGCGGGCGGGCGGCTGGTCGTCGAGGCCACCCGGGTCGGCTCGGACACCCGGCTGGCCCGGATGGCGAAGCTGGTCGAGGAGGCGCAGAGCGGCAAGGCGGAGGTGCAGCGGCTGGCCGACCGGATATCGGGCGTCTTCGTGCCGGTGGTGCTGCTGATCGCCCTGGGCACGCTCACCGCCTGGCTGCTGCTGGACGGCGACGTCACGGCCGCGTTCACCGCCGCGGTGGCGGTGCTGATCATCGCCTGCCCCTGCGCGCTGGGCCTGGCCACCCCGACGGCGCTGATGGTGGGCACCGGGCGCGGTGCCCAGCTGGGGATCCTGATCAAGGGCCCGGAGGTGCTGGAGTCGACCCGCCGGGTGGACACCGTGGTGCTGGACAAGACCGGCACGGTCACCACCGGCGCGATGACGCTCCACGAGGCGCACGCCGCCGAGGGCGTCGAGGAGCGGCTGCTGCTGCGCCTGGCGGGCGCGGTGGAGCACGCGTCCGAGCACCCGGTGGCCCGGGCGATCGCCGCGGGGGCCGAGGAGCGGGTGGGCGCGCTGCCCGCCGTGGAGGACTTCGTCAACCTGCCCGGCCGGGGCGTGCGCGGTCGCGTGGAGGGTCACGAGGTGACCGTCGGACGGCTCACGGCGGACGGCGCGGCGGTGGAGCTGCCGCCGGCGCTGGCGCGGGCCAAGGACGCCGCGGAGGACGCCGGGCGCACCGCAGTGGTGGTCTCCTGGGACGGCGCCCCGCGCGGGGTGCTGGCGGTGGCCGACACGGTGAAGGCGACCAGCGCCGAGGCGGTGACCGAACTGCGCCGCCTGGGGCTGCGGCCGGTGCTGCTGACCGGGGACAACCGGCGGGCGGCCGCCTCGGTGGCCCGCGCGGTGGGCATCGGGGACGAGGCCGACGTGATCGCGGAGGTCCTGCCCGAGGACAAGGTGGCGGCGGTGCGCCGGCTGCAGTCCGAGGGGCGCACGGTGGCCATGGTGGGCGACGGCGTCAACGACGCGGCGGCGCTGGCCGCGGCGGACCTGGGCCTGGCGATGGGCACCGGGACGGACGCGGCGATCGAGGCGGGCGACCTGACGCTGGTGCGGGGCGACCTGAGGGTGGCGGCGGACGCGATCCGGCTCTCGCGCCGGACCCTGGCCACCATCAAGGGCAACCTGTTCTGGGCCTTCGGCTACAACGTGGCGGCGCTGCCGCTGGCGGCGGCCGGGCTGCTGAACCCGGTGATCGCGGGCGGCGCGATGGCCTTCTCCTCGGTCTTCGTGGTCACCAACAGCCTGCGGCTGCGGGCCTTCCGCTGAGCCGTCGGGGAGACGCCGGACCGTGTGCGAGAGGGCCGTCGGGCCCGGGCCGACCGCCCGGGCCCGACGGCCCTCTCGCGTGGCCGGAAAAGGTCTTGTGGCAAATCCGTCGTCCTCTGGATCTGCCCCCGGTTCCTCACATAAGCTCTTCACAAGTCTCACGCGACATCTTCAATCGGCACCGCCCGGCCCGACGCCGGTCGTGCGTCGTGGCGAGGAAGCCGCACGAGATGCAGATCACAGTGCAGTCAACGTAACCCTTGGCGGCAGTCAAGGGTCTAAGTTGGCGGTTACCGGGAGCATCTTGGGGGGTGTTGCCGGTAACTGCGGGGTCGTCTTGGGGGACGGCTCCGGAGCTGCGTTGCCGGGGCACGCGCAACCGGGGAGCTTTGAGCGGCCCCCCCGACGGTGCGGGTCCCGGCAGACCGCACACCGCTCGCCGCCACCGGCGGCGTACGCAGCGATTCAGGCGCTGCCCACAGACGCCCGGGCCCGGATCCCGTGGGGGGAATCCGCTCCGGGGCACAGAAGGGCGCCCTGTACGTCGGCCCGTGGGGGGACCGGCGGCAGGGCGCCCTTCGTCTTTCCGTCTTCCGCCCCGATGCCCGTCTTCCGCCCCGAGCGACCGAACGCGGCGGAGCCGCCCCGGCGAGGCCGGGGCGGCTCCTGTGAGGCGTGGGGCGACCGAGGTCAGCCGCGCTCCTCCACGGGGACGAAGTCGCGCTCGACGATGCCCGTGTAGATCTGGCGCGGGCGGCCGATGCGGGAACCCGGCTCCTTGATCATCTCGTGCCACTGCGCGATCCAGCCCGGCAGGCGGCCCAGCGCGAAGAGCACGGTGAACATCTCGGTCGGGAAGCCCATCGCCCGGTAGATCAGACCCGTGTAGAAGTCCACGTTCGGGTACAGGTTGCGGGAGACGAAGTAGTCGTCGGAGAGCGCGTGCTCCTCGAGCTTCAGCGCGATGTCCAGCAGCTCGTCGGACTTGCCGAGGGCCGAGAGGACGTCGTGCGCCGCGGCCTTGATGATCTTGGCGCGCGGGTCGAAGGACTTGTACACCCGGTGGCCGAAGCCCATCAGGCGGACGCCGTCCTCCTTGTTCTTCACCTTGCGGATGAAGGCGTCGACGTCGCCGCCGTTGGCCTGGATGCCCTCGAGCATCTCCAGCACCGACTGGTTGGCGCCACCGTGCAGCGGGCCCCACAGGGCGCTGATGCCGGCCGAGATCGACGCGAACATGTTCGCCTGCGAGGAGCCGACCAGGCGGACCGTGGAGGTGGAGCAGTTCTGCTCGTGGTCCGCGTGCAGGATCAGCAGCTTGTCGAGGGCGGAGACCACGACCGGGTCGAGCTCGTACTCCTCCGCCGGCACGGAGAACGTCATGCGCAGGAAGTTCTCGACGTAGCCGAGGTCGTTGCGCGGGTAGACGAACGGGTGGCCGACCGACTTCTTGTAGGCGTGGGCCGCGATCGTCGGGAGCTTGGCGAGCAGGCGGATCGTGGAGAGGTGCCGCTGCTTCTCGTCGAACGGGTTGTGGCTGTCCTGGTAGAAGCTGGACAGCGCGGAGACCACCGAGGACAGCATCGCCATCGGGTGGGCGTCCCGCGGGAAGCCGCGGAAGAAGTTCTTGACGTCCTCGTGCAGCAGGGTGTGCTGCGTGATCTCGTTCTTGAACGTGGTGAGCTCGTCGACCGTGGGGAGCTCACCGTTGATCAGCAGGTAGGCGACCTCCAGGAAGGTGGACCGCTCGGCCAGCTGCTCGATCGGGTACCCGCGGTACCGCAGGATGCCCTGCTCACCGTCCAGATAGGTGATGGCGGATTTGTACGCGGCGGTGTTGCCGTATCCGCTGTCCAGGGTCACCAGACCGGTCTGAGCCCGGAGCTTCGCGATGTCGAAGCCCTTGTCACCGACGGTGCTGCCGACCACCGGGTAGGTGTACTCGCCGTCGCCGTACCGCAGTACTACAGAGTTGTCGCTCACGTCTTCCCTCACCGACCTAGTCCTCATCTTCGAGGTGCCCTGACGCCTCTACCTTCCCCCAACTGGCTCTGGAGAGTGCACTCGGGGTCGACCATCGGGCCCACTGGCGGCACTCAGTGCCGTCAACCTGTTCATCCTGCCCGTCCCGGGCGAGTTGCGGAAGGCCACTGTGACCTTTGCGACCCATTTGATCGATCATTTTTATCGAACCGAATCCTCACACCGGCGACCGGGGACCCGAGAGCCGGAAATCCAGCGCCGTGCAGCGCCGCCCGGCCGACACCGTGCGCACCGCCTGACCGAGGGCTTTGCGGGAGCCAACGAGGACGACGAGCCTCTTGGCCCGGGTCACCGCCGTGTAGAGCAGGTTCCGCTGGAGCATCATCCAGGCGCCCGTGGTCACCGGGATCACCACCGCCGGATACTCGCTGCCCTGCGAGCGGTGGATGGTGACCGCGTAGGCGTGGGCCAGTTCGTCGAGCTCGTCGAAGTCGTAGGGCACCTCCTCGTCCTCGTCGGTGAGCACCGTCAGCCGCTGCTCGTCCGCATCGAGCGAGGTGACCACGCCGACCGTGCCGTTGAAGACGCCGTTCTTCCCTTTGTCATAATTGTTGCGGATCTGGGTCACTTTGTCCCCCACACGGAAGACCCGGCCGCCGAACCGCTTCTCGGCGAGGTCCGGGCGGGCGGGGGTGACCGCCTGCTGCAGGAGTCCGTTGAGCGCCCCCGCGCCGGCCGGTCCGCGGTGCATGGGGGCGAGGACCTGGACGTCGCGGCGGGGGTCCAGGCCGAAGCGGGCGGGGATGCGGCGGGCGGCCACGTCGACGGTGAGGCGGCCCGCGGCCTCGGTGTCCTCCTCGACGAAGAGGAAGAAGTCCTTCAGGCCTTCGGTGAGCGGGTGCTGCCCGGCGTTGATCCGGTGCGCGTTGGTGACCACGCCGGACTGCTGGGCCTGGCGGAACACCTTGGTCAGGCGCACCGAGGGCAGCGGGCCGCCGACGGCCAGCAGGTCCCGCAGGACCTCGCCGGCGCCGACGCTGGGCAGCTGGTCGACGTCCCCCACGAACAGCAGGTGGGCGCCGGGGGCGACGGCCTTCACCAGCTTGTTGGCGAGCAGCAGGTCCAGCATGGAGGCCTCGTCGACGACGACCAGGTCGGCGTCGAGCGGGCGGTCCTGGTCGTAGGCGGCGTCCCCGCCGGGCTTGAGCTCCAGCAGCCGGTGGACCGTGGAGGCCTCGGCGCCGGTGAGCTCGGCGAGCCGCTTGGCGGCCCGGCCGGTGGGCGCGGCCAGCACCACCTTGGCCTGCTTGGCACGGGCCAGCTCCACGATGGAACGGACCGTGAACGACTTGCCGCAGCCGGGTCCGCCGGTCAGCACGGCGACCTTCTCGGTCAGCGCCAGGCGGACCGCCGCCTCCTGCTCGGGCGCCAGGTCCGCGCCGGTGCGGGTGCGCAGCCAGCCGAGCGCCTTGGCCCAGTCGACCTCGCGGAACCACGGCATCCGGTCGTCCTCGGTGCGCAGCAGCCGCAGCAGGCGGGAGGCGAGGGCCTGCTCGGCGCGGTGGAACGGGACCAGGTAGACGCCGGTGACGAGGCCGGCGGCGGTGCCGTCCTCCGGGCCCGGGACCTTCTCGCGGATCACGCCCGGCTCCTCGCCGTCCGGCCCGGGCTCGGCCAGCTCCGCCAGGCACTCGATGACCAGGCCGGTGTCCACCTGGAGCAGCTTGACCGCGTCGGCGATCAGGCGCTCCTCGGGGAGGAAGCAGTTGCCCTGGTCGGCGGACTGGGAGAGCGCGTACTGGAGGCCGGCCTTGACCCGCTCCGGGCTGTCGTGGGGTATGCCCACGGATCGGGCGATCTTGTCCGCGGTGAGGAAGCCGATGCCCCAGACGTCGGCGGCCAGGCGGTAGGGCTGGTTCTTCACCACGGAGATGGAGGCGTCGCCGTACTTCTTGTAGATCCGCACGGCGATGGAGGTGGAGACCTCGACGCTCTGCAGGAAGAGCATCACCTCCTTGATCGCCTTCTGCTCCTCCCAGGCGGCGGCTATCCGCCGCGTGCGCTTGGGGCCGAGGCCGGGGACCTCGATCAGGCGCTCCGGCTCCTCCTCGATCACCGTGAGGGTGTCCAGGCCGAAGTGCCGGGTGATGCGGTCGGCGAAGACGGGGCCGATGCCCTTGACCAGGCCCGAGCCGAGGTAGCGGCGGATGCCCTGGACCGTGGCGGGGAGGACGGTCGTGTAGTTCTCCACGTGGAACTGCTTGCCGTACTGGGGGTGGGAGCCCCAGCGGCCCTCCATGCGGAGCGACTCGCCCACCTGGGCGCCCAGGAGGGCGCCGACGACGGTCAGCAGCTCGCCCGGGCCGGAACCGCGGCCGGTGTCGACACGGGCGACGGTGTAGCCGTTCTCCTCGTTGGCGTACGTGACGCGTTCGAGGACGCCTTCGACCACGGCGCGCTTGGGGGCGGGCGGAGTTGCCATGGTCCGACGTTACCGCCGCCCGGGGACAGCGCCGTGGGCCTGTGGAAAACCCCGGGCGGAACGGGCGGGCGGTCAGGCGGGCAGTCGGGCAGTCGGGCGGTCGGGCGGTCAGCTCTTCCGGGCGACGTCCCGTGCCCACAGAACGAGCGGCGCCTGGAGGGGCAGGCGGCCGTAGGCGGCGGCCTTCATCGGAGCGGGGCGGTGGCGCCAGTCGTAGGCCATCTTCACGTTGGCGGGGAGGACGCCGACGAAGAAGGCCCCGGCCGCCAGGGCCGCCGTCCGCCGGGTGCGCGGCGCCACGAGCCCTGCCGCCAGGGCGAGTTCGACGACGCCGCTGGCGTACGTCCAGGTCCGCGGAGAGCCGGGCAGACCGCGGGGCACGATCCCGTCGAAGACGCGCGGCTTCGCGAAGTGGGCCGCGCCGGCCGTCGCGAGGAGCGCGGCGAGGGCGAGCGGGGACCCGGAGCGGGACCGGGAGCCGGAACGGGGGCGGGAGCCGGAGCCGGAACCCTGGCGGGAGCCGGAGCGGGAGCGGGACATCGCGTTCTCCTCGGAAGGCGGCGTGATCCGGCGATGCTACGCGCCGCTCGCCGATGATCATCAGTGCTCACATGAGCGAGCTGCGTCACAAAGCCCCCCAGGGTCTTGCCGGCCGGCCGTGTAATCGTTTCCAATCACCCGTGTAAACGTTTCCACAAGGAGGTGGAATCCGCGGATGCCCGGTATCAAGGACGTCGCCGCACACGCCGGCGTCTCCGTCGCCACCGTGTCGCGCGCGCTCAACCGGCACCCCTCGGTGAGCGAGGAGGCCCGCGCCCGGGTGCTGGCGGCGGTGGAGGAGCTGGGGTACCGGCCCAACGCCGTCGCCCGGTCCCTGCGCACCGACCAGACCCGCACCCTCGGGCTGGTCATCAGCGACGTGCTCAACCCGTACTTCACGGAGCTGGCGCGCGCCGTGGAGGAGGAGGCCCGCGCGCTCGGCTACAGCGTGATCATCGGCAACGCCGACGAGCGCCCCGACCTGCAGGACCACCACATCGGGACCCTCCTGGACCGCCGGATCGACGGCCTGCTGGTCTCCCCCACCGACGGCGGCGGCCCGCTGGTGCTGGACACGGCACGGGCCGGGACCCCGGTGGTCTTCGTGGACCGCTGGATCCCCGGCGCGGAGGACGTGGACGTCCCCGTGGTCCGGTCGGACGGGCGGGAGGCGGTGCGGGACCTGGTCGCCCACCTCCACCGCCTCGGTCACCGCCGGCTCGCGATCATCGCGGGCCCCGCGGCCACCACCACCGGCAGCGAGCGGGTCGAGGCGTTCCGCGGCGCGCTGGCGGCCCTCGGCCTGGAGCTGCCCGACGCCTACATCGGCCAGGGCGACTTCCAGGCGGAGAGCGGACGCCGCGCCACCGAGCGGTTCCTCGACCTCCCCGAGCCGCCCGAGGCCGTGTTCGCCGCCGACAACCTGATGGCGCTCGGCGCCCTGGACGCCGTGCGGGCGCGCGGGCTGCGGGTGCCGCACGACATCGCGCTGGCGGCGTTCGACGACATCCCGTGGTTCGTGCACACGGACCCCGCGGTCACCGCGATCGCCCAGCCGACCGGCGAACTCGGCCGCGCCGCCGTGCGCGCCCTGGTCGACCGCATCGAGGGGCGGGCCGCCCGGTCCGTCACCCTCCCCGCCCGGCTCGTCGTACGCCGCTCCTGCGGCGAGGACGGCGGGGCCCATCCCCAGGAGAGGAGCAACCCGTGAGCGACACGCAAGAGTTGCTGCGCATCGAAGGAGTGCGCAAGGCCTTCCCCGGCGTGGTCGCGCTCGACGGCGTCGACTTCGACCTGCGGCGCGGCGAGGTTCATGTGCTGCTCGGCGAGAACGGCGCGGGCAAGAGCACGCTGATCAAGACGCTCTCCGGCGCCCACCGTCCCGACGAGGGCCGGATCCTGGTCGACGGCCGGGAGGTCGTGATCGGCGGCGCGCAGGACGCCGAGAAGCTCGGCATCGCCACCATCTACCAGGAGTTCAACCTGGTCCCGGACCTGACGGTGGCCGAGAACATCTTCCTTGGCCGCCAGCCCCGCCGGTTCGGCATGATCGACCGCCGGACGATGGAGGCCGAGGCCGCGAAGCTGCTGGAGCGGGTCGGGGTGCCGGTGTCGCCGCGCGCCCGGGTGCGGGAACTCGGCATCGCCCGGCTGCAGATGGTGGAGATCGCCAAGGCGCTCAGCCTGGACGCGCGCGTGCTGATCATGGACGAGCCGACCGCCGTGCTCACCTCGGAGGAGGTCGAGAAGCTGTTCTCGATCGTCCGCCGGCTGCGCGAGGACGGTGTGGGCGTCGTCTTCATCACCCACCACCTGGAGGAGATCGCCGCCCTCGGCGACCGCGTCACCGTCATCCGCGACGGCCGCAGCGTCGGCCAGGTGCCGGCCTCCACCCCGGAGGACGAGCTGGTCCGCCTGATGGTGGGCCGCTCCATCGAGCAGCAGTACCCGCGCGAGCGCGCAGCGGCCGGCGAGGCGCTGCTGCGGGTGGAGGGGCTGACCCGGGACGGCGTCTTCCACGACGTCTCGTTCGAGGTCCGGGCCGGCGAGGTCGTCGGCATCGCCGGGCTGGTCGGCGCGGGCCGCACCGAGGTGGTGCGGGCCGTCTTCGGCGCCGACCACTACGACGCGGGCACGGTGACGGTGGCCGGCCGGGCGCTGCGCCGCCACGACGTCAACGCGGCGCTGGACGCCGGGATCGGCCTGGTCCCCGAGGACCGCAAGGGCCAGGGCCTGGTGCTGGACGCCTCCGTGGCGGAGAACCTGGGCCTGGTCACCCTGCGGTCGTCGACGAAGGCGGGCCTGGTGGACCGCAGGGGGCAGCGGCAGGCCGCCGGGCGGATCGCCGAGCAGCTCGGCGTCCGGATGGCCGGCCTCGACCAGCAGGTGCGCACGCTCTCCGGCGGCAACCAGCAGAAGGTCGTCATCGGCAAGTGGCTGCTCGCCGACACCCGGGTGCTGATCCTCGACGAGCCCACCCGCGGCATCGACGTGGGCGCCAAGGTCGAGATCTACCAGCTGATCAACGAACTCACGGCCGCCGGCGCGGCGGTCCTCATGGTCTCCAGCGACCTGCCCGAGGTGCTCGGCATGAGCGACCGGGTGCTGGTGATGGCCCAGGGCCGGATCGCGGGCGAACTGCCCGCCGACGAGGCGACCCAGGACACGGTGATGGCGCTGGCCGTCACCACGCAGTCCACGAACACCCCCGGCGACGAGGCCGGCGACGAGGAAGGGAAGGCCCCCCGTGGCCACTGACACGCTCAAGAGCAAGCCGGGCGCGGGTGGCGCCGGCGGCCTGCGCCGCATTCTTCTCGACAACGGCGCGCTGACCGCGCTGATCGTGCTGGTCGTCGCCATGTCGGCGCTGTCCGGCGACTTCCTGACGGCGGACAACCTGCTCAACGTGGGCGTCCAGGCGGCGGTCACCGCCATCCTGGCGTTCGGTGTGACCTTCGTGATCGTCTCGGCGGGCATCGACCTGTCGGTCGGCTCGGTCGCCGCGCTGTCGGCGACCGTGCTGGCGTGGATGGCGACCTCCGAGGGGGTGCCGGTCTGGATCGCCGTGATCCTCGCCGTCGCCACCGGTCTGGCCTGCGGTTTCGTCAACGGTGTGCTGATCTCCTACGGGAAGCTGCCGCCGTTCATCGCCACCCTGGCGATGCTGTCGATCGCCCGCGGTCTGTCGCTGGTGATCTCGCAGGGCTCCCCGATCGCCTTCCCGGAGTCGGTCTCCCACCTCGGTGACACCCTCGGCGGCTGGCTGCCGGTGCCGGTCCTGGTCATGGTCGTCCTCGGCCTGATCACGGCGCTGATCCTGGGCCGCACCTACATCGGCCGCTCGATGTACGCCATCGGCGGCAACGAGGAGGCCGCGCGGCTGTCCGGCCTGAAGGTCAAGAAGCAGAAGCTGGCGATCTACGCCCTCTCCGGCCTGTTCGCCGCCGCGGCGGGCATCGTGCTGGCCTCGCGCCTGTCCTCGGCGCAGCCGCAGGCCGCACAGGGCTACGAGCTGGACGCGATCGCCGCGGTGGTCATCGGCGGCGCCTCGCTGGCCGGCGGCGTCGGCAAGGCCTCCGGCACCCTGATCGGCGCGCTGATCCTGGCGGTGCTCCGCAACGGCCTCAACCTGCTGTCCGTCTCCGCCTTCTGGCAGCAGGTCGTGATCGGCGTGGTCATCGCGCTCGCCGTCCTGCTGGACACCGTCCGACGCAAGGCGGGCGCCACCCCGGCCGCCGCCTCCCCGGCGGGCGGCGGCAACCGCGGCAAGCAGGCGCTGACCTACCTGCTGGCGGCCGTGGTCGCGATCGCGGTGGTGGCCTCGATGTCCTTCCTGCACAAGGACTCCGACTCGGCGGCCCAGCGGAAGGTGGGCCTGTCGCTCTCCACCCTGAACAACCCGTTCTTCGTGCAGATCCGTCAGGGCGCCGAGCAGGAGGCGAAGCGCCTCGGCGTCGACCTGACCGTCACCGACGCGCAGAACGACGCCTCGCAGCAGGCCAACCAGCTGCAGAACTTCACCAGTTCCGGCCTGTCGACCATCGTGGTCAACCCGGTCGACTCGGACGCGGCCGGCCCGTCGGTGCGCTCCGCCAACCAGGCGGACATCCCGGTGGTCGCGGTGGACCGCGGCGTCAACAAGGCGGAGATCGACACCCTGGTGGCCTCCGACAACGTCGAGGGCGGCCGGCTGGCGGCCCGCGCGCTGGGCAAGAAGCTGGGCGGCGAGGGCCGCATCGTGATCCTGCAGGGGCAGGCCGGCACCTCCGCCAGCCGTGAGCGCGGCCAGGGCTTCGCCGAGGGCCTGAAGGAGTTCCCCGGCATCGAGGTGGTCGCCAAGCAGCCCGCGGACTTCGACCGCACCAAGGGTCTGGACGTCATGACCAACCTGCTGCAGGCCCATCCGGACGTCGACGGCGTGTTCGCCGAGAACGACGAGATGGCGCTGGGCGCCGCCAAGGCGCTCGGCTCCAGGGCCGGCAAGCAGGTCCAGGTCGTCGGCTTCGACGGCACGCCGGACGGTCTGAAGGCCGTCGAGGCGGGCACGCTGTACGCCTCGGTCGCCCAGCAGCCCACCGAGCTCGGGAAGATCGCGGTGCGCAACGCGCTGGCGGCGGCCGAGGGCAAGGACCTCGAGGACCTGGTGAAGGTCCCGGTGAAGGTCGTCACCGAGCAGAACGTCGGCTCGTTCGGCGGCTGACGGGTCCGGGCGAGGAAGACGAGGGAAGACGAGGAACGCGACATGCACGACTACGACCTGGTGGTCGTCGGGTCGGCCAACGCCGACCTGGTGATCGGTGTCGAGCGGCGGCCCGCCGCGGGAGAGACGGTGCTCGGTTCCGACCTGGCCGTCCATCCGGGCGGCAAGGGCGCCAACCAGGCGGTCGCCGCCGCCCGGCTGGGGGCGCGCACCGCGCTGGTGGCGCGGGTCGGCGACGACCCGCACGGGCGGCTGCTGCTGGAGTCGCTGTCCGGCTCCGGCGTCGACACCTCCGCGGTGGCGGCCGGCGGGGCGCCCACCGGCGTCGCGCTGATCACCGTGGACCCGTCCGGCGACAACAGCATCGTGGTGTCGCCCGGCGCCAACGGGCGGCTGACGCCCGAGGACGCCCGGGCCGCCGCCGAGCGGGTGCTGCGGTCGGCGGCGGTGGTCTCCGCGCAGCTGGAGATCCCGCTGGAGACGGTCACCGAGGTGGTCCGCCTGCTGGCGCCCGGGACCCGGTTCGTGCTGAACCCGTCGCCGCCGCGGGAGCTTCCGGCCGGGCTGCTGTCCGCCTGCGACCCGTTGATCGTGAACGAGCACGAGGCGCGGGTGATCGCCGGCGCCTCGGCGCTCGGGGACACCCCCGAGGAGTGGGCCGCCGCGCTGCTGGCGCTTGGCCCGCGCTCGGTGGTGATCACCTTGGGCGCCGAGGGCGCGGTGACGGCGGAGGCCGGCGCGGAGCCGGTGCGGGTGCCGTCGGTGCGGGTGGACGCCGTGGACACGACCGGGGCGGGCGACGCGTTCACCGCGGCGCTGGCCTGGCGGCTGGGGCTCGGCGAGCCGCTGCCGGTCGCGGCGGGCTACGCGGCGCGGGTCGGCGCGGCGGCCGTGACGAAGGAGGGCGCCCAGGCGTCGTACCCGACGGCGGAGGAGGTCGCGGCGCTGTGAAGCGGTCCGGGATCCTGAACCGTCACCTCGCGGGCGCGCTCGCGGAGCTGGGCCACACCGACCAGGTGCTGGTCTGCGACGCCGGCATGCCCATCCCGGCGGGCCCGCGGGTGGTGGACCTGGCGTTCCGGGCCGGGGTGCCGTCCTTCGCGACGGTGCTGGACGGGCTGCTCGAGGAACTGGTCGTGGAGGGCGCGGTCGCGGCGGACGAGGTGCGGGACGCCAACCCGGCGGCCGCGGCACTGCTGGCGGGCCTGCCGGGACTGCGGACGGTCCCCCACGAGGAACTGAAGGTCCTGTCGGCCGGTGCGCGGCTGGTGGTGCGCACCGGCGAGGCGGCGCCGTACGCCAACGTCCTCCTGCGGTGCGGGGTGTTCTTCTAGGGCCTGTCCGGCGGATCATGCCGTTCTCGCCGCCGGGTTCGCTTCACACGCCGCTTGAGCGGGGCCTGGTGCGTGCGGCTGCAAGGCGGAGGAGGGAGGCGACGCGGAGCGTCGTCGAGTGACGACAACGCCGCAGACGTGCGTGCCAGGCCCCGCGACCCACGTGCATGATCCGCCGGACGGGCCCTAGGGCTGTCCGGCGCCTGTCCGGCCGGCGTGGGGAACGTTCGAGGGGGCCCGGTCCTGTGGACCGGGCCCCCTCGTTCCCCCCGCCAGAAGCCACCGATCCCCCCGGATCCCCCCGGAACCCTCTCCACAACTTCTGACGCCGACTAAGACCGGCGAGGTGGCGCAAGGGTTGTACGGTCGGACAAGATTTTTTCGAGCCGCCCCCGGACGCCCGGCCAGTCCTCCGCGAGGACCGCGTGGACCGCCGTGTCGCGCAGCCGGCCCTCCTCCCCCGTGACCCGGGAGACGCCCCATCCCCGCAGCACTCCTTCGGGCCGCGCCCCCACCCGTTCCATCGCGGCGCGCGACCGCGCGTTGCGGGCGTCGGTGAGCAGGTCCACCCGCCGCACGTCCCACCCCTCGAACGCCTGCCGGAAGAGCAGCAGCTTGGCCTCGGTGTTGATGCCCGTCCCCTGCGCGGAGCGGCCCAGCCAGGTCCAGCCGACCTCGACCGCGTCCAGCCGTTCCGGGGAACGCCAGGAGCGCGGGGCGCAGAAGGAGGTGCAGCCGACGGCCCGGCCGGTGGCCAGGGAGATCTGGGCGTAGGGCGCCACCGTCCCCTCCTCGGCCTGCCCCCGCCGGGTGGCGATGTAGTCCGCGACCTCGTCGGCGCGGGGGACCCAGGTGTAGGTGTAGGCGGACCGGTCCTCCTCCGCCGCCACGGCCAGGTCAGCCGCGTGACGCGGGTGCAGCGGCTCCAGCCGTACCCGCGAGCCCTCCAACGGCGGCGCGGTCGGCAGCCGTCCCATCCGGGTCCTCCTTCGTCGGGGTGCGCGGCACGGAGTCTGCCGTACCGCCCGGCCCGCCGGCGACGGGTTTCCCGCCCGGGCGGGACAGCGAGGTCATGGCGACGCCCGTCACCAGCAGCGCCGCGGCCGCCCAGCGCAGCGGACCGACCTCCTCGTCCAGCAGGAGCCAGGCGGAGGCCATGCCGAAGACCGGGACCAGCAGGGAGAACGGGGCCACGGTGGACGCCGGGTGGCGCTTGATCAGCCATCCCCAGGCGCCGAAGCCGAAGACGGTGCTGACCCAGGCGATGAAGAGGATGACGGCGACGCCCTCCCCGTCCAGGGCGCGCAGGGCTGCCAGGTCGCGGTCGGCGCCCTCGGTGAGCAGGGACAGGGCCAGCAGCGGCAGCACCGGCACGGTGCTCACCCAGACCATGAAGTTGAGCGCGTCCGGCGGGGACGCCTTGCGGGTGAGGACGTTGGAGACGCCCCAGCAGGCGCCGCCGAGGATCACCAGGGCGAAGGCGTGCAGCGGCCCCGTGCCGCCCTCGTCGACGGCGGCCACCACGATCCCGGCCACCGCCACGGCCATGCCGGCCACCCGCGGTCCGGTGAGCCGCTCGCCGAGCACGGCGAAGGCGAACAGGGCGGTGAAGACGGCCTGGACCTGCAGGACCAGCGAGGTGAGCCCGGCGGGCATGCCCTGGTCCATGCCGACGAAGACCAGGCCGAACTTGGCCACGCCCAGGGCGAGCCCCACGCCCACGATCCACTTCCACGCGACCTTCGGCCGCCCGACGAGGAAGACGGCCGGGAGGGCGGCGAGGAGGAACCGCAGCGCGGACAGCAGCAGCGGGGGGAAGTGGTCGAGGCCTATCTCGATGACCACGAAGTTGACGCCCCAGGTCGCCGCGACGCACACGGCCAGGAGGAGATGAGTAGGTCGCATGGATCGAGGATCCGCCGCCGGGACCGTGAAGCACCAGCGATGATTGCTGCACCCGTGGATGTAGCGATACTGCATGATGACGCACGGATAGCGCCACGGATCGAATGAGATCCGGATCGGATCGGAGGGGACCGGGCCATGCTCGATCTGCAACGGCTGCGCGCCCTGCACGCGGTCGCCGTGCACGGGACCGTCAACGCGGCGGCGGAGTCGCTGGGTTACACGCCGTCGGCGGTGTCCCAGCAGATCGCCAAGCTGGAACGGGAGACCCGCACGTTGCTCCTGGAGCGGCGGGGCCGCGGGGTGCGGCTCACCGAGGAGGCGCGGCGGCTCGCGGAGACCGCGCGCGAACTGCTGGGCATCGTGGAGCGCGCGGAGGCGGAGCTGGAGTCGCGGCGCGGGGAGCCGGCGGGGCGGCTGACGATCGCCGCCTTCCCGTCGGCGGCCCGCGGGCTGATGCCGGGGGTGCTGGCCGACCTGGCGGCGGGGCACCCGGCGCTGGACGTCCGGCTGAGCGAGGTGGACCCGCACCTCTCGGTGGGGATGGTGGCCAAGGGCGCCGTGGACCTGGCGGTGTCCCACGACTGGGACGTCGCGCCGATGGCCCTGCCGCCCGGGCTGGCCCGGCAGCGCATCGGTGAGGACCGCAGCGACCTGATGGTGCCGCGGGGGCACCGGCTGGCCGGCCGCGACGTGGTGCGGCGCGAGGAACTGGCCGGTGAGCCGTGGGTGTGCCAGCCGCCGGGGCGGGTCTGCCACGACTGGCTGGTGCGGACCATGCGCGCGGCCGGGCACGAGCCGCGGGTGGTGCACACCGCGGACGAGAACCCCACGCTGGTCGCGCTGGTGGCGGCGGGTCTGGGCGTGGCGGTGATACCCCGGCTGGGCCGCGGGCCGCTGCCCGAGGAGGTGGTGACGGTGCCGATGGAGCCGGTGCCGGTGCGGCGGCTGTACGCCGTGTGGCGGGAGGAGGCGGCCCGGCGTCCGGCCGTGGCCGAGACGGTGCGGACGCTGCGGGCCCGCTGGGGACGGATCGCCGGGGAACCGTGAAGCGGGCCGGCGCGTCCAAGGGCCGTACTGCCGGACGAGTCACCGCAGAGCGGTCGACCGGCCACCTGTGGGGGCCGGTTTCTCCCCTCCCCTCCGCCTGCGGCCGGCAGCCGCGGCCGTCACCGGCGCCACCCCCCTCCACGGCGCCGGTGACGGGCCACCGGACGGCATCCGGTGCGGTCGTCGCTCTTGACCGAAAGAAACTTCCCCGATATTCGTGACCCCTCGGCAGTTTCCTTCACCACGGAAGGGGCGCACGTGCGCGACTCCAGCACGGGGCTCAACGGAACCACCGCCTCAGGGAACACCGCTCGACCCTCCAGACGTACCGTTCTCGCCGCCACCGCGGGGATCACCGCCGCACTGGCGGTCGGCTCCCCCGCCCTCGCCGCCGACGGTCCCGCACCGGTGGACGACGACCGGCTCCGGGCGCTCATCTCCGGGATGACCCTGGAGGAGAAGGTCGGCCAGCTCTTCGTGATGCGGGTCTACGGCCACTCGGCGACCGCTCCCGACCAGGCGGACGTCGACGCCAACCTCAAGGAGATCGGCGTCCGCAACGCCGCCGAGCTGATCGAGAAGTACCGGCTCGGCGGCATCATCTATTTCGCCTGGGCCCACAACACGCGCGACCCCCACCAGATCGCCGACCTCTCCAACGGCATCCAGAAGGCGTCCCTGGACCTTCCGCGCGGCCTGCCGATGCTGATCGCCACCGACCAGGAGCACGGCATCGTGGCCCGCGTCGGCAAGCCGGCCACCCTGCTGCCGGGTGCGATGGCACTGGGTGCCAGCGGGTCGAAGGCGGACGCGAAGGCCCTGGGCCGGGTGGCGGGTTCGGAGCTGACGGCGCTGGGCATCCGCCAGAACTACTCGACGGTCTGCGACGTCAACGTTAACCCGGCCAACCCGGTGATCGGCGTGCGCTCCCTGGGCGCCGACCCGCAGGCCGCGGCCCGGCTGGCCGCCGCCGAGGTGGTGGGCTACCAGAACGCCGGCGTGGCGGCCACCGCCAAGCACTTCCCCGGCCACGGCGACACCGCCGTCGACAGCCACTACGGCTTCCCGATCATCACCCACAGCCGCGAGGAGTGGGACGAGCTGGACGCCCCGCCGTTCCGGGCGGCGATCCGGGCCGGGATCGACTCGATCATGACGGCACACCTGATGGTGCCCGCGCTGGACCCGTCCGGCGACCCGGCCACGCTCTCCCGGCCGATCCTCACCGGCATCCTCCGCGAGGAGCTCGGCTACGACGGCGTGGTGGTCACCGACTCCCTCGGCATGCAGGGTGTGCGGACCAAGTACGGCGACGCGCGGGTGGCGGTGATGGCGGTCCAGGCCGGCGTCGACCAGCTGCTCAACCCGCCGGACATCAGCGTCTCGTGGAACGCGGTGCTGGACGCGGTCCGAAGCGGCGAGCTGACCGAGGCGCGCCTTGAGGAATCGATCCTGCGCATCCTGCGCCTCAAGGCGAAGCTGGGCCTCTTCGAGGACCCGTACGTCACCCGCGACGGCGTCGACGAGGTGGTGGGCACGCACGCCCACTACAAGGCGGCCGACCGGATCGCCGACCGCACCACCACGCTGCTGGTCAACGAGGGCAACCTGCTCCCGCTGAACCGGCTGAGCCACCGCAGGATCCTGGTGGTCGGCCCGGACCCGGCCTCCCCGTCGCTCTCCGACGGCCCCACCACCAAGGTGATCGCCGCGGAGCTGGCCCGGTTCGGCTTCGCCACCACGGCCCGCACCACCGGCACCGCGCCGTCCGCCTCCGTGATCGCGGGGGCGGTCACGGCCGCGGCGGACGCGGACGCGGTGGTGGTGGCCACCTACAACGTGACGGCGAGCAGCGCGCAGCGGACGCTGGTGCAGCGCCTGCGGGAGACCGGCCTGCCCGTGGTCGTGGTGGCGGTGCGCAACCCGTACGACGTGGCGCACCTGCCGGACGTGCGGGCCGTGCTGGCCTCCTACTCGTGGACCGACACGGAGGTGCGCGCCGCCGCGCGGGTCATCGCCGGGGAGGTCTCGCCGAGCGGCAGGCTGCCGGTGCCGGTGCAGCGGGCCGACGCCCCGAGCGAGGTGCTGTTCCCGATCGGGCACGGGCTGACGTACTGACCCCCGGGCGGCGCGGCCCGCCTGGGGTACCGGGCGGCCTGCGGTACCCGGGGGCCGTCCATCCGCCGTACGCGGCCTGCGCCCGTCATCGCCGCACAGATACCGGTTCGGCCCCATTCCTCCCCGAGGCCCGGCGTGTCCCGCTCCCCCGCGGGGCAGGCTGCTGCGGGGGGATGGACCGATGCGGATTTCTGCTGTGGCGGTGGCGGGCGCCGTGCTGCTCGGCGCGCTGCTGGGCACGGGGTGCGGGCCCGGCGCTCCGTCAGGATCACCCAAGTCGCCGGAGGCGGCCGGGGCCGAGGCGGACGGCCGGGGGCAGGCCACGGCGGGGCCGTCGCCGACGGGTCACGGCGAGGTGTTCCTGGCGGTCGGCGCGTGCGGTTCGTCCGGGTCCCGCGGCTTCGCCGAGGTGCCCTGCACCAGCGAGCGGGCGGTGGCCCGGGTGACCGCGCGGCACGAGGGGAGGCCCACGGGCGGCCCCGCCTGTCCGGCGAACACCGACTTCGTGCTCCACGTCAGCGACCGCGGGTCCGCCGCGGACGAGGACGGCGACGGCGTCACCCCGCGCGGGTACGCCTGCATGCGCAACCTCCAGCCGCCCCATCCCGGCGACCCGGGCGGCGGGGGCGGCCCGCTCACGGTGGTCGGGGACTGCGTCCACGGCACCGGCGAGGGCGAGGTCCGCGAGACGGCCTGCGACGGCACGGGCGAGCACGCGCCGGAGTTCGAGGTCACCCGCGCGGTGACCGACCGCGACCGGTGCCCCGCGTCGACCGACCTGTACGTGCGGCTCGGCGGCGACCGGCCGGTCGGCTGCGCCCGCGAGCTCTGAGGCGGCACGGCGCACGGCGCACGGCGCACGGCGGCACGCGAAGGCCGTGCCGTGCGGGGCCTCCCCCGCACGGCACGGCCGGTACCGCCCGTCGGTGACGTGTCAGGTCACCGATGTCGTGTCAGGTCACGGACGGAGCGTGGGCTCCCGCTCCACGTCCCGCTTGTCCAGCTTGGCGTCGAACTTCGCCAGCGGCTTCGCCTTGGCCGGGTCCGCCTGGACGGCGGCCGGGGCGACGCCGGCCCACTCGAGGATCCGCGCGGTGGCGAGCGCCTTCTCCTCCGGGACCAGACCGGCGACGTTGGCGCCGTGGTTCATCCCGGGCGCGGTCAGCACGTAGGAGTCCTTCGCGCCCTTGCCCAGGTGGAACGGCTCGGCGCCCCACGGGTCGTTCTGCCCGTAGACGAAGAGCATCTGACGCGCGTTCCTGCGCACCCAGTTGTCCACGTCGCGCATCGCGGACGGCTGGAACCGCATCGGGATGGAGCGCGGCACGAAGTTCCGCGGCGGCTGGTAGCCGTAGCGGATCAGCTCGTCCTCGATGTACGGGAAGGTGATCGTGGGCGCGCCCAGCTGGGTGCCGGCCTGGTAGTAGTACGGCGTGTACGGGCTCAGGCCCTGGTCGGTGTAGAAGGAGAACCCGGAGATCGTGTCGACCGAGTTCCAGATCTCCTCGTCCGTGGCGTTCGCCGCGTCGGCCGGGATCGAGGCGCAGTCGGCGACCGTGCTGTACTGCCAGAAGCCCCACACGTAGTCCAGCACCACGGCCTCGTAGGCGCGGTCCATGGAGCCGATGGTGTCGAAGGTCCAGCCGTTCTCGGCGGCGGCGGTCCGGTAACGCTCCATCAGGGCGTCCCGGCGGACCAGCGCCTCGCGCTGCACGCCGTTGAGGCGGTCGCGGCACTCCTTGGTGCCGACCGTCGCGAAGAACTCGTCGTACGCCGAGTCCTCCTTGTTCACCACGTCGTTCGGGGCGACGTAGGCGACCACGCCGTCCATGTCGCGCGGGTAGAAGCGCTCGTAGTAGGTGGCGGTCATGCCGCCCTTCGAGCCGCCGGTGGACAGCCACTTCTCGCCGTAGATCGGCTTGAGGGCCTGGAAGATGCGGTGCTGGTCGCTGGCCGCCTGCCAGATGTCCAGGTCCGACCAGTCGGCCGGGTCCGGGCGGGACGGCGAGAAGAACCGGTACTCCATGGAGATCTGGTTGCCGTCGACGATCTGGGTGGGCTCGCGGCGGCTCGGGTTGGTGGAGACGCTGTAGCCGCCGGTGTAGAAGACCGTCGGGCGCGAGACGTCCTTGTGCAGCACGGTGATGCGCTGCTGGAACGTGCCCTTCGACGGGTCGCGGTGGTCCACCGGCTGGGTGTAGTTCAGCACGAAGAAGCGGTAGCCGGTGTACGGCTTCTCCTGGATCAGCTTCATCCCGGGTATCGCGAGCAGCCGGTCCAGGATGTCCGCCTCGGCGGCGACGCCTGCGGTGGCCGCGGTGGCGGCCGTGGTGGCCGTGGCCTCGGGCTGGACGGCGGTCGCCGTCGTCGCCGTGCCCAGTGTGCCCATCAGCACACCGAGCGCCACCGCCCCTCTGAGCGCGTTGCGCATGCACCCTCCCCTGGGAGTCATAGGTGGCCCGAACCTACCGGTGCGTCACCCGTCCCACCAGGGGCGGACGGTGGATTCCGTCACCCCGGTACCGCCGCCCGCTGCCGCCGCCGTCCTCCCGGCACCGTCTCCGGCCCGATTGTGGTGCGGCGGCACCGTGCGGCCGCACCGCCGTTCAGTCGCTCCCCGTCCGGCCGTCGCCCGTCCGGCCCTCGTCCGTCCGTCCCCCGCCCGTCCGGCCGCGCCGCGCGATGAGGGCCGCCACCCCGTCGAGGACGACCTCCAGGCCGAACGCAAAGTCGGCGTCCGCGTCGTCCACTCCGTGGGTCTCGTCCGTCCCGCCCGGCGCGTCGAGGGCGTCGGAGGCGAGGAGGCGCGTGACCGCCGGGTGCCGTTCGGGGTCGGTGAGGGCGGCGAGGGTTCGCCGGTAGCGGCGCAGGATCTCGTCCGGCGGGCTGCCGCTCGCCGTGTACGCGGCGTCCAGGTCGGACCGCAGCGTCGCCCCGTCGCGGACGTACCCGCCGACCAGCATGAGCACGCCGAGCTTGGCGCCCTCGTCGAGCCCGGTGCCGTCGAGGGCCGCGAGGCCGCGTTCCATCCACGCCACCGACCTGGGGCTCGCGGGAGGGCCGGACACCGGGATCCGCAGGAGCCAGAGGTTGCGGTGGAAGACCTCGCGCTGCGCCCGCGCCCAGTGCGTCAGCGCGGCACGCCACCCGGCCCCGCCCGGCGGCGGAGGGGGAGGCTCGGGCATCACCGCCTCCTGCATCAGGACGTAGAGCTCGTCCTTGGCGCCGACGTACCGGTAGAGCGACATCGGCGAGACGCCCAGCTCCTTGGCGACGCGCCCCATGGACACCGCGCCGATGCCCTCGGCCTCCGCCACCCCCACCGCGGCGGCGACGATGCGGTCCAGGGTGAGACCGGGCTTCGGCCCCTTGGAGGGGCGGGCCCGGAGCCCCCAGGCGGTCGCCAGACTCGCGGGCAGGCCGGTGTCCTCGTCCGCCGTCATCCCTCGCCTCCCTCCGCGACCCGGGCGCCGTTCCCTCGGCCTCGGGGTTGACGCACATCCTAAATCTGCGTAACCCTTACACAGTAACGCGTATGCCTTACGCAGTACGCCACGCGGCACACCGCCGGAGAGGGGCGAGGACATGCCCGGCACACCTGCCATCGAGGCCGTCGGCCTCCGCAAGAGCTACCGGGGGGCCGAGGTCCTGCACGGCCTCGACCTGACGGTCCCGCGCGGCGCGGTGCACGCGCTGCTCGGCCCGAACGGCGCGGGCAAGACGACCACCGTGCGCATCCTGGCCACGCTCACCGAGGCCGACGCCGGCACCGTCAGGGTGGCCGGGCACGACCTGCGCACCGAGCGGTCCCGGGCCCGCCGCGCGCTCAGCATCGCCGGACAGTTCACCGCGCTCGACGAGGCGCAGACCGGTGCGGAGAACCTGGTGATGCTGGCCCGCCTCGCCCGCCTCCCCCGCGCCGCCGCGCGCACGAGGGCCGCCGGACTCCTGGAACGCTTCGAGCTCACGCACGCCGCCGACCGCCTGGTCAGGACGTACTCGGGAGGCATGCGCCGCCGCCTCGACCTGGCCGCGGCCCTGGTGGGCCGGCCCGACGTGCTCTTCCTGGACGAGCCGACCACGGGTCTGGACCCGCGCAGCCGCCGGGAACTGTGGAACGCCGTGCGCGAACTGTCGGCGGGCGGCACGACCGTCCTGCTGACCACCCAGTACCTGGAGGAGGCCGACCGGCTGGCGGACCGGGTCGCCGTGATGCACGACGGGCGACTGGTCGCCGAGGGCCGCCCCGAGGAGCTGAAACAGCGGGTCGCCGGGCACCGCCTGGACGTCGTCCTGGCCGACGCGGACGCCTACCGGCGCCTGGTTCCGCGGGCGGTGTTCGAGGAGCGCGAGACGCTCACCCTGGGCTTCCCCACCGACGGGGGCGCGCCCCACGTGCGGGCGCTGCTCGACGCGCTGGACCCCGACGGCACGGCCGTCGAGCGGTTCTCGCTGCACACGGCCACGCTCGACGACGTCTTCCTGTCCCTCACCCGGCCCGCGCCCCGCCCGGAGGCCCGCCGTGTCTGACGTCCTGATCATGACCGGCCGCTCGGTCCGGCTCAGCCGCCGCAACGTCGACGCGCTGTTCACGGCCCTGGCGCTGCCGGTGATGCTGCTGCTGATCTTCGTGTACTTCTTCGGCGGCGCCATCGACACCGGCACGCGGTACGTCACCTACGTCGTCCCCGGGGTCCTGCTGCTGTGCGCCGGCTTCGGCTCGGCCGGCACCGCCGTGGCCGTCACCGAGGACCTCAAGGGCGGCATCATCGACCGCTTCCGCTCCCTGGACGTCGGCGGCGCCGCCGTGCTGGCGGGCCACGTCCTCGCCTCCACGGCCCGGAACCTGATCGCCGTCTCCCTGGTCCTCGCGCTCGCCTTCGCGATCGGCTTCCGTCCGACGGCGGGCCCGGGCGGCTGGTTCGCCGCGCTCGGGCTGCTGGTCGCCTACATCGCGGCGCTCTCCTGGCTGTCCGCGGTGGTCGGCCTCCTGCTCAGGTCCCCCGAGGCGGCCGGCGGCTTCACCTTCTTCGTGAGCTTCCTGCCGTACCCGAGCAGCGCCTTCGTGGAGACCGACACGATGCCGTCCTGGCTGCGGGGGTTCGCCGAGCACCAGCCCGTGACCCAGGTGATCGAGGCGGTGCGCGGGCTGCTGCTGGGGCAGCCGGTGGGCTCGGTGGGATGGGTGGCGCTCGCCTGGTGCGCGGGTGGCCTCGCCGTCGCCGTGGCCGTCTCGGGGCCGCTGTTCAGGCGGCGGGCGGTCTAGGGACGGTCCACGGGCCGTGCGGCGGCCGGCGCCGCGGGTCCGGCCTCCGCGGGTGCGGCGGCGGCTGCGGGGGCCGCGGGTGCCGCGGCGTCGGCGGGCGCCGCGGGTCCGGCGGCGGGGGTCACCGGTCCGGTCGTGACGTCGAAGGCGTGGGTCACCTCGGGGGCGGTGCCCTCCGCGAGGAGGCCGCGCGCCTCCTCCTCGGCCCGGCGGTCACCGGCCGTCAGCCGGCCGTGGTGCTGCGCCAGGTGTTCCGCCCAGGAGCCGACCAGGTACGTCTCGACGAACCGTTCCGGGTCCGCGCCGTCCTGGTAGAGGCCCCAGGAGAGGGCTCCCGTGCGGCGCCGGGAGCGGGCCACGTGCCGCATGCGGTCGGTGAAGGCGGCCCGGTTCCCGGGCGCGATCCGGTACACGACGGAGACGAGCACCGGGCCGTCGGCCGGGCCGGGCTCGAAGACCAGCGGCGGGTCCGGCCAGTGGTCGGACAGGGCCGGGTCGACCCCGTCCATGTCGTGCAGCGGCCAGCGGCGCACGCTCACGGCGCAGACCACCAGCAGACCGGCGCCGGCCAGCAGCGCGGCGGTCAGCCCCAGCCCGTCGGCCAGCGCGCCCCACACGGGGGCGGTCAGGGCCTGCCCGCCCTGGAACACGACGAGGTAGACGGCGAGGCCCCGCCCCCGGACCCAGCCGGGCAGCCGCTGCTGGACGGCCGCGTTGAGCGTGGACAGCACACCGATCCAGGCCAGCCCCGCGGGCAGCAGCGCCACCGCCGCGAGCCAGGGCTGACGGGTGGTGGCCAGCACCGCCAGGGCCGCGGCGAAGACCGTCGCGCCCGCGGCGAGCGTGCCGTTGGCTCCCAGCAGGCGCCGGGCGGCGGGCAGGACGAAGGCGCCGCACACCGCGCCCAGCCCGACGACGCCGAGCAGCACGCCGTACCCGCCGGAGCCGAGTCCCAGGGACCGGCCGGCGACGACGGGCAGCAGCGACCACAGGGCGGCGCCGCCCGGGATGAACAGGGCCGTGCGCAGCAGGATCCGGCGGACGCCGGGCGCGTGCCACACGTAGCGGCGGCCGGCCTGCACGGCCGCCGGCAGGCTCTCGCCCCCGGCCGCGGGACGGGGCGCGGCCGGGCGCCGCCACAGCAGGAGGACGGCGGCGGTGCCGAGGTAGGACAAGGCGTTGAAGGCGAAGACCCAGCCCGCGCCCGCCGCGGCGATCGCCACGCCGCCGAGGGCCGGGCCCACCGCACGGGCCAGGTTCATGTTCACGGCCCCCAGCGCCGCCGCCTGCCCCAGCTGCTGTCGTTCGACCAGCTCGGGCTGGATCGCCTGCCACGCCGGGCCCATCAGCGCGGTGCCGCAGCCCAGCAGGAAGGTGAGGCCGAGCAGCAGGGCCGGGGTGGCCGCGCCCCGGAACACCAGCGCGGCCAGCACGGCGGAGACGGCGAGCATGGAGAACTGGGCGACCAGCAGCAGCTTGCGGCGGTCGTACCGGTCGGCGAGCACACCGGACGGCAGCGCGAGCAGCACGACCGGGAGGCTGGCGGCGGTCTGCACGAGCGTCACCAGGGCGGCGCTGTGCCCGACGAGCAGCCATTGGGCGCCGACCGTCTGCATCCAGGTGCCGGTGTTGGACACCAGCTGCGCGATCCACAGCGCGCGGAACACGCGCGCCGCCAGGGGCGCCCAGGCGCCGGCGCCGTCCGGTACCGCCGTGCGCCGGAGTTTCGACCGTTCGCTGTCCATCGTGTCCGTGCCCGTTCCTGACGCCCGTCGACCGTGAAGTGCCGCGTGTACCGCGTGATGTGCCGCCGCGGCTGCTGCGCCGGCCACGCTAGGCGGGGCCGGTCCGGCCGGGTTTCCGGTCGGTGCACCGGAGCTTGCCCGGCAGTGCACCGCCTCCGCCGGACGGCCCGCGGGGGTGACCGAAGCGGGTTCGGGCTTCGGGGCGCTGCTGCGGCAGTCGCGTCCGAAGGCGTCAGCCGCGGCGGCGGTGCAGGGCGACGTGCACCGTGTCGAGGGCCTGGACGAGGGCGGCGCGGGCGGCGTCCGTGTCCCGCAGCGGGTCCAGCACCGTGAACCCGTGGACGGTGCCGTGGTAGCGCATGGAGACCACCTCCACGCCGGCCGCGCGGAGCTTCGCCGCGTAGGCCTCGCCCTCGTCGCGCACCACGTCGGCCTCGCTGGTGACCACCAGCGCCGGCGGGAGCCCGGTGAGCTGCTCCACTGTCGCCCGCAGCGGTGACGCGGTGGCCAGGGACCGCCGCCGCACGTCGGGCAGGTACTGGTCCCAGAACCAGCGCATCGTCTCGCGGCCGAGGAAGTACCCCTCGGCGAACTCCTGGTACGAGGGGGTGTCGAAGTCGGCGTCGGTCACCGGGCAGTGCAGCACCTGCTGCAGGAGCCGCACGTCGCCGCGCTCCTTGGCGAGCAGGGTCAGCGCCGCGACCAGGTTGCCGCCGGCCGAGTCGCCCACGGCGGCCATCCGGCTGCCGTCCAGGCCGATCTCGCCGCCGCGCCCGCAGATCCACCGGGCGACCGCGTAGCACTGCTCGAGGGCGACCGGGTACTGCGCCTCCGGGGCGCGCTCGTACTCGACGAAGACCACGGCCGCGTCCGTGCCGAGGGCGAACGCGCGCACCAGGCGCTCATGGGTGCCGGCGTCGCCCAGGACCCACCCGAGCCCGTGCAGGAACAGCACGACGGGGATCCGGCCGACGCTGCCGGCGGGTCTGACCACCTTGACCTGGACGTGCCCGGTCGGCCCGCCCGGCAGGGCGAACCACTCCGTGGAGGTGGCCTCCTCCTCGTCGAAGGGTCCGGGGCTCCGCTGGAGACGGGCCAGGTCCCGGCGGGCCCGTTCCGGGTCCGGGTGGCGCGCCGATCCCGGACAGGCGTGCCGGTCCACGAAGGCCCTGGTGGGGCGGTCGAGGACGGTACGGGGGCGGGCCGGAGGGACAAGGTCGTTCACACGGTCTCCAGTCGGGCCGTGGGCGCCGGCGTGCCGGCCGGGGGCCGCCCGGTCCGGTCCTGCTCGGCGCGCAGGCCGCGCCATTCCCGGGGCGAGACGCCGTAGGCGGCGCGGAAGGCACGGCTGAAGTGGGCCGGGCTGACGAAGCCCCACCGCTGGGCCACCGCGGACACGGTGGGGGCCGTCCTGCCACGGCGGGCCAGTTCCCGGCCGCACTCCTCCAGACGCCGTTGCTGGATGAGCCGGCCGACGGTGATCCCCTCCCCCTCGAACAGCCGGTGCAGGTACCGGATGGAGATCCGGTGCCTGCGGGCGATGCTCTCCGGGGAGAGGTCCGGGTCGCCGAGGTTCCGGTCGATGTGCTCGCGCACGCGCAGCAGGAGATGGGCCCGCGTGCTGTCGGTGTCGGTGCCGCCCGGGTGGAGCTGGTCGGCGATCAGGGTGGCGAACAGGTCGACGACGTTGCCGGCCAGCCGGTTGGTGACGGCCGGGGAGTGGCGGTCGGTCGAGGTGGCCAGGGAGGTCAGGAACGGGAGCAGCACCGCGCCGACGCCGGTGCCGGTGCCGATGACGCGGCCCGTGACCTCGCGGACGTCGGTGTCCGGAACGCCCAGCGCGCGGCGGGGCAGCTGGAAGACGTGCTTGACGTACCGCAGCGGGTGGTCGAAGGAGTACGGCCGTGTCGTGTCGTACACGACGAGGTCTCCTTCGCCGACCTCCGCCCGTCGCCCGTCGTGGAGGAAGGTGGCCGTGCCGGACACCTGGAGGCCGACCGCCACCAGCGCCTCCGCCGAGGCGCCGATCAGTGCGGGGGTGCGGCTGAGCCGTTCCGCGTCGGCCTCCAGGGTGGAGACCTGGAGGTACCCGAGGCGGCGGGTGGCGATCCGGCCGCGGAACGGGCCGTCGCCGCGCGGGGCGACCGACACCGGCACCAGCGTCCTGCTCACCGCCTCGTTCCAGTAGGCGACCTTGTCCAGGTCCGGCACGGAGTCGGTGGTCAGCACCAGGCTCACGTCGCTCTCCGCTCAGGGGTGTGACATCGGGTGGGGAACCGGACGGGCAGGGGGTTCCGCGGGTGCGTGACCCCCCGCCCGTCCGTGGACACCAGCCAATCAGCGGGCGACCGCCGGTCCCAGGCAGAACCACAGGCAGAAATGCCGGCGGAACGCCGGGCGCCCGCCGCGGCGTCACTTCGCCAGGAAGGCGAGGAGCGCGGCGTTGACCTCCTCAGCGTGGGTCCACAGCAGTCCGTGCGGGGCGCCCTCGATCTCGACGTAGTCCGCGGACGGGAGGGCCTTGTGGAAGGGCCGCGCGGTGCCCTCGGCCGGCAGGATCCGGTCGGCCGTGCCGTGCAGGATCAGGGCGGGCACGTCGATGGCGGGGATGTCGGCCCGGAAGTCGGTGTACCAGGTCGACGGCGCGGCGGCCGCGGCGAAGGAGCCGCCGCCGGCGGCGACGTTCCAGCTGTTGCGGACCGTCTCCTCGCTGATCCTGGTGCCCAGGTTCTCGTCGAGGTTGTAGAAGTCCTCGAAGAAGGCGGTGTAGTAGGCGTAGCGGTCCTGCCGCACGGCGGCGACCACGCCGTCGAAGAACTCCTTCGGGGCCACTCCGTCCGGGTTGTCCTCGCTCTTGAGCAGGCAGGGTTCCAGCGAGGCGAGGAAGGCCACCTTGGCGACCCGGGAGGAGCCGTAGGTGGAGACGTACCGGGCGACCTCGCCGGTGCCCATCGAGAACCCGACCAGGACCGCGTCCCGCAGGTCGAGGGTCTCCATGACGGTGTTGAGGTCCGCCGCGAAGGTGTCGTAGTCGTAGCCGGCGGTCGGTTGGCCGGACCGGCCGAAACCGCGGCGGTCGTAGGTGACGACCCGGTGGCCGGCGGCGAGCAGGGCGGCGCTCTGCCGCTCCCAGGAGTGGCCGTCGAGGGGGAAGCCGTGGATGAGCACGACCGTCTGCCCGGAGCCGTGGTCCTCGTAGTAGAGGTCGACGGTGGTGGAGTTCTCCTGCCCCACGGTGATGTACGGCACGTCGCTTTTTCCTTCGTCCGGAGTGGGCGGCGCGCGCGGATGCGTGCTGCGCCGCGAGGAGGCGGGCCGCCGTGCGGACGGTGTCGCCCTCGCGGGTCCACGCGTCCTGGCCGCCGCCTCCTCGGGCATCACGCTAGGGCGGTCCTCCCGCCCTCTCTTCTCCTGGAACGCACCGCCGGTTGACCGCGAGCGCCAGGGGTTCAGCGGTGGTCGACGGCCGGTTCGGGGGCGCCGATGAAGGTGTGCCACAGCTTCGCGTAGCGACCGTCCCGGGCGAGCAGCTCGTCGTGGGTGCCGTCCTCGGCGATCCGGCCGTGGTCCATCACGACCACCCGGTCGGCCTTGGCCGCCGTGGTGAGCCGGTGGGCGACGACCAGCGTGGTCCGCCGCCCCGCCAGCTTGTCCGTGGCGGCGTTGACCTGCGCCTCCGTGGCGAGGTCCAGCGCGGCGGTGGCCTCGTCGAGCAGCAGCACGTCCGGGTCGACCAGCTCCGCCCGGGCCAGCGCGATCAGCTGCCGCTGGCCGGCGGAGAGGTTCCGCCCCCGCTCGGCGACGGCGTGGAGGTAACCGCCCTCCAGGGTGGCGATCATCTCGTGCGCCCCGACCGCCCGTGCCGCCGCCTCGACCTCCGCGTCGGTGGCCTCCGGCCGCCCGTAGGCGATGGCGTCCCGGACCGTGCCGGGGAAGAGGTACGCCTCCTGCGGCACCACACCCAGCCGGCGCCGGTAGGCCGTGAGGTCCAGCTCCCGCAGGTCGTGACCGTCGACGGTGACCCGTCCGGCGGTCGGGTCGTAGTACCGGGCCACCAGCTTCACCAGGGTGGACTTGCCCGCGCCGGTCTCGCCGACGAAGGCCACGGTCTGGCCCGCGGGGATCCGCAGGTCGATCCCGGTCAGCGCCGCGGCGTCGTCGCCGTCGGCACCGTCCGCGCTGTCGGCGCCGTAAGCGAAGCGCACGTCCTCGAAGGCGATCTCCCCCCGCACCCCGCGCACCGGCACCGGCTCGGCGGCCGGCCGGGTGGAGGTCGGCTCCCGCAGCAGTTCCTGGACGCGCCCCAGCGAGACCGCGGCCTGCTGGTAGCCGTCGAAGACCTGCGAGAGCTGCTGCACCGGGGCGAAGAACAGGTCGATGTAGAGCAGGTAGGCGACCAGCGCGCCCGCGGTGAGCGTGCCGGCCGCGATCCGCCCGGCGCCCACCCACAGCACCGCCGCCGAGGCGGCCGTGGCGAGGAACTGCACGAACGGGAAGTAGACGGAGATCAGCCACTGGCCGCGGATCCGGGCCCGGCGGTAGAGGTCGCTGCGGGCGGCGAACCGCTCGCCGCCGGAGCGCTCCCGGCCGAACGCCTGGAGGACGCGGAGTCCGGCGACCGACTCCTGGAGGTCGGCGTTGACCGTGGAGACCCGCTCGCGGGCCAGCTCGTACGCCTTCACGCTCGCGCGGCGGAAGAAGTACGTGGTGACGATCAGCGGCGGCAGGGTCGCGAAGACCACCAGCGCCAGCTCCACGTCGATGACCAGCAGGGCGCCCATGATGCCGAAGAAGGTGACCACCGAGACGAACGCGGTGACCAGGCCGGTCTGCAGGAAGGTCGCCAGCGCGTCGACGTCCGTGGTCATCCGGGTCATGATCCGGCCGGTGAGTTCACGCTCGTAGTAGTCCAGGCCGAGCCGCTGGAGCTGGGCGAAGATCTTCAGGCGGAGCGCGTAGAGGACCCGTTCGCCGGTGCGGCCGGTCATCCGCATCTCGCCGATCTGGGCGGCCCACTGGGTGAGCACCACGCCCAGCGCGATCAGCGACGCCACCCACACGCCGCCGAGCGCGGCCCGCTGGACGCCGTCGTCGATGCCGTTGCGGATCAGGACCGGGAGCAGCAGGCCCATGCCCGCGTCGATCGCGACCAGCAGCAGGCTGACCGCCAGCGGGGCGCCGAAGCCGCGGAGCAGGCGGCGGAGGTTGTACTCCTCCTCGGCGCGGACGGCGCGGTCCTCGTCCACCTCGGGGGTGTCGTCCGCCGGGGGCAGGGCGTCGACCTTGGCCAGCAGGTCCGGGGTGGCGGGCATGCCCTCCAGGGCGGCGTCGCGCGGCTCGCGGTCGCCCGTCCACAGGCGGGGGGTGACGCCGCGCTCGGCGTCGAACTCGGCGTCCAGCTCCTCGCGGACCGTGGTGTCGGTGGCCTCGTCGTCGCGCTCGCCGGTGACCGTCCGGACGTGTCCGGGGGAGACTCCGCCGAGCTCGTCGGGGTCGGTGAGCAGGCCGCGGTAGAGCGGGCAGCGCTCGGTGAGCTCCTCGTGGGTGCCGATGTCGGCGAGGCGGCCGGCGTCGAGGACGGCGATCCGGTCGGCGAGGTTGAGGGTGGAGCGGCGGTGGGCGATCAGCAGGGTGGTGCGGCCCCGCATCACCTGGCGCAGCGCCTCGTGGATCTCCTGCTCGACGCGGGCGTCGACGGCGGAGGTGGCGTCGTCGAGGATCAGCAGGCGGGGGTCGGTGAGGATGGCGCGGGCGAGCGCGATGCGCTGGCGCTGGCCGCCGGAGAGGGTGAGGCCGTGCTCGCCGACCTTGGTGGCGTAGCCCTCGGGCAGCGCGGTGATGAAGTCGTGGGCCTGGGCGGCGCGGGCGGCCCGCTCGATCTCCTCCTGGGTGGCCTCGGGCCGGCCGTAGGCGAGGTTGTCGCGGACGGACTCGGAGAAGAGGAAGGAGTCCTCGGGCACCATCCCGATCGCGTCGCGCAGCGACCGGAGGGTCAGCTCCCGCACGTCCCGTCCGCCGACGCGGACGGCGCCGCCGGTGACGTCGTAGAAGCGGGGCAGCAGCAGCGACACCGTGGACTTGCCGGAGCCGGAGGAGCCGACCACGGCGACGGTCTCGCCGGGCCGGATGGTGAGCGAGAGGCCGTCCAGGACGGGGCGGGTGTCGCTGTAGGCGAAGGAGACGTCGTCGAACTCGACGGTGGCGGGCGCGTCGGCGGGCAGCTCGGCGGCGCCGTCCCGGAAGCTCGGCTCGGTGTCGATCAGCTCCAGCACGCGCTCGGTGCCGGCCCGGGCCTGCTGGCCGACCGTGAGGACCATGGCGAGCATGCGGACGGGCGAGACCAGCTGGGCCAGGTAGGCGGAGAAGGCGACGAAGGTGCCGAGGGTGATGTGCCCCTCGACCGCCAGCCAGCCGCCGACGGCCAGCATGGCGACCTGCCCGAGCGCCGGGACCGCCTGCAGGGCGGGGGTGTACTTGGCGTTCAGCTTGATGGTGCGCAGTCGGCCGGCGAAGAGCCGGCGGCCCACCGCGCGGAGCTTCCCGGTCTCCTGCTCCTCCTGCCCGAAGCCCTTGACCACGCGGACGCCGGTGACGGCGCCGTCGACCACCCCGGCGACGGCGGCGGCCTGGGCCTGCGCGTACCAGGTGGCCGGGTGCAGCCGGGTGCGGCTGCGGCGGGCGATCCACCACAGGGCGGGGGCGACGGCCACGGCGACCCCGGTCAGCGGGAGGGAGAGGGCGGCCATCACGCCGAGCGAGATGAGGAAGAGCAGGAGGTTGCCGATCGTCATCGGCAGCATGAAGAGGAGGCCCTGGATGAGCTGCAGGTCGCTGGTGGCCCGCCCGACGACCTGGCCGGTGGACAGCTCGTCCTGGCGGCGGCCGTCGAGGCGGGTGATGGTGCGGTACATGTCCGTGCGCAGGTCGTGCTGCACGTCGAGGGCGAGGCGCCCGCCGTAGTAGCGGCGGATGTACGTCATCACGTAGACGAGGAACGCGGCGCCGATCAGGAGGCCCGCCCAGTGGGCCATCTCCCGGGTGCGGTCGACGATCACGTCGTCGATGATCACCTTGGTGATCAGCGGGATGAGCGCCATCACCGCCATGCCGGCCAGGGAGGAGCCCAGGGCGAGGATCACGTCCTTGGGGTGCCGCCACGCGTACGCCGTGAGCCGGCGCGCCCAGCCGGGCGTCTTCTCCTGTTGCCGCTCCGTCACTCGGGGTGCCCTCCGTCGGTCCTGATCTTCCGCATGGCCCAACGACGACGGGAGCGGATTTCATCCCTCCGCAACAATCGGAGCGGGAACGGAGCGGGAACGGTTCTCCCGAGGCACGGGTGCACGAGCCGCCGAATGCGGCGCCGCCCGGGCGGGTAGGGATCTCCGACGTCGTGCACGGCGGGGGCGGATCCGGGGGGAATCGTGTCGAAGGCGACGGTGGAGTCGGTGCGGCGCGCGGGGCGGGCGCTGGTGACCCTGCACTGGCTGAAGGCTCTGGCCCGGCCGGAGCACCGCGTCCCGGCGGCGGACAGCTTCCGCGGGGTCGACCGGGCGGACGTGGCCGTGGAGAAGCTGCTCCACGCGGCCGCGCCGCTGCTCGTCGAGGCGCTGGGCCGGCAGGGGAAGGCGGAGGCGGCGGCCAGGCTGTTCCGGGAGCTGCCCGATCTCGTGCCGGTGGGCACGGTGTACGGGAAGTGTCTGGCGCCCGAGGAGCGGGCGGGGTTCGTCGCGGGCTACGCGGAACAGCACGCGGTGTGGGTCGAGGAGTTCGGCCAGGACGCGGTGAAGGCCGCCGGTCCGGCATGATCGTACGACTACCGGACGGAAGTTCGAGGGCTGTGGACAATCCCCAGGACGTGCGGCGCGAGGTCCATCAGAATGGGGGCATGCCGATACCTGGGACCGCCGTGCCGAGTCGCGAGGAGCTGATCGAGCACCTCGTCCGCACCCGTATCGCGGGGGACGTCGCCACGCCCCGCGAGAACAACCTGTCCCACTACCGCGCCCTGGCCAACGGTGACCGGTACTACTGGTTCGGCCTGGAGTTCGGTGACCGCTGGGCCGACGAGCAGGACGTGCTGGCCGTCATGGCCGAGCGGGTGGGGGTGGACGACGACCCGTCGCACCGGGTCGGGCAGGACACCATCGACCCGGAGCTCACCGTGTCGGGCCTGGAGCGGATGGCGGCCCGGCTGCGGAAGGCGGCGGAGGACCGGCAGCGGGTGCTGCTGGCCACCGGGCACCCCGGCGGGCTGCTGGACGTGCACCGGGCCACCGCGGCCGCCCTGCGCGCGGCGGGCTGCGAGATCATGGTCGTGCCGGAGGACCTCGGCACCGTCGAGGGCCGGGTGGTGCAGTTCGCCGACGTCGCGGTGGTGGAGCGCGGCGCGAGCCTCTGGCACACCCATTCGGGCGACCCCATGCGGGCGATCCTGTATGCCCTGACCGAGGACGGCCGCCCGCTGCCCGACCTGGTGGTGGCCGACCACGGCTGGGCGGGGTACGCCGCGCAGCACGGCGTGGACGCGGTGGGGTACGCCGACTGCAACGACCCGGCGCTGTTCGTGGCGGAGGCGGAGGGCACCCTCCAGGTCGCCGTGCCGCTCGACGACCATGTCCACAGCCCCCGGTACTACGACCCGATGACCGCCTACCTGCTGTCCGAGGCGGGCCTGTACGAGGCCTGACCCGGCGCTCTGCGCGGCCCGCCGCGGCGGCCTGCGCGGTCGGGCGCGGCGGCCTACGCGGTCGGGCGCGGCGGCCCCGAGGGCGTCGGGTCCAGGTACACCCGGCTGATCACCGGGAACGCCTCCCGCAGCCGCTTCTCGGCCGCCTCGCACGCCCACTCGACCTCGGCGGCGGTGGAGACGTCCCGGAAGTCGACCTTGGCCGCGACCAGCGCCTCCCGCGGCCCCTGGAGCAGGGTGGTCAGCTCCAGGACGTCCTCGATGTGCGGCACGGCGCGCAGTTCGGCGCGGATGCCGTCGCGGACGGCGGCGGGCAGCGGGCGCCCGACCAGCAGCTCGGCGTTGGAACGGCCCAGCACCCACGCGACGTACAGCAGCAGCACGCCGATCAGCAGCGAGGCCACGCCGTCCCACACGCCGGACCCGGTGAGCTGGGTGCCCAGCAGTCCGAGCGCCGCCAGGACCAGGCCGGCGAGGGCGGCGCTGTCCTCCAGGACCACGGCCTTGACCGCGGTGTCGGGCGTGTGGCGCAGGTACCGCCCGAAGGTCGCGCCGTACCGCCGCGCCTCGGCCCGGGTCTGCCGCAGCCCGGTGCGCAGCGAGACCGCCTCCAGCGCGAAGGCCACCGCCAGCACGATGTAGGCGATCAGCGGGTCGCCCGGTTCCTCGCCCTTCACCAGCGTGTGGATGCCGTCGTAGAGCGAGAACACGGCGCCGCCGACGAAGGTCGCCACGGCGGCGAGCAGCGCCCAGATGTACCGCTCCGGGCCGTGGCCCAGCGGGTGGGCCTCGTCGGCCGGTTTCTCGCTCCGGCGCAGGGCGGTGAGCAGCAGCACCTCCGTCACCGTGTCGGCGACCGAGTGGGCGGCCTCGGAGAGCATGGCGCTCGACCCGCTGACGACGCCGGCGACCGCCTTGGCGAGCGCGATCCCCAGATTGGCCACCGCCGCGACGATCACCGTGACGGTGCTCTCGCCGCCGCCCGGAGCCGCCTCATGATCCGTTGTGTCCCGCATGCCCCGATTGTCGCCCGGCGCGGGCCGGGACGCCCGCAGGACGGCGTCCCGCCGCGGGCGGTGCCGCCGAGGAGCCTGCCCCGTCACGGGCCGGTGCCCCGCCGCCCGTCGGGGCGGCGGGGCACCGGGTGCTCACCTCAGCCCAGCGGGATCCGCCGCGCGTCGGAGGGGGCGTCCGTCGCGGACACCGTCTTCGGGACCAGCGAGGCCCCCGGCGCGAAGGACCGCATCGGGCCCGCGACCGGGAGGTTCAGCCGGGTGGCGCCCAGGTCGATCCGGTACGGCGAGGCGGCGCCGTCCACCCGCACCGTGCCGCCGTCGTAGCCGGTGACGACCAGCCCGAGCTGGTGGCCGGCCGGGACCAGGACGTCGTTGGCCTGCAGTTCGACGGTCAGGCTGTGCTTCCCGCCGCCGGCCAGCCGGGCCCAGCCGCGGCCGAGGACCTGGAGGTCGGACTGCTCGATCCGCCGCTCGACCTCCCGGTAGCAGGCGTCGTCCACCGCGGAGGAGGCGCCCCAGCAGGTCTCCGTGGTCAGGGTGCGCGCGCCGTCGCCCGAGGCGGACACCCGCGCGGCCGGGCCGTAGTCGACCAGGGCGACCGAGAGCTGGCCGGTGGGCGCGCCGGTGGTGACGGTGGTGGTCAGCGAGGCGGGGCCGGACAGGCGCAGGTCGTCGGTGAGCCGCCCGGTGGTGAAGAGGAGGCGGGAGTCCATCGCGCCGGACCCCAGCATCTGGGCGAGCCGCCCGTTGGGGTTGTTGGTCCAGGCGGCCTCGCCCTTCTTCCCCCGCGCGCCCAGCGCCAGCGTGCCGTCGGCGCCCGGTCGCAGCGTGGCGACGCGGTCGGTCACCGGCCAGGTGTCGGAGTGGACGACCTCGCCCGGCGCGATCTCGGCGCGCACCGCCGGCTCCTCGGTGATGCCGTTGTCGACGCCGAGGAGTTCGTGGTCGAACCAGCGGTGCAGGGTGTCGACCCACTCCTCCCGGTCGGAGTCGAACGGGTCGACGTGGCCGAGCCGGGTGAGCCACATCTTCCTCTGCACGCCGTGCTCGCCCAGCGCCTCCCACCAGCGGGAGGCGTTCTGGGTGTCGACGTTGGTGTCCTGGAGGCCGTGCATGATCAGCGCCGAGGCCGTGACCCGGGAGGCGTCGCCCAGGGTGCCCTCGCGGTAGTCGCGCTCGTCCCAGAAGGCGGTGTGCTCACCGGTCTCGTCGGCGGCGTCGACCCGCATCCGCTCGAGCTGGGCGGAGCAGTCGACGGACAGGTGCCGTCCCCCGGCCACGTAGGTGGAGAGGTAGTTGGGGTAGCCGTAGGAGAACGGCAGGCCCTGCCAGCGGTCGTAGTCGTACCAGGAGCTGATCGCGCCGATGGGCACGATGGTCTCCAGCCCCTCCGTGCCGAGGGCGGCCACGCCGTTGGCGAGGGTGCCGTCGTAGGACTTGCCGATCATGCCGGTGGCGCCGGTGGTCCAGTACGCGTCGGCCGGGGCGCCGTCGGCGAAGGAGGCGGTGGCGTTGCCGTTCAGCCAGTCCACGGCGGCCTTGGCGGAGAGGATGTCGGAGCGTCCGCCCTGGTCGACGCAGCCGGTGGAACGGCCGGTGCCGGCCATGTCGACGTGGACGACGGCGTAACCGCGGGGCACGAACCAGTTGTCGTACCAGAGCGGGAACGACTTGATGACGCCGTTCTCGTCGTAGGTCTTCTTCTCGCTCTCGTTGCCGCGGCCGCAGCAGGCGAAGTAGGGGCTGGCGTCCATGATCACCGGCACCCGCTCGACGCCGTCGAGCTCGGCGGGGCGGATGACGTCCACGGCTATCCGCTCGCCCCGGCCGTCACCGTCGAGGTCGGGGGCGTCGACCCAGACCGACTCCTTGATCGCCGCCTCGTAGTCGTGGACCGCCGCGGTCTTCCCGTCGGCGCCCAGCCGGGCTCCGGTGCCGGCGAGCGGGACGGTCTCCCCGGCGGCCGCCGCGTCCGGCGCGGCGCCCGCCGCGGGGGCGCCCAGCAGGCCGCCCAGCAGCACCGCCGCCGTGACGGCCGCGCCGGCGGCGGCCGTCAGGCGGTGTCTGCGCCGTGGTGTCGTGTGCCGGGTGGTGCGCGCTGCCAGCAGTTGCATGCCGTCGGCTCCTTCTCACGGGGACAGGGCGCGCCGAACCTAAGCACCCGTCATGTCCGGAACAGATCAAGGTCGTTACCTGTGCGTCAATACCGGTCGTGAGCGGGACGCGTCAATGGGACGGGACGGGTCGACGGAAGGGACAGGCCGACAGAAGGGACGGGACGACGGAAGGGACGGGTCGACGGAGAGGGCGGCGGAAACGGACTAAGGCCCCGCCTCCTGCCGTGCGGCGGCGGGTGGCGGGGCCTCGGAACGTTCGGGTGGACCGGATGCGGCGGCGGCGCGTCAGCGGGGGACGCGGACGACGCCCTCCTGGATGACGGAGATGGCCAGGCTGCCGTCGCGCGTGTAGATGCGCGCCTGGCCGAGGCCGCGGCCGCCGGAGGCGGACGGCGACTCCTGGTCGTAGAGCAGCCACTCGTCGGCCCGGAACGGGCGGTGGAACCACATGGCGTGGTCCAGGGAGGCCCCGACCACGTCCCCGCTGGCCCAGCCGCCGCGGCCGTGCGCGAGGAGCACCGAGTCCAGCAGGGTCATGTCCGAGACGTAGGTGGCGAGGCAGACGTGCATCAGCGGGTCGTCGAGCGGCCCGTCGAGCTTGTCCTCGGTGCGGAACCAGACCTGCGAGCGGGGTTCGCGCGGTTCGCCCACGCTGCCCCACGGCGGCGGGTTGACGTACCGCAGGTCGACCGCGGCCCGCGCCTCGACCATGCGCTCGAGCATCTCCGGCGAGGCGTAGGCGTCCGCGTAGCGCGGCATCATCTCGCCGAAGGTCGGCAGCGTCTCCGGGTCCGGGACCTCGGGCATCGCCGTCTGGTGGTCCATCCCCTCCTCGTGCACCTGGAAGGAGGCGGAGAGGTGGAAGATCGGCCGGCCGTGCTGGACGGCGACCACCCGGCGGGTGGTGAAGGAACGGCCGTCGCGGATCCGGTCCACGTTGTACACGATGGGGGCGCCGGGATCCCCGGCGACCAGGAAGTACGCGTGCAGCGAGTGCGCGAACCGGTCGGCGGGGACGGTGCGTCCCGCGGCGATCAGTGCCTGGGCCGCCACCTGTCCCCCGAAGACCCGGGGGACGACGGCGGCCCGTGACCGACCGCGGAAGATGTCCTGCTCGATCTGCTCCAGGTCGAGCAGATCGAGCAGTGACTGAAGTGCCTGACTCATGTCGCCAGTACTATCCGACGGACTTTTCGCGGACCTTACAGCCCCATGTCCTTGGCGATGATCGTCTTCATGATCTCGCTGGTCCCGCCGTAGATGCGGTTCACCCGGTTGTCCGCGTACAGACGGGCGATCGGGTACTCGTTCATGTAGCCGTAACCGCCGTGCAGCTGGAGGCAGCGGTCGATCACGCGGTGGGCGACCTCGGTGCAGAACAGCTTGGCGGAGGCGGCCTCGGCGGCGGTAAGCTCACCGGCGTCCAGGGCCTCCAGGGCGCGGTCGGCGACGGCCTCGGCCGCGTCCACCTCGGCCTTGCAGGCGGCCAGCTCGAACTTGGTGTTCTGGAACGACGCGACCGGCTTGCCGAAGACCGTGCGGTCCTGGGTGTAGCGCTTGGCGAACTCCACCGCGGCCTTGGCCTGGGCGTAGGCGCCGAAGGCGATGCCCCAGCGCTCGGAGGCCAGGTTCTTGCCGAGGTAGGAGAAGCCCTTGTTCTCCTCGCCCATCAGGTCCTCGGCAGGCACCTTGACGTCGACGAACGCGAGCTCGGCGGTGTCGGAGGTGCGCAGGCCCAGCTTGTCCAGCTTGCGGCCGATCGAGTAGCCCTCGGACTTGGTGTCGACGGCGAAGAGGGAGATGCCGTGACGGCGGTCCTCGGGGGTCGCCGGGGCGGTGCGGGCGCAGACGATCACACGGTCGGCGTGGACGCCGCCGGTGATGAAGGTCTTGGCGCCGTTGAGGACGTAGTGGGTGCCGTCCTCGGAGAGCTTGGCGGTGGTCTTCATGCCGGCCAGGTCGGAGCCGGTGCCCGGCTCGGTCATGGCGATGGCCCACATCTCCTCGGCGGAGACGAACTTCGGCAGCCAGCGCTTCTTCTGGTCACCGGTGGCCAGCATCTTGATGTACGGCAGGGCGAGCAGCACGTGCACGCCGGAGCCGCCGAAGTTCACGCCCGCGCGGGCGGTCTCCTCGTACTGGATGGCCTCGAACTTGTGGGTGTCCAGGCCCGCGCCGCCGTACTCCTCGTCGACGTTGATGCCGAAGAGACCGAGCTCGGCGAGCTTGTAGTAGAACTCGCGGGGCACGATGCCCGCCTGGAACCACTCGTCGTAGACCGGGACGACCTCGGCCTCGATGAAGGCGCGCAGGGTCTCCCGGAACGCCTCGTGATCCTCGTTGAACACCGTACGGCGCACCGCCGCCACCTCCGCCTTCGTCCTGGCTGTGTTTCCGCTGCCGACCGAGCGAGCAGGAATCTAAGCGCTTGCTCAGCCTCCCTCACCGTACCGGCGAGTAGGACACTCGTCCAGAGAAGCGCCCCTGAACGGCTCCGTAACCCTCATCACGCACCAGTAGAAGCGCCGCCGCCCTTTCCCGCCCCCTCCGGAGCACGGGGGACCCTCGCCGTCACGCCACCGCGACACGCCGCCGCGTCACGCCGCCGCTCCCCGCCTCTCCCCGCCGCCCCGTCACGCCCCGGCGGCGACCTCCGCGGCGGAGGCGAACGCGCCGCGCGCCATCGCGTGGAGCAGCGCCGCCGTCGCCGCCCGCCCCGGCAGGCGCGGCCGGCTGAGGTGCGGCGTGGAGTTGAGCAGCCCGAACACCGCGTGCACCGCCGCCCGCGCCGGGGGCTCGGCCAGCTCCGGGTGCACGTCCCGCACGACCGCCACCCACAGCTCGACGTACTGCCGCTGGAGCTGCCGCACCATCTTCCGGTCGCTGTCCCGCAGGCGGTCCAGCTCGCGGTCGTGCAGGGTGATCAGCGGGCGGTCGTCGAGCGCGAAGTCGATGTGCCCCTCGATCAGCGAGTCGAGGACCGCCTCGGGGCCTCCCCCGGCCGCGGCCCCGGCCTCGGTCCCGGCTTCGGCCACCCGCCGCCTGCCCCCCGTGAGGAGCTGACCGCTGATGCCCACCAGCAGCTCCGCGAGCATCGCGTCCTTGCCGGCGAAGTGCCGGTACAGCCCGGGCCCGCTGATGCCGACGGCGGCGCCTATCTCGTCGACGCCGACGCCGTGGAAGCCGCGTTCGGCGAAGAGCCGCGCGGCCTCCTTGAGGATCTGCTCACGGCGGGTCGAGGCATCGGTCCTGGTGGCCATGGCATCAATTGTAGACAGGCGGGTTAGCGCTCGTTAACCTGAAGGAAATGGGTTAACGAGCGCTAACCTGAGGGAGCGCCTGATGGACGACGCACCGGAGCTGAAGAGCGCGGCGGATCCCGCCTCGGACGCCTGGAGGGCCAACGAGGCGGCCCACCGCGCCCTGGTGGAGGAGCTGCGCGCCAAGCTGGCCGCGGCCCGCCTGGGCGGGGGCGAGAAGGCCCGCGCGCGGCACACCGCGCGCGGCAAGCTGCTGCCGCGCGACCGGGTCGACACCCTGCTCGACCCCGGCTCGCCGTTCCTGGAGCTCGCGCCGCTCGCGGCGGACGGGCTGTACGACGGCCAGGCGCCCGCCGCGGGGGTGATCGCCGGCATCGGCCGGATCGGCGGCCGCGAGTGCGTGGTCGTGGCCAACGACGCCACGGTCAAGGGCGGCACCTACTACCCGATGACGGTGAAGAAGCACCTGCGCGCCCAGGAGGTCGCGCTGGAGAACCGCCTCCCGTGCGTCTACCTGGTCGACTCCGGCGGCGCGTTCCTGCCGATGCAGGACGAGGTCTTCCCCGACCGGGAGCACTTCGGCCGGATCTTCTACAACCAGGCCAGGATGTCCGCGGCCGGGATCCCGCAGATCGCCTCCGTGATGGGTTCCTGCACGGCGGGCGGCGCCTACGTCCCGGCGATGAGCGACGAGGCGGTCATCGTCCGCGACCAGGGCACGATCTTCCTGGGCGGTCCGCCGCTGGTGAAGGCGGCCACGGGCGAGGTGGTCACGGCGGAGGAGCTGGGCGGCGGCGAGGTCCACTCCCGGGTCTCCGGCGTCACCGACCACCTCGCCGAGGACGACGCGCACGCCCTGCGCATCGTGCGGACCATCGTCTCCACGCTGCCCGCCCGCCGGGAGCTGCCCTGGCAGGTCACCGCCCCCGTCGAGCCCAAGGTGGACCCGTTCGGCCTCTACGGCGCGGTGCCGGTCGACTCCCGCACGCCCTACGACGCCCGCGAGATCATCGCCCGGATCGTCGACGGCTCCCGCTTCGCCGAGTTCAAGTCGGAGTTCGGCCAGACCCTGGTCACCGGCTTCGCCCGGATCCACGGCCACCCGGTGGGCATCGTCGCCAACAACGGCATCCTGTTCGCCGAGTCCGCCCAGAAGGGCGCGCACTTCGTCGAACTGTGCGACCAGCGCGGCATCCCCCTGGTGTTCCTGCAGAACATCTCCGGCTTCATGGTCGGCCGCGACTACGAGGCGGGCGGCATCGCCAAGCACGGCGCCAAGATGGTCACGGCGGTGGCCTGCACCCGGGTGCCGAAGCTGACGGTGGTGGTCGGCGGCTCGTACGGCGCGGGCAACTACTCCATGTGCGGACGGGCCTATTCGCCGCGCTTCCTGTGGATGTGGCCGAACGCCAAGATCTCGGTGATGGGCGGCGAGCAGGCCGCCTCCGTGCTGGCCACGGTCAAGCGGGACCAGCTCGAGGCGCGCGGCGAGGAGTGGCCCGCGGAGGACGAGGAGTCCTTCAAGGCCCCCGTGCGCGCCCAGTACGAGGAGCAGGGGAACGCCTACTACGCGACGGCCCGTCTCTGGGACGACGGCGTGATCGACCCGCTGGACACCCGGCAGGTCCTGGGCCTGGCTCTGACCGCCTGCGGCAACGCCCCGCTGGGCGAGCCGAAGTTCGGCGTCTTCCGGATGTGAGGGGTGGGACACGTGACACACACCATGACTACGCAGGCCACGACCGCGCAGGCAGCGCCCTCGGGGCCCGCGGCCCCGAGGGCGATGTTCGACACGGTGCTGGTCGCCAACCGCGGCGAGATCGCCGTCCGGGTGATCCGCACGCTGCGGGAACTGGGCGTCCGCTCGGTCGCCGTCTTCTCGGACGCGGACGCCGGGGCACCGCACGTGCGGGCGGCCGACACCGCGGTGCGGATCGGCCCCGCGCCGGCCGCCGAGAGCTACCTGCGCATCGACCGGATCCTGGAGGCCGCCGCCCGCACCGGCGCGCAGGCCGTGCACCCGGGGTACGGCTTCCTCGCGGAGAACGCCGCCTTCGCGCAGGCCTGCGCGGACGCCGGGCTGGTCTTCCTCGGCCCGCCCGCCTCGGCGATCGACCTGATGGGCGACAAGATCCGCGCCAAGGAGACGGTCCGCGCGGCCGGCGTCCCGGTGGTGCCGGGTTCCAGCGGCAGCGGGCTGTCCGACGCCGAGCTGGCGCGGGCGGCCCGGGAGATCGGCATGCCGGTGCTGCTCAAGCCCAGCGCGGGCGGCGGCGGCAAGGGCATGCGCCTGGTCCGCGAGGAGTCCGCGCTGGCCGACGAGATCGCCGCGGCCCGCCGGGAGGCCCGCGCCTCCTTCGGTGACGACACGCTGCTGGTGGAGCGCTGGGTCGACCGCCCCCGGCACATCGAGATCCAGGTCCTGGCCGACGCCCACGGCAACGTCCTGCACCTGGGCGAGCGCGAGTGCTCGCTCCAGCGGCGGCACCAGAAGATCGTCGAGGAGGCGCCCAGCGTCCTGCTGGACGAGGCGACCCGGGCGGCGATGGGCGAGGCGGCCGTCCAGGCGGCCCGCTCCTGCGGCTACGTCGGCGCGGGCACGGTGGAGTTCATCGTCCCCGGCGGCGATCCCTCCTCCTACTACTTCATGGAGATGAACACCCGCCTCCAGGTCGAGCACCCGGTGACGGAGCTGGCCGTGTCCATCGGTGGGGGCGGCCTGGACCTGGTGGAGTGGCAGCTGCGGGTCGCCGCCGGCGAGCCCCTGCCCTTCACCCAGCAGGACGTCACCCTCACCGGCCACGCCGTGGAGGCCCGCATCTGCGCGGAGGACCCCTCGCGCGGCTTCCTGCCCTCGGGCGGCAGGGTGCTTCTGCTGCGCGAGCCGTCCGGTCCCGGCGTGCGCACCGACTCCGGGCTGGCCGAGGGCTCCGAGGTGGGCAGCCTCTACGACCCGATGCTGGCCAAGGTGATCGCGCACGGCCCCGACCGGGCCACGGCGCTGCGCCGCCTGCGGGCCGCCCTCGCGGACCTGGTGGTGCTGGGCGTGCCCACCAACGCCGGGTTCCTGCGCCGGCTGCTGGCCCACCCGGCGGTGGTGTCGGGCGAGATGGACACCGGTCTGGTGGAGCGGGAGGTCGACTCCCTGATCCCCGAGGGCGTGCCCGCGGAGGTCTACGAGGCGGCGGCCGCGGTCCGGCTGGCCGGGCTGGCGCCCGAGCAGGCCGAGGGCGGCTGGACGGACCCGTTCGCCGTTCCCAGCGGCTGGCGCCTCGGCGGCGTCGAGGCGTACCGGCCGGCCGCCTTCCCGCTGCGGGTGCCGGGGCTCGACCCGGTCACCCACACGCCGCGGGGCGACGCGGCCGGTCACGAGGTGGGCCCGGACCGGGTCTCGGTGACGCTGGACGGCGTGCGCCACACCTTCCACCGGGCCGACGACTGGCTCGGCCGGGAGGGCGACGCCTGGCAGGTCCGCGACCACGACCCGGTGGCCGCCTCGCTGACCGGTGCGGCCCGCGCCGGCGCGGACTCGCTGACCGCCCCCATGCCGGGCACGGTGACGGTGGTCAAGGCCGCCGTCGGCGACCGGGTGGAGGCCGGGCAGAGCCTGCTGGTGGTGGAGGCGATGAAGATGGAGCACGTCATCTCCGCCCCGCACTCCGGCACGGTCGCCGAGCTGGAGGTCACCCCGGGCACCGCGGTCGCGATGGACCAGGTCCTCGTCGTGATCACGCCCGACGAGGACGGGGAGGAAACGCGATGACCGCCGCCGGACTGCCGATGCGGGTCTCCGCCGAGGGCCTCCCCGCCCGGGTGCGGATCTACGAGGTCGGCGCCCGGGACGGCCTGCAGAACGAGCAGGGCACGGTCCCCACCGAGGTGAAGGCGGAGTTCGTCCGCCGTCTCGCCGGGGCGGGGCTGTCCACGGTCGAGGCCACCAGTTTCGTCCACCCCAAGTGGGTCCCGCAGCTCGCGGACGCGGAGCAACTGTTCCCGATGGTCCGCGACCTGCCGGTCGAGCTGCCGGTGCTGGTGCCCAACGAGCGCGGCCTGGACCGGGCGCTGGCGCTGGGCGCGCGCACGGTGGCGCTGTTCGCCAGCGCCACCGAGTCCTTCGCCAAGGCCAACCTCAACCGCACGGTCGACGAGTCGCTGGCCATGTTCGAGCCGGTCGCCGCCCGCGCCGGGGCGGAGGGGCTGCGGATCCGCGCGTACGTCTCGATGGTCTTCGGCGACCCGTGGGAGGGCCCGGTGGCCGTCCCGCAGGTCGTCAGGGTCTGCCGTGCGCTGCTGGACATGGGCGCCGACGAGCTGAGCCTGAGCGACACCATCGGCGTCGCCACGCCGGGCCACGTCACCGGCGTACTCGCCGCCCTGCGGGAGGCCGGGGTCCCCACGGAGGCCGTCGGCGTCCACTTCCACGACACCTACGGCCAGGCCCTGGCCAACACCCTGGCCGCCCTCCAGGCCGGTGTCACCACCGTCGACGCCTCCGCCGGAGGCCTCGGCGGATGCCCGTACGCGAAGTCCGCCACCGGCAACCTCGCGACCGAGGACCTGGTGTGGATGCTCCAGGGCCTCGGCATCGAGACCGGGGTCGACCTCGGCCGTCTCACCGCCACCAGCGTATGGATGGCCGACCACCTGGGCCGGCCCAGCCCGTCCCGCACCGTCCGAGCCCTCTCCCACCAGGAGCAGTGACGCGATGACCGCCACCACCGACACCACCGCCACCCCGCGGGACCGCCGCCTCAGCCCCGAGCTGGAGGAACTGCGCCGCACCGTCGAGGAGTTCGCCCACGACGTGGTCGCCCCCAAGATCGGCGACCACTACGAGCGGCACGAGTTCCCGTACGAGATCGTCCGCGAGATGGGCCGCATGGGCCTGTTCGGCCTGCCGTTCCCCGAGGAGTACGGCGGCATGGGCGGCGACTACTTCGCCCTGGGCGTCGCCCTGGAGGAGCTGGCCCGGGTCGACTCCTCGGTCGCCATCACCCTGGAGGCCGGTGTCTCGCTGGGCGCCATGCCGATCCACCTCTTCGGCACCGAGGAGCAGAAGCGCCGGTGGCTGCCGCGGCTGTGCTCCGGCGAGGTCCTCGGCGCGTTCGGCCTGACCGAGCCCGAGGGCGGCTCCGACGCGGGCGCCACCCGCACCACGGCCCGGCTGGACGAGGCCACCGGCGAGTGGGTGATCAACGGCACCAAGTGCTTCATCACCAACTCCGGCACGGACATCACCGGCCTGGTCACGGTCACCGCGGTCACCGGCCGCAAGCCGGACGGGCGGCCGGAGATCTCCGCGATCATCGTCCCCTCCGGGACCCCCGGGTTCACGGTCGCCGCCCCCTACTCCAAGGTCGGCTGGAACGCCTCGGACACCCGTGAGCTCTCCTTCTCCGACGTCCGCGTCCCGGCCGCCAACCTGCTGGGCCAGGAGGGCCGCGGGTACGCCCAGTTCCTGCGGATCCTCGACGAGGGCCGGATCGCCATCGCGGCGCTGGCCACCGGACTGGCGCAGGGCTGCGTGGACGAGTCGGTGAAGTACGCCGGCGAGCGCCGCGCCTTCGGCCGTCCGATCGGCGCCAACCAGGCCATCCAGTTCAAGCTGGCCGACATGGAGATGAAGGCCCACACCTCCCGCCTGGCGTGGCACGACGCGGCGGCGCGGATGGTCGCGGGCCGTCCGTTCAAGAAGGAGGCGGCGATTGCCAAGCTGTACTCCTCCACGGTCGCGGTGGACAACGCCCGTGAGGCCACCCAGATCCACGGCGGGTACGGCTTCATGAACGAGTACCCGGTGGCCCGGATGTGGCGGGACTCCAAGATCCTGGAGATCGGCGAGGGCACCAGCGAGGTCCAGCGGATGCTGATCGCCCGCGAAATGGGCGTCGCCTGACACTCCCGCCCGTCGGACCGCGGAGGCGGACCCCCTCCGCGAGGCGGTCCGCCTCCGCCGGGCGGTCCGCCTCCGCCGGGCGGTCCGCCTCCGCCGGGCGGTCCGCCTCCGCGGGGCGGTCCGCCCCGCGGCCCTACGCCCGCCCGGCCTTCTCACGCCCGCGCCGGCCCCACGCCCGCTCCCGTCCGTCCTACGCCCGCCCCGGCGCCGCCCGCGTCGTGGCCAGCAGTTCCGCGTAGCCGCGCCGTGTCGCGGCCAGCACGATCCGGTCGTCCGGCCGGAGCACGTACCCGGGGTGCAGGTCCCACAGCAGCTGCGGCTCGTCGCCCGAGGCGCCGCGCGCCAGGTCCGGCCGACGGGCCTCGGGCCGCTGCGTGTCCAGGGCGAGCACCCGCCAGGCCCCGGCCCGGAACGCCTCGGACACGGTGCGCCCCTCGAACTGCGGGTGCCCGCCGACCACCAGGGCCGCGAACAGCAGCACCTTGCGCTCGATGGAGATGGCGCCCAGCACCTGCCGCCCCATCATCGCCGCGGCGAACGCCGGCGCGGAGAGGTGGCTGACGCTGCGGCTGCGGGTCACCGCGCGCGGGTGCGCGGTCCGCAGGGTGCGGTAGACGACGGTGGCGAACTCGTCGTCGTACAGCCGCAGCGCCACCCGGAGTTCGGGGGCGATCGCCCGGGCGGCCAGCGTCGCCTCCAGGTTGGTGGTGTCGGAGCTGGTCAGCGCCAGGAGGGCCGCCGCCCGGTGGATCTTGGCCGCGCCCAGCACCCCCGCCTCGGTGACGTCGCCGAGCACCACCGGCACCCCGAGGTCCCGCGCGAGCGGCACGCCGCGCGCCTCGGCGGACTGCTCCACGCACACCACCGGCACGTCCAGCTCACGCAGCCGTGACAGCACCCGGGTGCCGACCCTGCCGAGGCCCAGCAGCACGATGTGCCCGGAGAGCCCGCGCGGCGGCCGGCGCAGCGCGCCCGCGCCGCGGAAGGTGCCCAGCGCCTCCAGGCCGGCCGCCACCAGCAGCGGCAGCAGGGCCAGGCCGACCAGCCCGGACAGCAGTTGCAGGATCTGACGCGACGCCGGGTCGCCCACCGCCGGGTCGCCGATGCCGAGGAGGTCGAGCAGCGAGAGGTAGGTGGCGGACAGGAAGCCCAGGTCGGTGAGGACCGTGGTGGCGACGGCCAGCGCCAGCACCGAGGCCGCCACCCCGGCCGTGGCCCAGCGCAGCCGCCGGGAGAACACCAGGGACAGCGGCGCGCCCCGGCGGGCCAGCCGGCGCGGCGGAAGGGCGGGGCCGGTGCGGCGCAGCGCGTCCAGCACCACCGTGCCGCGTCCGGTGGCCGCCCGGACCTCGGCCTCGTCCGGGAGCAGCCGCGGACCCTGGGGACCGCTGGCGTCGGAGCCCTCGGCGCCGGCCGGGTCGGCGGTGGTGGAGGACAGCAGGGCGAGCGTGCACAGACCGGGGTCGGCGGTCGCGCCCTCCCGGGGCGGGGTGCGCTCGGCGGCGCGCAGCAGCAGCCCGTCGGCCTGAACCACCCGGCGGGTGTCGGCCACCGCGGTGGCGGCCAGGGCGGGGGCGGCGGTGTCCGCGTCGGAGAGGACGGTGGTGGATGCCTCCAGGGTGGCCCGGTCCAGGTCGGGCTCGGCCACCAGGGCCGCCTGGTCGAGGAGTTCCTCCATGTACTCGCCCAGCTTGCGGTTGTACATCCGCACGACCAGCCGCACCGAGGGGTTGAGGCGGCGCGCGGCGAGGGCGGCGCGCAGGTTGGTCTCGTCGTCCTCGTAGAGCAGGGCGAGCGCGGTGGCGCGTTCCACGCCGGCCTCGGTGAGGACGTCCAGGCCGGGCTGGGCGGCGCGGATCTCCAGCACGGGGATGCTGAGGTTCGGCTGGGAGTCGTAGGGCCCGGTTCCGGCCGCCGGGACCTGGTTGCGGCGGCCGATCAGCGCGGCCGCGCGCGAGACGGTGGAGGCGAACGATCCGGTGTCCGCGGGCCGCTCCCCCGGCACCACCAGGACGACGCGCTGCCGGTACACGTCGCGCAGTTCGGCGGCCAGCCGGGGGGCCAGCCCGTCGTCCCCGCAGACCAGCATGTGCCGTTCCGTACGCGCCCGTTCGCCCTGCCGCGGCAGTGTCACCACACGCCCCCCCTCGCGTCCCCACCCGTCCGGACCGGCCCGACCCTAGCGCGGGCCGCCGACGCCTGCCCGGTGATCGTCGCGGCATGGCGGGTAAGCGCGCACTGCCCCTTCCCGGCAGTTCCGCACCGCCCGGAACTGCCGGGGGCACGCGTCGCCGGACCCTGCGGGCAAGTTTTTCGGCCCACCCCCTGGACAGGAGCAAATGAGGTTAGGCTAACCTTCCTGCGAATCGTCCGGCGGCTGTCCGCCCTGTTCGAAAGCAGTCACCTCATGGCTCAGGTCCGTTCCTCCCTCCCCACCCGTCGCGGCATCCTCGCCGCAGGCGGCGCCCTCGGCCTGGGCGCCGTCCTCGCCGCCTGCGGCGACGACTCGTCGGCTCAGGGCAGTTCGGACAAGGGCGGCGCCTCCTCGGGCCCGTGGACCTTCGAGGACGACCGCGGCACGACCGTGAAGCTCGACAAGGCGCCGCAGAGCGTCGTCGCCTTCACCGGCGTGGGCGCGGCCCTCCACGACTACGGCGTCCAGGTGAAGGGCGTCTTCGGCCCGACCACCACCAAGGACGGCAAGCCCGACGTCCAGGCCGGCGACATGGACGTCTCCAGGGTCGAGGTCATCGGCAACGTCTGGGGCGAGTTCAACGTCGAGAAGTACGCGGCGCTCAAGCCGGACCTGCTGGTCTCCACCATGTTCGACGGCGCGGGCACCCTCTGGTACGTCCCGGAGGAGTCCAAGGACCAGATCGCCAAGTTCGCCCCGAGCGTCGGCGTCTCCGTCTACGACGTGCAGCTGACGAAGTCGCTGGAGCGGATGGCCGCGCTGGCCGAGGCGCTGGGCGCGGACATGAAGGCCGCGAAGGTCGTCGAGGCGAAGAAGGAGTTCGAGAAGGCCGCCGCCCGCCTCAAGGCCGCGGCGAAGGCCCGCCCGGAGATCAAGGTCCTGGCCGGTTCCGCCTCCCCCGACCTCTTCTACGTCTCCACCCACAACCTCTCGGTCGACCTCGAGTACTACAAGGCCCTCGGTGTGAACATCGTGGAGCCGGACCCGAAGGCCATCGAGGAGAGCGGCGGCTGGTTCGAGAGCCTCAGCTGGGAGAACGTCGACAAGTACGCCGCCGACGTGATCATCATGGACGACCGCGCGCAGGCCATCCAGCCGGCCGACATCGCCGAGGCGACCTGGGAGAAGCTGCCCGCCGTCAAGGCCGGCCAGGTCATCGCCCGCTCGCCGGAGCCGATCCTCTCCTACGCCAAGTGCACGCCGCTCCTGAACAACCTCGCCGAGGCCATCGAGAACGCCAAGAAGGTCTCCTGACCCCACCGGGCCCCCAGGCCCGACCCCCGCGGCCCGGCAGCCGCCCGACGCCCCCGGAGACGGTCCTCCGGGGGCGTCCCCACGCCCCACGGCCACACGTCACCCCCCGCACTCCCGCGACGCGGCTCCGCACCGGCCCCCGCGCGCCCCACAGGCCCGCGCCCTCGCCCGCGCCCTCGCCCGCGCCCCGCGCGCCCCGCCTCACCGCACCCCGCCTCCGCACCCCCTCCGCGCGCACCCCACGGCGCAGCCCGGCCCCACCGCCACGCACCCTCGTGACGCCGCACCAGACCCCCGCACGCCCCGGCCCGGTCACACCGCGCCTCGCCCGCGCGCCGCACGCCCCGACGCACCGCACCCCGTCTCCGCACCCCCGAGACACGGCGCCGCACCAGGCCCCGCGCAGCCCGGCCCGGTCACACCGCGCCTCGCCCGCGCGCCGCGCGCCCCGACGCACCGCACCCCGCCTCCGCACCCCCGCGACACCGGCCCCGCACCAGCCCCCCGCACGCCCCGGCCCGGTCACACCGCGGCCTCACCCACCCCGCCTCCGCAAGCCCCGTGACACGGCACCACAGCAGGCCCCGACCCAGCCACGGCGGCCCCGCCCGCGCGCCACCTCACCCCGCCCCCAGGCGTACCCCGCGACGCAACCCGGCCTCACCGCCACGCGCCCCCGCGACGCAGCCCGGCTCCACCGCCACGCGCCCCGCACCGCACCCTCGCCCGGCCCGGGCGAACCCGGCACCCCGAAGCCCCCGCCCCCGCCCCCGCGCCCGCCCAGCCGCGAAAATGTGGCCTGCCGCACCCGAACGCCGCGATCCTGCCCGATATCGGGCAGGATTGTTGCGGAAGCCGCGCGCCGTATCGGAGGATCAGCCATGCACGACGAACTCGTCGATCACCTGACGCGGTCCTCCTCGCTCACGCGGGGCGAGGCCGTGCGGGTGATCCAGGACGTTCTCGCCTTTTTCGACGAGACGACCGAGGACTACGTCCGTCGCCGCCACCGCGAGCTCCAGGCCCAGGGCCTGGTGAACGCGGAGATCTTCACGAGGATCGCGGCGGACCTCCAGTACCGCGCGGTGGCGCCGCCGGAGCTCTCGCTCCGGCAGCTCCGCCGCATCGTCTATGGCTGAGGAACCAGAACATATGTGCGGAATTGTCGGCTACATCGGCAAGCGTGACATCGCCCCGCTGCTCCTCGAGGGCCTCGCGCGCCTCGAGTACCGCGGGTACGACTCCGCGGGCATCGCCGTCACGGCCCCCAAGGGCGGGCTGAAGATGGTCAAGGCCAAGGGTCGTGTCCGTGAGCTCGAGGCGAAGGTGCCGGCCCGCTTCAAGGGCACGGCCGGCATCGCCCACACCCGCTGGGCCACCCACGGCGCGCCGTCCGACGTGAACGCGCACCCGCACCTCTCCGCCGACGAGAAGGTCGCCGTCGTCCACAACGGCATCATCGACAACGCCACGGACCTGCGCCGCAAGCTGGAGGCCGACGGCGTCGAGTTCCTCTCCGAGACCGACACCGAGGTCCTCACCCACCTGATCGCCCGCTCCCAGGCGCCCACGCTGGAGGAGAAGGTCCGCCAGGCGGTCCGCCTGATCGAGGGCACGTACGGCATCGCGGTGCTCCACGCCGACTTCGCGGACCGCATCGTCGTCGCCCGCAACGGCTCCCCCGTGGTGCTCGGCATAGGCGAGAAGGAGATGTTCGTCGCCTCGGACATCGCCGCCCTGGTCACCCACACCCGCCAGATCGTCACCCTGGACGACGGCGAGATGGCCACCCTCACCGCGGAGGACTTCCGCACCTACACCACCGAGGGCACCAGCACCGCCGCCGAGCCGACCACCGTCGAGTGGGAGGCCGCCTCCTACGACATGGGCGGCCACGACACCTACATGCACAAGGAGATCCACGAACAGGCCGACGCCGTGGACCGCGTGCTGCGCGGCCGCATCGACGACCGGTTCTCCACCGTGCACCTGGGCGGTCTCAACCTCGACGCCCGCGAGGCCCGCAAGATCCGCCGCGTGAAGATCCTCGGCTGCGGCACCTCGTACCACGCCGGCATGATCGGCGCCCAGATGATCGAGGAGCTGGCCCGCATCCCCGCGGACGCCGAGCCGGCCTCCGAGTTCCGCTACCGCAACGCGGTCGTCGACCCCGACACGCTGTACATCGCCGTCTCCCAGTCCGGCGAGACCTACGACGTGCTCGCCGCGGTCCAGGAGCTCAAGCGCAAGGGCGCCCGCGTCCTCGGCGTGGTCAACGTGGTGGGCTCCGCCATCGCCCGTGAGTCGGACGGCGGCATCTACGTGCACGCCGGCCCCGAGGTCTGCGTGGTCTCCACCAAGTGCTTCACCAACACCACGGTCGCCTTCGCGCTGCTCGCCCTGCACCTGGGCCGCACCCGTGACCTGTCCGTCGCCGACGGCAAGCGGATCATCGCCGGTCTGCGCCGCCTGCCGGAGCAGATCAACGAGATCCTCAAGACCGAGGACGAGATCAAGGAGCTGGCGCAGGAGTTCGCCGACGCCCGCTCGATGCTCTTCATCGGCCGCGTCCGCGGCTACCCGGTCGCCCGCGAGGCCTCGCTGAAGCTGAAGGAGGTCTCGTACATCCACGCCGAGGCCTACCCGGCCTCCGAGCTGAAGCACGGCCCGCTGGCCCTGATCGAGCCGGCCCTGCCGACCGTCGCGATCGTGCCGGACGACGACCTGCTGGAGAAGAACCGCGCCGCCCTCGAGGAGATCAAGGCCCGCAGCGGCAAGATCCTCGCGGTCGCGCACCAGGAGCAGGAGAAGGCCGACCGGACCGTCCTCGTCCCGAAGAACGAGAACGAGCTGGACCCGATCCTGATGGGCATCCCGCTGCAGCTGCTCGCCTACCACACGGCGCTGGCGCTGGGCCGGGACATCGACAAGCCGCGCAACCTGGCCAAGTCGGTCACCGTCGAGTAGTCACGGCGGCGGTCCGGCGTCCCGGACGGCGAAACGGTCCCTGCGCGCCACCATGCACAGGGACCGTTTCTTTCCTCGGGCCGGAGCCGCCCGAACTCCTCCGGCCCAGGCTGCCGTTGCGTGGCCGTCACCCCACCGCGGTCGGCAACCGGTTTCCGTGTCGGGTTTCTTCCCGTGTGACGACGCCGAACACGCCGTACGCACCGGTAGCTTGAGCCGGGCTGTACACAACTGCGCGCGCTGTTGACGGCGTTCAGGGCGCGGCGCGGGAGAAACGCGGCGTCGGCGCGGGGGCACGCGTCAGCCGCGGGGGCAGGAGTCGGCCGCGGAGGCACGCGTCAGCCGCGGGGGCGGGACTCGGCCGCGAGGGCAGGAGTCGGCCGCAAGGGCAGGATTCGGCCGGGGGTCGCGTCGGCCGGCGTCAGGGGATGACGACCACGGGGCGCTGCGCCCGCTTCGCCAGGCGGCCGGCGACCGAGCCGAAGACCCGGCTCAGCATGCCGTGCGTGGAGCCCACGACGATGGCGTCGGCCTCGTACTCCCGGCCGACCTCCTCCAGCTCGTGGCAGATGTCTCCGCCGCGCTCGACCAGGATCCACGGCACCTCGGCCAGGAAGTCGGCGCAGGCCAGCTCCAGCCCCAGCACCTCGGTGCGGTGGTCGGGGACGTCGACGAAGACGGGCGGCTCGCAGCCGGCCCAGACGGTGGTCGGCAGACGGTTGGCGACGTGGACGATGATCAGTCCCGAGCGGGACCGGGTCGCCATGCCGACGGCGTAGGCGAGGGCGCGCTCACTGGACGTGGAGCCGTCGAACCCGACGACCACCCCGTGCTTGAAGGCGGGGTCGCAGGGGCTGGGGCGCGTCTCGTCCGCCGCCAGGGGATCGGCCGCCGTCGGTTCGGCGACCGGCCGCTTGCGGTCCGCGGGATCGGTGTATTCGTGACCGGCCATGGCTGTCTCGGCGTTGTGATCCTCGTTGAGGCGACGTGAGCGGCGGAGCTGTGTCCGGGATTCATCTTCCCGTCCCCATACCCTCCAGGGTACGGCGGCAAGCGTTCCCGGCCCATTTTCCGCGGGTCCCGCGGGGGCCTCCCCAGGGAGATCCGCAGGTCCGCGCGGTACCGGCAGATGCCGGTGGCAAGACTTCACCCGGTCGGCCGCTCCGCGAGGCCCGCCGGGATTCCCCGGAGCATGCACGAGCCGACGCCCCGGGCGCAATGTTGGCTGCGCCGTACAGGCGGTTCCGTGGCGGATCGGGCGTCCGGGAGGTGACCTCCGCCGTCCTCCCGCCGTTGTACCCGCACGCCTCGCGCGGGGCCCTTTCCGCCGGGCCGGCGGCGGTTCCGCGCCGGGACACGCGTGGTCACCCGCCCCGTACGCCCCACCGGCCCCGTGCGCCACGGAGCACACGGGGCGCATGGGGGCATGTCGGGCCGCTCCGCGCGCACCACCGTCCGACTGACCGGTTTCCGCTCCACCGTCCGCACACTTTCAGCCAACTTCCCCGACCCCCCACCCCCCTGCCGAAACGTCCCCCCAATCACCGTTCGACCAGGGCAAAAAGGGTTCGGCCGCCCTGGGGCACCCTATGGGGATTGGCCACCCGCGAACGGCGCGCTTCCCCGCCCCCTCCCGCACCGCGACCCTTCGTGATCGAATGCTTCACGCCAAGTTGCCATGTCGACATTCCGGCGCTTGCCGAACTGGGCTTTCCGGCGGCGTCGGACACAGTAGATTCGATCTTGACTGTCGTCTGGCGGGGGATTCGTTCAGGACCGAGGGGAAAAGTGCTGGAGCGAGAGACCCGTCCAGTGAGAGGCGCCGCGACCATCGAGGGGGGCTTAGCGGGATGAGCCACGACTCCACCGCCGTACTGGAGGCAGGCGCCAGGAAGCTGTCCGGGCGACGCCGCAAGGAGGTCGTCGCGGTACTGCTCTTCAGCGGCGGCCCGATCTTCGAGAGCTCCATTCCGCTCTCGGTGTTCGGCATCGACCGGCAGGACGCCGGCGTGCCGCGCTACCGGCTGCTGGTGTGCGCCGGCGAGGAGGGACCGCTGCGGACCACGGGGGGCCTGGAGCTCTCCGCGCCGCACGGACTGGAGGCGATCGGCCGGGCCGGCACCGTCGTGGTGCCCGCGTGGCGTTCGATCACCTCCCCGCCGCCCGAGCAGGCGCTCGACGTGCTGCGCCGGGCGCACGAGGAAGGCGCCCGCATCGTGGGCCTGTGCACCGGCGCGTTCGTGCTGGCCGCCGCCGGTCTCCTGGACGGGCGTCCGGCGACCACGCACTGGATGTACGCGCCCACGCTGGCCAAGCGCTATCCGTCGGTCCACGTGGATCCGCGGGAGCTCTTCGTCGACGACGGCGACGTGCTGACCTCGGCCGGTACGGGCGCGGGCATCGACCTGTGCCTGCACATCGTCCGCTCGGACCACGGGAACGAGGCGGCCAACGCGCTGGCCCGCCGCCTGGTCGTCCCGCCCCGCAGGGGCGGCGGCACCGGGCACGCGGGCGGAGCGGGAGGCGGGGCGGCGCAGGAGCGTCACCTCGACAGGTCTTTACCCGAGGAGATCGGCGCCGACCCGCTGGCCGAGGTCGTCGCCTGGGCGCTGGAGCACCTGCACGAGCAGTTCGACGTGGAGCAGCTGGCGGCGCGCGCGTACATGTCGCGGCGCACGTTCGACCGGCGGTTCCGTTCGCTGACCGGCAGCGCCCCGCTGCAGTGGCTGATCACCCAGCGGGTGCTCCAGGCGCAGCGGCTGCTGGAGACGTCGGACTACTCGGTCGACGAGGTGGCCGGGCGCTGCGGCTTCCGTTCGCCGGTGGCGCTGCGCGGGCACTTCCGGCGGCAGCTCGGGGCGTCCCCGGCGGCCTACCGGGCCGCGTACCGGGCCCGTCGTCCGCAGGGCGAGAAGGGCACGGCCTCGGAGAACGGCTCCGTCGCGCCGCAGGGGCAGAGCCAGCCGCAGGGTGCCGTGCCGGTGCCGTCGGGTGAACCGGCGCCGCTGCCCGGGCCGCCCGCCGTGCCCGCCCAGTCGCGGCGGCCCGCGGACGGCGGTGAGGCCCTGCCGCGGCCGACGGTGCCCGGCCGGCGCTGAGCCGCCGCGCACCGCGGGCGCGGAGGGGGCGTGCATCCGCACGCCCCCTCCGCGCGCGGGGAGGTACGGCAGCGCGTACGGTCACCTTCCCGCCCCGTAGGGTGGACGTATGAACGATCGCATGGTGTGGATCGACTGCGAGATGACGGGGCTCTCGCTGTCCGACGACGCTCTCATCGAGGTGGCCGCCCTCGTCACCGACTCCGAGCTGAACGTGCTCGGCGAGGGGGTGGACATCGTCATCCGTCCGCCGGACTCGGCGCTGGAGACGATGCCGGAGGTGGTGCGTCAGATGCACACCGCGTCCGGTCTGCTGACCGAGCTGGCGGGGGGCACCACCCTCGCCGACGCCGAGGCGCAGGTGCTCGCCTACATCCGTGAGCATGTGAAGGACCCCGGCAAGGCCCCGCTGTGCGGGAACTCCGTGGGCACCGACCGCGGCTTCCTGCTGCGGGACATGCCGACGCTGGAGGCCTTCATGCACTACCGGATCGTCGACGTCTCCTCGGTGAAGGAGCTGGCGCGGCGCTGGTACCCGCAGGCGTACTTCAACGCCCCGGAGAAGGCCGGCAACCACCGGGCGCTGGCCGACATCCGGGAGTCCATCGCCGAGCTGCGCTACTACCGCGAGGCCGTCTTCGTCCCGCAGCCGGGACCGGACTCCGCCACGGCGCGCTCCATCGCCGCCAAGCACGTGGTGTCCGGCGCCTGACGTCCTGCCCGGCGTCCTTTCCGGGGCGCCGGGAAAAGGGCGGCGCGAGCACCCCTTCCGACCCTGTACACTTTTTCTCGGCCGGTCGGAGAAAACCGCAAGGTAACCGAAGCACCGGTCATGGTGGGTGTAGCTCAGCTGGCAGAGCACCTGGTTGTGGTCCAGGATGTCGCGGGTTCAAGTCCCGTCACTCACCCTGATGGATGAAGGCCCGATCTGCGAAAACAGGTCGGGCCTTCGTCATACCCGGTGGCGGAGCGAGAACTTCGGCCGCGACCGCGGGGAGGAGCACGCCGACCGGTTTGCGGCGATCGTCGACTCGCACGGCAACGTCCGGCCGTCCGGCTGGGTCAGGGGTGAGGGCTTCGTCGAGGAGTCCGGGCCCGCGACGTGCAGTTGTCCGAGGACGCGACCCGGTACGTCGACCGCCATACCGGCAGCCCTGGAGCGGAAGGCAGAGGGCCACAGGCGCTCCGATACCCTGCCCGCATGATCCGCGCAGTGGTCTTCGATGTCGGTGAGACCCTGGTCCGCGACGACCGGTACTGGGCAGCGTGGGCCGACTGGCTCGACGTCCCCCGGCACACCGTGTCCGCTCTCGTCGGGGCCGTCGTCGCCCAGGGCAAGGACAACGCCGACGCCCTGCGCCTTCTCCGCCCCGGCATCGACATCCCGGCCGAGTACGCGGCACGCGAGGCCTCCGGCCTCGGAGAGCGTCTCGACGAGACAGACCTGTACGCCGACGTGCGGCCCGCTCTCACCGAGCTCCGCCGACTCGGACTGCGGGTCGTCGTCGCCGGGAACCAGACCACCCGTGCGGGCGAACTCCTCCGAGCCCTCGACCTACCGGCCGATGTGATCGCGACCTCCGGGGAGTGGGGCGTGGCCAAACCGGACGCCGGCTTCTTCCTACGCGCAGTGACGGCCGGGCGGGCCTCGCCGAACGAGACCCTGTACGTCGGCGACCACCCGGCCAACGATGTGGTCCCGGCGGCAGCGGCCGGGCTCCGCACCGCTCACATCCGGCGAGGACCGTGGGGCAACCTCTGGGCGGACACCCGCGAGGTGACCGCGACCGCGGACTGGCGGATCGACACCCTCACCGACCTGGCACAGCTGCTGAGCGGGTAGCGGCAATGCCGCAACCGGACAGTGAGCGTCTCGGTACTCTGCGGGCATGTCCACCACCGCCGGCAGGCGCGAGGTCGGCCAACGCATCGCCACCATCCGCCGCACCCGCAGGATGACCCAGGCCGAACTCGCCCGCGCCGCACACGTGTCCCTTCCCACCGTCAAGGGGATCGAGCGAGGCGCACGCTCGCCGAGCGACGACACCCTCGACTCCCTCGCCACCGCCCTCGGCGTCGACACCGGCCGCATCATCACCGGCAGCAGCCGCGCCGACAGCCGCGTCCACGCCGCGCTCCCAACGCTCTCCGCGGCGATCGTCGCCTACGACATCCCGCCCGACACCAGCCCCCGCCCGTTCCCCGACCTCGCCGACGCCGTCGACCAGCTCGTGCGACGCCGCCTCACAGCTCAGTACGCCCGCATCGCCGAGGACGTCCCCCACCTCCTGACCCAGACCCTCGCGGCGTTCCACCACTCGGCCGGCGCAGACCGCCTGCACGCGGCCCACCTACTGGCCACCGCAGCCCGCTCAGCCGATGCCGTGGCCCACAAGTTCGGGGCACACGATCTGTCCGCCCGCCTGGTGGATCTGATGCGCTGGGCTGCCGCTCGGACGGAAGACCCCATCGCCCAGGCCACGGCTGCCTACGTGCGCACCGAAACGTTCTTCACCGCCCGCGCACACACGGCAGGACTGCGGGCGCTGGAGCGCGCCATCGACGTCAGCCCTAGCCCGCTCTGCAGAGCCTCGACTGCCGCGCGCGGTGCCCTGCACATGCGCGCAGCAGTGATCGCCGCCCGCGGCGACGACGCTGATGCAGCCGCCCTGCATCTGGCCGAAGCCCGGCGGTTGGGCGATGCCCTCCCGGAAGCCGCTCACGACGGGACCCAGTTCGGCCCGGACTCCGTCCGAGCGCACGAGGTGTCCGTCGCCGTCGGTCTCGGGCAGGACCATGTCCAGCGTGCTCTCGACAGCGCCACCGAGTGGGCCCCGCCGGACTCCCTGCCGGCAGAGCGACAGAGCGGCTTCTGGATCGAGCTGGCGCGCGCGCAGGTCTGGGCAGGCCGCCCGGACGACGCCTTCGCCTCGCTGAAGGCTGCCCGGTCCGTCGCCCCGCAGCACACACGAGAGCACCCGTGGGCGCGGGAGGCCGCAGCTACGGTTCGCCGCCTCAAGAGGGCGGATGCCGAGTCGTTGACGGCCTTCACCAAGTGGATCGGCGCTGTCTGAGGGGATACACGCTGTATCCCTCGCACCTCTCGTGACGGCCCATTCTCTGTCTGTCAGCAAGCCAACGCGGCAGAGCGGAGAGCGACGTGCGCCCCACGTGCACAGTGACGTCACTACGAGCGAATATCACGGGCGGCCTCACAAGGCTGCACGGCCGGGCGCGCCGGTACCGCGGTGCCGTGTCACGCGACCCGGTGGCTGTCGGCAGCGTGCGGCTCACGGCCGGTCGGCGCGTGGGGACGGCCCTGTCGTGCGGCTGCCGCCCGAAGGACGGAACGTCATCTCCGCACCGGGCGGTGAAGCGGTGTCCGTGACCCTGCAGTCCCCGCCCACGCTGACCCTGCCCCCCGAGCCGCAGTCCGTCCGACGGGCCCGCCGCTTCAGCGAGCAATGTCTCCGCGACCACCGGCCCGACGCCACCGCCGACCACATCAACTCCGTGGTCCTCATCGTCAGCGAGCTGGTCACCAACTCCGTCCGCTACGGGACCGAGCCGGGGGACTCCCTGCGCCTGGTCCTCGACGTCGTCCCCGAGCGCACGGTGGTCGAGGTCCAGACCCGGTCCGCCACCGCCCGCGGCCGCGCCCCACGTCCGCGACGCGGGACCGCGGGCGCGGCCTGGTCATCCTCGACCAGCTGTGCCCGCGGCTGTGGGGCACCCGGGACCGCCCGATGGGCAAGATTGTCTGGGCGGCCGTCCTGACCGTCCCGGAGGAGCACGTGCCGGGCGAGCGCCTCGGCGTCCACGGCTACCTGTGCCGGGCCTGCCGGTCGAAGCGCCCCTGCGCCGACGGCGCGTTCCTGGCCCGCGCCGCCGCCCGCGCCGGACGCTGAACACAGGCTGCCCCGATCCTCGTCGCGCCGTCGGCACCCGCTCCCGCGGCCTGGTCAGGCGGACTCCCGCAGGACCAGGCTGGTCGGCACGATGACGGACGAGAGGGGCCGGACGGTGCGGTCGCCGGACGGTTCCGCGTTCCGCTGGAACAGCAGCCGGGCCATCAGGCGCCCCATGCCCTCGATGTCCTGGCGCACCGTGGTCAACGGGGGGTCCGTCCCCTCGGCAAGGGACGCCAGGTCGTCGAAGCCGACGACGGCCACGTCGTCCGGCACCCTGCGCCCGTTCTCCCGCAGGACGCGCATGGCACCGTGGGCCATCAGGTCGGAGGCGACGAAGACCGCGTCCAGGTCGGGGCACCGCTCGAGGAGCGCGGACATGGCCCTGGCGCCTCCCTCGAGGGTGAAGTCACCTTCGGCGATCAGCTGATGGGTACCGCGGTCCAGGAGGACGTCGCGGTAGCCGTCCAACCGGTCCACCGCGGCGGCCTGGTTGAGCGGGCCGGTGACGGTCGCGATACGCGTGCGGCCCTGCGACACGAGGTGGCGGACGGCCTCACGGGCTCCGCCGCGGTTGTCGGCGTCGACGTAGGCGTAACCGTCCCCGGCCTCCCCGGCGCCGAGGAAGGGGCGGCCGCCGAAGACGGCGGGCAGCCCCATCCGGGCGACCATCCCCGGCAGCGGGTCGTCCGCGCGCAGCGAGAAGAGCAGTGCGCCGTCGACGTGGCTGCCACCGAGGAAGTTGCCGACACGGGCGTAGTCGTCCGGCTCCTCGATGAGCAGCAGGACCAGCCCCGCGCCCTGCTGGACGAGTTCCCGTCGGATGCCGCGCAGGTGGAGGTCGAAGAACGGGTCCACGAAGAGCCGGGTCTGCGGCTCGGTCACGACGACGGCGACGGTGTCATTGCGGCGGGTGACCAGGCTGCGGGCGGCCTGGTTGGGAACGTAGCCCAGCTCGCTCACCGCCTGACGGACACGTTCGGTCGCGGCGGCGCTCACCTGGGGCGAGCCGTTGATCGCGCGCGACACGGTGGCCCGCGACAGTCCGGCCCTGCGGGCCACGTCCTCGATCGTGGGGCGTTTCCGCTCGGGTCGACGCGTCACACCCGCCCTCCCAGACGCAGCAGTTCCTCGAGCACCCGCTGGGCGTCGTAGCCGCTGTCGAAGTCGGCCATGTCCTCCGGGCGCCGGGAGGTCCTCACCGCGCCCGCCCACGCCTGGAGCTGGTCGATGAAGGAGTCCGCCCAGCCGGGCACCTCACCCGGCGGGTCCTCCAGCCGGCCCTGACCGAGCACCTTGATCTGCTCCCACTCCACCCCCGTCCGCAGGTGGAGCACCGGGCCGTCCTGCGAGTCGTGGACGAGGTCGCCACCGCTGCCGGTCAGGGTGAAGGTGAACCCGGTGTCCTCCGGCCGGGACGCTTTCGAGGCGGTCAGCGTGAAGGACGGACCGATCTCCAGGCGGCCGCTGACGAAGGAGTGGTCGTCGACCAGCACCTCCATGTCGCCCTTCCTGGGGACCTTGGTCTGCAGCCCGACCTGGCAGCTGGTGAGGTCGATCCGGGTGTCGAAGAGGAAGTGCAGCAGGTCGATCAGGTGCACACCCAGGTCACCGAGGGCGCCGCTGGTGCAGCGTTCGTCCATGCTGTCGCGCCAGGTGAAGTGCGTGCGGGTGAGCGCGCTTTGGCGTTTGAAGGCGATGTCGACGTGCAGGAGACGCCCCAGCGTACGGTCGGCGATGCGTCGGCGGGCCTCCCGGACGACGCCGAGATGGCGGTAGTTGAACCCCATGGCGCAGATCACGGACGACTCCGCCGCCCGGACGCGCATGTCGGCGGCCTGGGCCAGGGACACGGCCATGGGTTTCTCGCACAGCAGGTTCCGGCCCCGCTCGAGCGCCTCCAGCGCGTAGTCCGCGTGGAACCGGTTCGGTGCGGCCACGACCACGCCGGTGGACGCCTCGTAGAGCTCGTCCGCCGAGGCGAAAGCCGGTACGCCCAGGGAGGAGGCCATGCTCAGCGCCTTCCGCGCGTCCACGTCGTACACGCCCGCCAAGGACACGTCCGGGCCGGCCAGCACCGCCTCGGCATGGATCCGGCCGATGTTGCCCGCGCCGACTATTCCGACTCGCACAGCTGTAATCCCCTTCTCAGTTCGGACAGGATCGCGTCCGTGTGGGTCCACTCGGACACGTGCGGGTGCCGGCGCCGCGCCTCCTCGGTGCAGTTGCCCACCAGCACCCCCCGGCCGACGGCGGCGAGCATCTCCAGGTCGTTGCCGCTGTCCCCGAAGGCGAAGGCGTCCGCCCGGTCCACGCCGTGCGTGCGGCAGACGTACTCGACGATCCGGCGCTTGCCGCAGCCGGGCGGCAGGAAGTCGACGTCGTAGCAGTTCTCGGGGTCCCCTGCCGCGGGATTGCAACGGCTGAGGTTCAGGCCGAGGGAGAGACCGCCCGCCACCTGACGGATCAGGGCGAGGTGGCGGGCGTCCCGCTCGGCGTCCTGCTCGTGGTAGTAGTGGCTGATCGTCATGCTGCCGGGCGGCCGGCAGTCCTGCGGGACGAGCGGCACACCGAGCCGGCTCAGTTCGCGCACGGCCCGCTCCGCGAGGGCGGCGATGTGTCCGCCGTCGGGCAACCCCCGCTGCCAGCCCGCGTCCGGGCGGATGCTCCCGTCCCGCGTCACGTACATCTCGGTGCCGAGGGAGCAGGCCAGGAAGTGCGGCAGGACGCGCAGCCCGTGGTTCCCGGCCTTGCGCAGCACGGAATCGAGCGAACTGCCGGTGACCCATCCGAACAGCACGCCGAGCCGCTCGCTCGTCTCCAGGAGGTGGTCCTCCAGCCGCCGGCGTGAGCGGATCTTCTCGGGCGAGCCGGCGTGGGCCAGATACGTCTCGTCGAAGTCGCAGAACACCACGGTGCGGACCGTCCGCGGCGCCGGCAGCACGGCGAACTCAGTGGAGGGTGTCACGGACGGCGCCATGCAGGGCCTCGATCACTCGGTCCTGCTCGGCGAGCGACAGGTTGTTGTGCAGGGGCAGGTGGAGGACGGTGTCGTGGAGGCGCTCCGTTACCGGCAGCACCGTCTCGGCGAAGAGCTGCCGGTGCAGCGGCGTCTGCTGCCGGTGGGTGAGCACCGGGTAGTAGACGTCCGTCTCCACCCGGCCCGTCGACCGCATGTGGGCGCGGACCGCGTCCCGCGCGGCGCGCCCGGCGGCGACGCGCACGCCGAACAGGTGCCAGGCGTGGTCCGGTCCGAAGGCGGGCAGCAGGACGGATCCGCTCGCCTCCAGCGCTGCCAGGCCGTCGAGGTAGCGGCGGGCGAGGAAGGCCCTGCGGTAGTTGTTCAGGGTCAGGCGCGGCAGCAGGCCGACGGCGATCGCCGCGGTCGCGTTGTCGATCCGCGCGTTGAGCCCGTAGCCGCCCTCCTTGACGTTCTTCTGCTTCGGGTCGAAGCCGTGGTAGGCGAACCTGCGGGCGCTGTCGGCGACCTCGTCCTGGCAGGTGACGACGGCGCCCGCCTTCCCGGTCAGCCCGAAGTTCTTGTACGGGTTGAAACTGAGGGCGGCGGCGTCCGCGTGCTTGCCCACACCGGTGACCCCGATGGCCTGGCAGGCGTCCTCCACGACGCGCAGGCCGTGCCGGCGGGCGACCCGCGCGAGCGCCTCCATGTCCGCGAGACGTCCGTAGAGGTGCACGGGCAGGATCGCCCGGGTACGCGGACCGATCGCGGCCTCGACCAGGGCCGGGTCGAGGGTGTGGCGATCGGGTTCGACGTCGACGAGGACCGGGGTGGCCCCGCAGAGCCACACCGCGTTCTCGGTCGCGGCGAAACTGTTGGCCGGCATGATCACCTCGTCGCCGTGGCCGACCCCGACCGCTCTCAGGGCGATGACCAGGGCGTCGGTGCCGCTGCCCGTGCCGACCGCGTGCGGTACGGCGAGGAAGTCGGCCAGGGCGTCCTCGAACTCGGCCACGGCCGGCCCGCTGGTCAGCTCGCCGGTCGCCAGCACCTGGGTGAAGTGCTCCACCGCCACGCGCTGCTCGTCCCGCGTGAGCAGCCGCTCCCGGGGCAGGAAGGGCACCGGCGCCGCCGCCTCCGGCCGGGGGTCGGCGGCGAAGACCGAGCCGGGGGCGTCCGGGGCGAGTCGCCCGGGGTCCTGCGTGAGGAGGCCGGCCAGGGCCTGGTTGGCGCGGGAGCCGGTGGGGGCGTACGCCGGGACCTCGCCCCGCCGCACCTCGGTCACCAGTCGGCGGATGTCGGCGCTGTCTCCGGTGAAGGAGCTCGTTCCGGACGCACGCGTCACGTCGATCACGCCCCCGTCGTACGGTCGAGGAGCGCGGGGCACCCGAAGGACTTCGCCGCCCGCTCGAGCACCTGCGGGTCGGGGTTCTTGTAGTACAGCAGCTCCCGGCCGGTCCGCAGGGACTGCACGGCGATGGGCAGTGCGCGGTCCTCCGTGGTGTCGAGCACGACGAGGTCCGTCGTCGCGCCGGCGCGGCCGATCGCCTCGACGGCCTCGCGCAGGTTGTCCTCGTCCACCACCAGCACCTCGTACGAGCGCCCGAGCGGCAGCCGGCCGGCGGCGGCCCGGCAGGCGAACTCGAAGCGGAGGTAGGCGTCGAGCCAGCTGGACCGGTCCTCGCGCGCGGGGTCGAAGTAGGAGTCGAGGACCCACTGGAGCCTCACCTCCAGTTCGGGATGTCTGGCGGTGAAGTACGCGAAGTTCTCCAGCCAGTCCTCGTAGCGCTCCTTGTCGGACTCGGCGTGGTCCTGGTGGTACACCCGCGCGTAACGGTTGTGGACGAGGGTCAGGCCGTGCCGGTGGAGCCGGTAGCCGAGCTCGACGTCCTCGAAGCTCCACCTCTTGATGTGCTCGTCGAACCCTCCGACCGCCAGCAGGTGCTCCCTGCGGACCGAGAAGTTGCACCCGTACACGAAGTGCCACCCCGCGGCCAGGTTGCCCAGGTTCTGCGAGAGCACCTCCAGGACTTCGGCACGCTCGTCCATCGCGGCGACCGGCGGGAACGCGTCCTGGGTGAACGCGTCCCCGAGGCGGGACGCGTCGACCGGCCCGGGCGCCAGGTAGTCCCGGAAACCGATGGCCACGAGATCGGGGCGGGCGCGGTGGCAGTCGATGTGTGCCTGGACGAAGAGCGGATCGATGATCTGATCGCCGTCCGCGAAGACGACGAGGTCTCCCTGGGCGGCGCGGACCCCCGCGTTGCGCGCCGCGGACCGGCAGGACTCCTCGGTGCGGGGCAGGTACACCCGCCGGACCGGGTAGGTGAGGGTCAGCGCGTCGACGGCCTCCCCGGTGCCGTCCGTGGAACCGTCGTCGACCAGGACGACCTCGAACGCGTCGCCCTGCTGGATCCGCTGGTGGTTCAGGGATTGCAGGCAGGGGACAACGAGGTCCTTCGAGTTGTAGGTGGGGATGACCAGACTGGCTTTCACGGCATTCTCCGAGGGAGGAACAGGAAGGCGGACGGACGGGGCGCACGAGCGGTGGTACGGGGGTGACGGAACATCTCAGATGCCGACCGAGGGGGCTTCCTTCGCCTTCTCGGCCACCGGCTCCGTCCCGGGTGCCGCGGAGACCCGGCGCCACCGGACGCTGAGCAGCAGGGCCCTGAGGTTCTCGTCCACCGTCATGGCGATCATCACGCCGAGGATGGCGAGACCGAGCGGCAGAGACAGGACGTAGGCCAGGGGGATGAAGACACCCCACAGCACCAGGATCCCGGTCACGGCGGGGTAGTTGACCTGGCCGACGGCCCGCAGGCTGCTCGCCGTGGTCATGATGAGCGCGGAGCCCGGAAGGTAGAGCAGACCGCACCACAGGAGGAGCCGGCCCGCCTCGGCGACGTCCGGGGAATCGGTGAAGGCGTCCATGATCACGCCGCTCGACAGCGCGGCCGCGAGCGCCAGCACGAACGCGGCCACGACTCCCCCGAGACGGGTCGCCCGGGAGACCCTCCGGATGCGCTCCCAGTCTCCGGCCCCGGCGAGGTAGCCGACCGTGATCTGCAGGCCCTGGGAGAGCGCGGACGAGACCATGCCGATCATGTTCGTGATGCTCAACGTGTACATGCGGGCGGCGAGTTCGCTGTCCCCGATCGCGGAGATGATCCGGGTGGTGACGATCTGCGCGCCCTGCCAGAACGCCGGCTCCAGCATGGTGGGCAGCGAGACGGCGGCGAGAAGCGCGGCATGCGCCTTCACCTGCCGCGCGTCGGCGGGCCGGCGGAACCGGATCCGGACGTGCCGCAGCACCAGCCAGACGCTGAACAGCAGACCGGCTCCCGTGGCGAGCGCCGTGGACAGGGCGACACCCCGGACGCCCCATTGGGGCCCGGCGGGGAGCAGGACCAGGAAGCCGATCAGGACGATGTTGACGACGTTGGTGAACATCGCGGCGTACATCGCCGCCCGGGTGCGGCCGTTCGCGGCCAGCACGCCGCCCAGCATCGCCACCAGCGAGTGGATCAGGCAGCTTCCGCCGACGATCTGCAGGAAGGTCGTGCCGTAGGACAGGTGCTGCCCCCGGAGACCCAGCAGCCCCGCCACGTCCTCGGCCCACAGGTACAGCGCGGCACTCACGGCCACACCCAGCAGGACGTGGAGGCCCAGAGCCACCGAATAACACTCCTGGGCCTTCCTGACGTCCCCCTTCCCGAGCATTCGGGCATATACGAGGCTGCCGCCCTGCCCCATGAAGGAGAACATCATCAGCACGAATGTCGTGACGGTGTTCACCGATCCCACGGACCCCGCCGCGGCATCCGAAACCATTCCCAGGGCCCAGATGTCCACCAGACCCATGCAATAGGTGAAGGCTAATTGAATAAATATCGGCCAGCTCAGGGAGAGAACCCCGATATTCACCTTTGACGGCACGGTGATGCTTTCCCCGTTTCCCCCCGACCGGAACCCGGCCCCCGAATTGCCGCGAATGCGAACGCGCCGAAGAGTATCGACACGCGGCACCGATCCGGAAGTGTGTTCCACATCCGGGGCGCCCGCACTCCAGTCTTCGGCCAGAGGCGACGGGTCCGGTGAGGACACGTCGACGTCACTCGCCGCGACGTCGAGGTGCAGCGAAAACAGCCGTAAACCAGACGAACCCACTAAGGCGGCGGCGCGTCGCCCGCCCACGTCGCTGACGGGCTGTGACGGCGCGACCGGGCCAGCATGGCCGATCCTCACCGCCTCCCGTCGGCCACCGGGGACGCCGGGGACCCCGGAGCGTGACGGACAAGGACTCGCCAAGAACCGCTCCCTACAGTCGACGGCGTGATCCAGTCGAATGGTGCGGGTCGATGAAAAGGGCGGACACCCAGGAGAACCAGGAGGTCCAAGAGGTCCAAGAGGTCCAAGAGGTCCAAGAGGTCCAAGAGGTCCAAGAGGTCCAAGAGGTCCAGGAGAATCACCAGGTCCAGGAGGTCCAGGAGGTCCAGGAGGCGGGCTCCCGCTCGGGCGGGCTGCTCCGGCGCACGCTGACGGCTGTGCTGTTCCTGGGCATGGCCGCGGCGGTGGTGTGGTTCGTACGCGGTCAGGACTGGTCCGTCCTGGCCACCTCGATGCGCGGCCGGCCGCCGGAGTCCTTCGCGCTGTGGATCGGACTGGCGCTGCTGGCCAACGTCGCCGCTCTACTGGCGTCCCTGCTCGCCTGGTGGTCGATGCTCTCGGCCGCGAGCGCGGACGTCGCGCCCCGGGCCGACGGCGGCGGGCTCACAGCGGTGGGCGCCGCGCAGATCTTCTTCGTCGGCCAGTTCGCCAAGTACGTGCCGGGCAAGGTCTTCGGCCTCGTGCTGAGCGTGCGGATGGGGCAGGCGATGGGCGTACCGCCTGCCCGGACGGCCACCGCGTGGCTGCTGACGCTGGTGATCGGGCTGCTGACCGCGGCCGCCGCCGGCATGGTGGCCGGGCCGCAGGTGCTCGGCGGGTCGCAGCTCTGGCTGGTGTCCGCGTCGCTCGTGCCGCTCGTGGCCCTCCTGCTGCGGCCGCGGCTCGTCAACGACGCCGCCACCTGGGTGGCACGGCTGCGCAGGCGCCCCCCGCCCGCGGTGACCCTGCCGGGAGGGGTCATCCGCCGCAACGTGCTGGTGCAGGCGGTCTCCTGGCTGTTCGGCGGGCTCCACCTGTGGTGTCTCGCCATGGCGCTGGGCGCCCCGGCCGCCCGTGCGCTTCCCCTGTGCGTCGGCGCGTTCGCCCTGGGCGCGACCGCCGGCGTGTTCGCGTTCTTCACACCCGACGGGCTGGGGGTGCGGGAGGTGATCCTGGTGGGCGCGCTCGGCACGGTCCTCCCGCTGCCGGCGGCGGCCGCGGTGGCGGTCGTCAGCCGACTGGTCGTGGCGGTGAGCGAACTCGTCACCGGCGGTGCCGGTCTGGCGGTGACCGAGGTCCTGCGGCGGCGCGCGAGTGCCCGGGCGGCACATGCGTCCGGGCGGCCCGGAAGCGGGGACAAGGTACGGCCAAGCGGTGCACGGCTAGGTTCGCCACCGCCCCGTCGCACGTCGTCCACGGACGAGAAGATGATCCGGAGGAGCAATGGCTGAGGTACCACTGGTTTCCATCGTCATTCCGAACTACAACTACGCCCGGACCCTCGGGGCCTGCATCGAGGCCGCCCAGGCGCAGACCTACCCCGCCGTCGAGGTCATCGTGGCGGACGACTGCAGCACCGACGACTCCGTCGCCGTCGCGCGTCGCACGGGAGCGACGGTGCTGGAGAGCCCCGTCAACCGCGGTGTCTCCAGCGCCCGCAACCTCGGGGCGGAGGCGGCACGCGGCGAGGTGCTCTTCTTCGTCGACTCCGACGTCGCCCTGGCTCCCGACGCGGTGGCCAAGGCGGTGGAGTTCCTCGACGCCGACCCCGGCCTCGGCGCCATCTGCGGCATGTACCAGGCGGAGTCGCTGTTCCCGGACAGCTTCGTCAAGAAGTACCGGGCGATCCAGCAGTACGTGTGGTTCACCGAGATCGACGGTCCGATCCCCGGCCTGCACTCGGCGCTCTTCGCGATCCGGACCTCCGTGTTCCGCGAGATCGGTCCGTTCAACGACCGGCTGCGCTGGACGGAGGAGCAGGACTACGGCTTCCGCCTCAACGCGCGCTACGCGGTGTGGGCCACCGCGGCCATCCGCGGCCGCCACGACCATGACGGCACGCTGCGCGTCATGCTGACGAAGGTGTTCCAGCGCACCCGGATCGGCGCCCCCAACTGGGTGCGGCTGCGGGCCATGCCGGGCGGCGCCGGCACGAGCTACCGCGCGCTCGGCAGCGGTTTCGTCCTCGCCGCGGCGCTCAGCCTCCTGGGTGTGCTGTTCCTCGGGCCCCCGGCCCTGCTCGCGACGGCCGTGGCGCTCGCCGTCGGCGTGGCACTCGATTGGCGAACCTACGCCTACGCGTACCGGCACCATGGCATGCTGTTCGGGTTTCGGTTCGCGCTCCTTCACCTGCTGGTGACGCTGACATCCGCGATCGCCGCCGGCATCGGGATCCTGCAGGGTGTGCTGTTTCCCGGCTCGGTGCGTCGCCTCTACGGCGTGAACACCCCCGCTTGACCATCCCCACAAGGCTGAGGAAAGCATGAACTTAACCATCGACAGTTCCACCGCGGACGTGCTGGCCGGGGTCGACCTGCACGGAAAGCTGGCCGTGGTGACCGGAGGCTACTCCGGTCTGGGCCTGGCCACGACCCGGGCGCTGGTGGACGCCGGCGCGCAGGTGGTGGTGCCGGCCCGCCGCCCGGACGTCGCGCGGGAGGCCCTCCACGGTCTGGCCGCCGAGGTCGACGAGATGGATCTCGCCGATCTGAAGAGCGTGAACGGCTTCGCCGACCGCCTGCTGGCGTCGGGCCGCACCATCGACATCGTCATCACCAGCGCCGGCGTCATGGCGGTACCGGAGACACGGGTCGGGCCGGGCTGGGAAGCACACTTCGCGATCAACCACCTCGGGCACTTCGCGCTGGTGAACCGGCTGTTCCCGGCGATCGCCGAGGGCGGGCGCGTGGTGGCGGTCTCGTCGGGCGTCAGCCCCACCGGAACCGTCCAGTGGGACGACGTGCACTTCGAGCAGGGGTACGACCGGTGGGCGGCCTACGCGCAGTCGAAGCTCGCCAACGCGCTGTTCGCCGCCCAGCTCGATCTGCTCGGCCGCGCGGCGGGCGTGCACGCGTACTCGGTGAACCCCGGATACATCCTCACACCGCTCCAGCGGCACCTGACCAAGGACGAGATGATCGCCGCGGGCTGGATCGACGAGGCCGGAAGGCCCCTGCTGCCCGAGTTCCGGGCGCCCGAGCAGGGCGCCGCCACCCAGGTGTGGGCGGCCACCTCGCCGGAGCTGGCCGAGGCGGGCGGCTCCTACCTGCAGCACTGCGTCGTGACCCGCCGGTTCGACCAGCCGGCGGACCGCGAGCAGGCCGCCCGGCTCTGGGCCTTGTCGGCCGAACTGACCGGGGTGGACGCGTTCGCCGCGGCGGACGGCTCCGGCCCACGATGACCTCGCCGACGGTGACGCCGCGTCACGGCGCGACAGGAGGTGCGCCGGTTCCGGCCCGGTAGCGTCGCCCGCCGGGCGGCGTCCGGTCCGCGCACCGGACCGGACGCCGCCCGCGGTCCTCAAAACCGCCGCGCGCCCACGCCGCGTCACGACCGCACCGGCCGGCGCCGTGGCGCCACAGTCCCTGTTCACGGACAGGGACTTCTTCGTGCGGTACCGCGGTCACCCAAGGCCGGGAACTCGCGCATTGCGCCCGGGCAGGTCCGGCGGCCGGATTGCCGATCACGGGACAGGCCCGTCCCGGAGTTAATTTCCTTACCACTTTCGAACCGAGAGGACGCCCTCCGCGTACCGAACTCGAAATATGCTGGTCGACTACGCACCCAGATCGATAGAATTCTGTCGCGAAGGCATGGTCCACCGAGTGTCCCGTCGATTGGCGGCCGCCGCCGAGCCAACCCTCGGCGCCGCGCGGGGCGCTCGACCTGATTGACGGAGAGATGCGTCGACGACGCCGCGTTTCCCTCATCAGGACTCGTCCTTCGACGGCCCGGAAGGTGACTCGATGGGAACAGCACACTTACGGCCGCCGGGGTCGCCGACACGCATGCGGCGGCCCTCCGCCCCTTCCCACCGCGCGTCCGCCTCGTGTCGGACCCGGGAGATCACCCTGTTGACACGGTGAGGCAGACCTCGCCCCGAGGACACCCGCCGTACGGCGCCCGGCTGCACGGCCGGCCGCCTACAGACCCGCAGGAAGCACTCGACTTGCCCTTACCCCGGAGGCGTCTGCCTCATTGCCGTGGAGCGAACGTGACTGGTTCTGAACGCGCACTCGTGTCAGTGATCGTCCCCTGCTACAACAGCACGAAGACCATCGCCCTGTGCGTGGAGTCGGTCCTCGCCCAGACGTACGCACGTGTCGAGCTGATCGTCGTGGACGACTGCAGCACCGACGAGACGGCCTCGGTGGCCGAGAGGTACGACTGCACCGTCGTCCGGCTGGCCGAGAACTCCGGCGCCGGCATCGCACGGAACCGCGGCATCGCCGCCAGCAACGGCGATGTCCTCTTCTTCCTCGATTCCGACGTCGCCCTGGCGCCGGACGCCGTGGCGAACGCCGTCCGCGTCTTCGAGGAGAACCCCGCGAGCGGCGCCGTCTGGGGTGTCTACGGGGACCGGCCGCTCGTGAACGACGGCATCGTCGAGCAGGTGCAGGTCCTGCACGGGCACTTCCGGCAGATTCAGCCCCGCCCCGTGCTCACCGGGCACTTCGCGGTCGGGGCGATCCGCCGCCGGGTCGTCGAGGCGATCGGCGGCTTCGACGAGCGGCTCACCGGGCAGTGGGCCAACGAGGACCACGAGTACGGCCTGAGGATCGCCGAGCACTTCCCGGTGGCCCGTGCGGTCGATGTCGTGGGCTACCACGACGACGACGACCGGATGTCCTCGGTGCTCCGCAAGCGCTTCGGCCGGGCCGTCTCGCTGGTGCCCCTGATCCTCCTGCAGCGCGATCTCAAGCCGGAGCGGGAGGCGCTGCACCGGCCGCCCGAGATCCTGGCCATCACCCTCACCACGGCGACCCTGGCGTTGCCGTTCCTCACGCCCGCCCTCGCGGTCCTGCCCGCGGCCGGCCTCGCGTGGTTCCTCTGGGTGAACCTCCCGCTGCTGGGCTACGTCCGGCGCGCCGCCGGGTGGCGCGTGGTCCTGGTGACGACGGCCCTGAACTACCTCTACGGCCTCGCCGTCTCGGCGGGCGGTGCGACCGGGGCGCTGCGCTATCTCGTCGATCCCGCCTTCCGGCGGCGTTACCGCACGGTTCCCGCGGCCGCGTGATCCGCGCCCGGTCCCAGGCACCGGCACCCGCGCCGACACCGGCTCTGGCACTGGCACTGGCACTGGCACTGGCACTGGCACTGGCACTGGCACTGGCACGACACCACACCACACCGGGCGCGACACCAGTTCATTTGTATTTAGGGGGAGACAGTGAAAGTTGGCCTGCTCGGATTGATACATGTCGAAGTGGCCGGCCGGTCGGTGGATGTGGGGCCGCAGCAGCGGCGCCTGGTGCTGGCGGCGTTGGCCGTCGACGCGGGCAACCCCGTCTCCATCGACGTCCTGACCGAACGGGTCTGGGGTCAGGACACGCCCCACGCACCGCACAGCGCCCTCTACGCCCACATCACCCGGCTCCGGAACTTCCTGGCCGAGGCGGCGCGTACCGAGGGCCCCCGGGAAAGACCGGTCGCCCTGGTCAAGAACGCGCAGGGCTACATCCTGGAGATCGACCGGCAGGACGTGGACCTGCACCGCATCGCGTCCCTCGCGGACGGCGCGCGCGTGGCCGACCCGGAACTCCGTCTGCTCGCCCTGCGTGAGGCGATGGCCCTCTGGCGTGGACAGCCGCTGGCGAACCTGGCGGGTTACTGGGCCGGCACGGTCCGCCGGAACGCCGCGTCACAGTTCGTGGGCGTCGCGAGCGAGTGGGCCGCCGCGGAGCTGCGCCTGGGCAACGGCCAGGTCGTCGCCGACCGGCTGGTCGAGCTCCTGAGCTCCCATCCGCTCGCCGAACCACTGGCGGAGTGGTATATGCGCGCGCTGTGCGCGCTCGGCCGCACCTCCGAGGCGCTGCAGTACTACGCCACCGTGCGCGAGCGGATCGGCGAGCAGTTGGGGCACGAGCCCGGCCCGCGGCTGCGGGACGTGCACATGGCCCTGTTACGCGGCGATCTCGACACCCACCACCGGCCCGTCACCGTCCGGTCGGCGCCGCTGCCCCGGCAGCTCCCCAGCGACGTGGCGCACTTCGTCGGCCGCACCGAGGAACTGGCCTGGCTCCGGGACGCGCTCACCGCGGTGGGCCCCGGGGCGGCGGCCCCGCTGGTGAGCGTCCACGGAGCCGCCGGCGTCGGGAAGTCGGCCCTCTCCATCCACGCCGCGCACCAGCTCGCCCATCACTTCCCCGAGGGCCAGGTCTACGTCGAGCTCGGCGGGAGCAGCACCGGTGTGCCACCGCTGACGCCGTCCGAGGCGCTGGCCCGCCTGTTCCGCACCCTCGGCGCGGACGCGCCGCCGCCGGGCATGCAGCCGGACGAGGCCGCCGCCCAGCTCCGCTCCCTGGTGGCGGGGCGGAAGATGCTCCTGGTGCTGGACAACGCCTCCGACTCGGACCAGATAAGGCCGTTGCTGCTGCACGGGGCGGGGTGCGGCGTGATCGTCACGAGCAGGCAGCCGCTGGCGGCACTGGGCGGGGTCGGCCAGTTACCCGTCAGGCCGCTGGAGGTGGACGAGGCCGTCACGCTCCTCGGCCGGCTGGCGGGCGCCGAGCGCGTCGCCGCGGAACCCGCCACGGCCGCGGCGATCGTGAAGCTGTGCCAGTGCCTGCCGCTCGCGGTGACCACCGCGGCGGCCCGCCTCGCGGCCCGACCGAGCTGGCCCCTCGCCGAGCTGCACTCCCGCCTGGCCGACGAGGCACGGCGGCTCGACAACCTCGAGATCGAAGGCATGGGCATGCGGGCCAGTCTGTCCGGCTCCTACCAGCGCCTGAACGAGAACGCCGACCCGGCCAACCGCGCGGCCGCACAGGCCTTCAAGGTGCTCAGCGGGTACAGCCAGCCGGTGGTGACCCTGTCGGACGCCGCGCAGCTGCTCAGCGAGTCCAGTGCGCGCGCCGAGCTGTTCCTGGAGCGGCTGGTCGACGCCCAGCTCCTGGAGACGGTCGCTCCGGGCCTCTACCAGATGAACGATCTCCTGCGGCTGTTCGCCCAGGAGTGCTGAACGGCTCGGGTCCTCGGCGGCGCCGACCGGTCGCGGCAGCCCGTCCGCGACCGGTCCGGCGCCGGTCGGTCCTCACACCATCTCGTGCCTGACGAACTCGCGCAGCCAGGCCCTGAAGTCCGGTCCCAGGTCCGCGCGCCCGCACGCCAGGCGGACGGTGGCCCGCAGGTAGTCGGCACGGTCACCGGTGTCGTAGCGGCGGCCGCGGAAGACGACACCGTGGACGGGCCCGCCCAGGGACGGGTCGGCGGCCATGGCCTGCAGGGCGTCGGTGAGCTGGATCTCGCCGCCGCGTCCCGGTTCCGTCTTGCGCAGCACCTCGAAGACGCCGGGGTCCAGCAGGTAGCGCCCGATGATCGCGAGGTTGCTGGGGGCATCCGCCGGCCGGGGCTTCTCCACCAGGCCGGTGATGAGGACGTCGTCGCCGCACGGGGTGGCCGCCACGCTGCCGTAGAGGTGGATCTGGGACGGGTCGACCTCCAGCAGGGCGACGACACTGCCTCCGTGCCGCCGCTGCACGTCGATCATGTGGCTGAGCAGCGGGTCCCGCGGGTCGATCATGTCGTCGCCGAGCAGCACCGCGAAGGGCTGGTCGCCCACGTGCGCCTCCGCGCACAGCACGGCATGGCCGAGGCCTCGGGGTGCCCCCTGGCGGACGTAGTGGATGTCGGCCAGCTCGCCGGAGGCCCGCACCTCGTCGAGTCTGGCGATGTCGCCCTTGTGGCGCAGGGCCTCCTCGAGTTCGAGGTTCCGGTCGAAGTGGTCCTCGAGGGAGCGCTTGTTCCGCCCGGTGACCACGAGGACGTCCGAGAGGCCCGCCGTGACGGCCTCCTCGATGACGTACTGGATCGCGGGCTTGTCGACCACCGGCAGCATTTCCTTGGGGGTGGCCTTCGTGGCGGGCAGGAAACGGGTGCCGAGTCCGGCGGCGGGGACGACCGCCTTGGTGACCCTGGGTCCTCGCCCGGATGCGTGGCTCACGCCTGGACTCCTTTCAGGACCGCTTCGTAGCGGTCGAGGCAGCTCTCCGAACCGAACAGGTCTCTGGCGCGTGCCGCGCCGCGCTCCCTCACGGACGCGTCCCAGGCGAGCGTCTCCAGGAGGGCGTCGCGCAGGGCCGCGGGGTCGCGCGGCGGGACGACGGCGCCCATCCCGGTGGCGGTCACGGGGTAGCGGCCGCCCGGCAGGTCGGTCGTGACCGAGGGGACGCCGCACATCATCGCCTCGGCCTGGGCGATCCCGAAGGACTCCGCGACCGAGGGCAGGGCGAAGACGTCGATCGAGGCGTAGAAGTCGTCGATCTGCTGTCCCCGCAGGAGCCCCAGGATGCTGATGCGGGGGTCGCGCCGGGCGGCCCGGCGGACCTCGTCGATGACGCTGCCGCCCGCCACGGTCAGGTAGTCGCCGCCTATCAGCAGCCGGGCGTCGGGGTCGGTGATGTCGTCGAAGGCGGCGAGCAGGTAGGACAGCCCCTTGTCGGCCACGATGCGTCCGAGGAAGCCGATGTGCGGCCCGGACGTCGTGCGGTACCCGGGTGATCCCCCTCGCCGGTCCAGGCACGGGGCGGCTATCGGGAAGCGCTTCGCCGTGCGCAGCGACGGCCACATCCGGGAGTGCTCGGCCTGGTCGTCGCTGTTCACCACGACGGCCGCGGAGCGGCGCAGCGTGATCGCCGAGGAGACCCGCACCGCCGCTGTCGCGGCCCGGGCCACCAGACCGGGCGGAAGCCAGAGGTCGATGTGGTAGGTCGACACGACGGGGACCTCCGGCCGCAGCCCCGTGATGAGACCGGCCTCGAGCATCGGCAGGTGCAGGTGCAGCACCCGCGAACGCCTGGAGATCCGGCGCACCGTGGCGGCGAACGAGGGGCTGACCAGCCCGCGGCCGATCGTGGCGACGACCGGGCACCGGTGGACGTCCACGCCCCCGAGGCGTTCGCGCGACGGCAGTGCCGGGTCGTGGCGGGTGGCGACGACGGCCACCTTCCACCCGCGGGCGGCGAGTCCCTCGGCGACGACCCGGGCGGTCTCGGTCAGGCCGCTCACGTAGGGCGCGTAGTAGTTGACCGCGATGCAGACGTCGTAGGTCACAGGGCACTCGCCAGGAAGGTCGCGGCCAGGACCGTGAGCCACAGGCCGAAGTTGAGTCGCATCTGCCGGTCGCGCACGAGGTCCTCGACCGGGTCGCCACCGGAGCGCTCCACGATGAGCATCTGCAGGTAGCGGGTGACGTGGAACGCCGCGAACGGGAAGCTGAGCGCCGCTCCCGCCTTTCCGTACGGTGCCTCCAGCTGCCACAGCGCCGCCACGTAGCAGACCAGGGCCGCCACGAGGTTCAGGACCACGACGTGGTCCAGGAAGGGCACCGTGTAGGCCGACAGCGCCGGCCGGTGCTTCTCCCCGGTCACCCGCGGATCGGCCAGTTCGTGTCGTCGCTTGCCCAGGGACAGGGCCACGGAGGCGCAGTAGACGCAGATGAGCAGCAGCGGCTGGATGTCCAGACCGGCGGCGAGCGCTCCGGCCAGCACCCGCAGGACGAAGCCGACGGCGACCACGGAGACGTCGACGAGGGGCTGGTGCTTGAGGGTCAGGGTGTACCAGATGTTCATGGCGATGTAGGACCCGAGCACCAGTGCGGCCAGGGGAGGGACGGCCAGGAGCAGTCCCGCCGTGGCGAGCAGCAGCGCGGTGAGCACGGCCTGGGCGCCCCGGACGCCCACGTCTCCGCTCGCGATCGGCCGCAGCCGCTTCACCGGGTGCAGCCGGTCGGCCGCACGGTCGCGCAGGTCGTTGAGGACGTACACGGCGGAGGAGGCGGACAGGAACGCCAGCAGGGTCAGGCCGATCGGCGCGAGGTGCGGGAGCGCGGCCGGCCCGGCCGTCACCGGGATCACCAGCACCAGGACGCTCTTGAGCCAGTGGCGTGGCCGCAGCAGGGCCACGTAGGCCTGTAACTGTCTCAGCCGCCCGGTGTCGATCGGCGGTCCCACGGCGTCGAGCGCGAGCCTGTCCGTTTCCACGTAGTGATCCACGAGCGTCTCCCCTTTCATGCCGGTCGGTCAGAAAAATGCCTTGGTGAGACTCAGTGCTCCCTGGCGCCACGGGTCGCGGTGGGTACGGCCGGCGGCGCCCCGGCGCGTGTGGCCCGTGCTCTGCCACCACCGGTACGTCCTGAGCAGCGACTCGGTGTTGCTGAGCCGGGGGGCGAACCGCAGCTGGTCGCGCGCCTTGTCCAGCGACACGTAGGAGTCACGGGTCAGCTTGTGCACCAGCCGCCGGTACACCGGGGAGAGGCGCAGGGCCGCGAGGGCACGCAGCGCCACGACGGCCGGCCCGACCGGAACGGTGACGACCCGGCGTCCGTGCCCCGCCTCGTCCAGCACCGCCTGGAAGTCGTCACGGAGCGAGGTGAACTCGGCGGCGGCTATGTTGAAGGTGTCGTTCACGGCGTCGTCGGGCCCTTCGCACGCCTGCCGGATCGCGTCGCAGAGGTCGTCCACGTCCAGCATCTGGGCAGCGGCGTGGCCGCCTCCCAGCAGGGGGAAGTTGCGCCCCTCGTCGGCCCACTCGAACAACATCGCGAACAGCCCCAGCCGCTCCGGGCCGAGGAACGTCTTGGGCCGCAGCACCGGGACGCAGAGCCCCTGCCTCCGGGCCCGCAGAACGACCTCCTCCGCGGCCAGCTTGGCGGCGGAGTACGGGTCCACCGGCTCGCAGGGATAGTCCTCCGGGGTGGGGCAGTGGCGGGGCAGACCGTATACGGCGGTCGACGAGATGTGCACGAGGCGCTGCACGCCCACGCGACGGGCGGCCTCCACGACCGCGGCCGTTCCGTCCACGTCGACCGAGCGGATGTCCTCGGCCCGGTGGCTCGGCAGGGCGGCGGCCGAGTGGACGACCACGTCGGCGTCGCGGAACACCTTGGCCAGGGCCTCCGCGTCCCGGACGTCGGCCCGGACGAACCGGGCGCGGTCACGGGCACGTGGAGCGAGGGGACGGACGTCGACGCCCGTCCAGCTGACGCCGGGCCAGGGCCGGGTCAGCAGGGCGGTGCCGAGCATCCCGGCCGCCCCGGTGACGACAATGTTCATCTCGCGTCCCTTCCGTCGAGTACGCGCCGCACGCGCCGTGGCGCCGTGGCGCCGAGGAGGACCTGCTCGCTGTCCTGTGCCGCGGCCACGGGTGACGGGCGTCCGCTCTCGTCGGCTCGTCCGCCGGACCAGGACGGAATGTACGGGCCGGTCGATTGCCCCGGTCTTGGCGGCGGCTCCAAGACCGGGGCAAGGTCCCGGTGCGAGACTCGGCGGACCGACAGCACCGATCACCGGGGAGAAGTGTGAGTCCGTGAGCGAGACCGCGATTGTCGAAACGTCCACCGCCTCGGGCGAGCAGCCGGACCCGGACCGCGGGGCTCCGGCGGGCCGGCTCGGCCTGCGCGCCCGCCTCGCGATCTTCCTCTGCGTCGCGTGGCTGGCCTTCGTCGTGCTGCACCGCCTGCTCAGCAACCGGTTCTACTGGTGGGGCACCTTCGACCTGGTGCCGCCCCTGGCCTTCGCCCTCGTACCGCCGGTCCTGGCGGGCGTGGCGCAGCTGGCGCCGCGCGTGCGGTGGCGTCTGACCGCCGTGCCGGTGCTCGCGCTGGTGCTCGGCATCGGCGGCTCCGGGCTCAACTTCGGGTCCCTCTGGTACTCGCCGCCGCCGGCACCGCCCGAGGCGGTCAAGCTGTTCACCTGGAACACCCAGTACTGGGATCAGGACCTGCAGCCCGGTGGTCCGCACACCACCGACGACTTCTACGCGTTCCTCCGCGATCAGCGTGCCGACGTCTACATGCTGCAGGAGTACGCCCGCGTGGACATGACCCGCACGCACTGGGCGCAGGCCCGCGCGATCGATCAGCTCGACCGGCTGCGGCGGGAGTTCCCCGGCTACGAGGTCGTGATCGAGGGACGCAACGTCACCCTCTCCCGCCTCCCGGTGGTGGGCCGCAGCTGGCTGGACACCACCCGGTGGCTGCCGGCCGATCTCAAGGCGGTCCCGGCGGCACTGCGCAGCCGGCCCCTCTTCTACTCCTCGCAGACGCAGCGGACCGACATCCTGGTCGACGGCGAGGTCGTGTCCTTCTACAACTCCCACCTGTTCCAGCCGCCGCAGCGCATGATGCGGCTCCAGAACGGCCCCGAGGGCAGCATGTTCGAGGTCGATCGGCTCAACCACGAAATGCGGAGGGCCAGTTACCGAGCCCTCCAGGAGGACGTCGAGCGGAACACCAACCGGATCGTTCTCGGTGGCGACCTCAACACCTCGCCCTCGATGGGCATCAGGTCGATGATCCCCGACCGGCTCGTCGACCACACGCGGGTGCTCCCGTCGCTCTATCCGGTCTCCTGGGAGACCGGCAGGCCGTGGTGGCGGCTGGACTGGCTCTTCACGACCTCGGACGTCGCCGTGTCGCGCTACGAGCTGCTCGACTCCCGCGGCCTCTCCGACCACCGGGCCCAGAGCATCACGCTCTGGCCCCGCTGACCCGCCTCCGGCCCGGCGCCCGGGCCCCCGGCCCGGCACGGGCGTGACGCGCGGGCGAGGACGCTCCCGGGGCGGTCCGCGGGCGGCGCCCGGTCAGGACGACTGGCGGACCACCAGCTGGGTCGGCAGCACCGTCTGCGGGCGGCGGGCCCGGGGGGAGAGCGACGCCGGCCGCGGGCCGCGGGGGGCCGTGGACGTCTCCTCCAGGAGCAGGTGGGTCATGACCCGGCCCATCCCGCTGATCGGCTGCCGCACGCTGGTGAGCGGCGGGTCCATGTGGCGGGCGATCACCGAGTCGTCGTAGCCGACCAGGGCCACGTCCTCGGGGATGCGCCGCCCCGCCTCGCGCAGCACCTGCCGGGCTCCGGCCGCGGTGACGTCGGAGGCGGCGAAGACGGCGTCCAGGTCCGGCCGGCGCTCCAGCAGCGCGGCCATGGCACGGCGTCCGCCCTCCTCCGAGAAGTCGCCGGGCTCGATCAGCCCCTCGTCCTCCTCGATGCCCGCCTCGGCGAGGGCGGTCCGGTACCCCTCGGCGCGGCGCTGGGCGCCGTACACGTCCAGGCGCCCCGTGATGTGGGCGATCCGGCGACGGCCCCGCTGGATCAGGTGCGCGGTGGCGGAGCGGCCGCCGCCGTGGTTGTCGGAGTCGACGGAGGCCAGCGGCTCGTCCGCGGAGCGGGGGCCGCTGATGACGGCGGGGATGCCGAGCTCGGCGACCATGTCGGGCAGCGGGTCGTCGGCGTGCACCGAGACCAGCAGGACACCGTCCACCCGGTGTGCGGCCAGGTACTGGGCGAGGCGCTGCCGCTCTCGGTCGTTGCCCGCGAATATCAGCAGCAGCTGCATCTCGGTGTCCGAGAGGGCGCTGCCGACGCCGCGCAGCATGTCGGAGAAGTACGGCTCGGCGAAGAAGCGGGTCTCCGGCTCCGGGACCACCAGGGCGATGGCGTCCGACCGGTTGGCGGCCAGCGCGCGGGCCGCCGTGTTGGGCACGTAGCCGAGTTCGGCGACCGCCGCCTCCACGGCGGCCCGGGTCGTCTCGCTGACGCTGGGCGAGCCGTTGATCACGCGCGAGACCGTGCCGCGGCCGACGCCCGCCCGGGCCGCGACCTCCTCAAGGGTGGGTCGCCCGCCGCCTCGGCCCCGTCCGTGACCCGCCATCCGCCGCCTCCTGTTCGTACCGATCCTGGAATCTAACAGCCGTGCCCGCCCCCGCCGGGGCCGACCGCCGTCCGTCCCGCACCGGGAGCGCTCCCGGTCCTGCCGGCCGCAGCGGGGAGAACCGGTCTACGCGCGGAGCACCAAGTATCGCGAGCACCCCTCCCGTTGACCGGGTTCTCCCCATTCGGTAACACACTGATAACCCCCGCAAGATCCCGGCGTCACTTCCCTTGACACCCCTGCCGCGACCCGGGACTCTTCAAGACATCACCACTGGGAGCGCTCCCATAGGCTTCCACGTTACCTGACCCAAACCCAACCCACGCGTTCCCCGCCCGCGCCGCAGCAGGAAGATCAGAGGCCGCCAGTGGCCTTTGGCCCGGGGGGTCGGCACGTCAGGGCAATCAGGAGGGACGACCATGCGCGCCATTCGAACCGCCCGCTCCCGGGCAGTGGTTCTCGCCACGGTCGCGGCGCTCGGCGCCGGGCTGCTGGCCGGCTGCGCCGATGACGGCAAGGACGAGGAGAGCACCTCGTCCGGCAGCGCCGACGGCAAGACCGTGATCACGCTCGGTCTGTTCGGCACGTTCGGCTTCAAGGAGGCGGGGCTCTACGCCGAGTACGAGAAGCTGAACCCGGACATCCAGATCAAGGAAACGGTGATCGAGCGCAACGAGAACTACTACCCGGCGCTCGTCAACCACCTGACCACCGGCAGCGGCCTCCAGGACATCCAGGGCGTCGAGGTCGGCAACATCGCGGAGATCACCGCCACCCAGGGCGACAAGCTGGTCGACCTCTCGAAGTACGGCAAGAAGGGCGACTTCCTCGACTGGAAGTGGCAGCAGGGCACCACCAAGGGCGGGCAGACGGTCGGCCTCGGCACGGACATCGGCCCGATGGCGGTCTGCTACCGCAAGGACCTCTTCGAGAAGGCCGGCCTGCCGACCGACCGCGAGGAGCTCTCGAAGCTGTGGGAGGGCGACTGGGCGAAGTTCATCGACGTCGGCCGCGACTTCCAGAAGAACGCCCCCAAGGGCGTCACCTTCATCGACTCTCCCGGCGGCCTGCTGAACGCCGTCCTCTCCAGTGAGTCCGAGAAGTTCTACGACGCCAAGGGCGATGTCGTCTACAAGACCAACCCGGCGGTCAAGGACGGCTTCACCCTCACGGCGGAGGCCGCGGAGGAGGGCCTGATCGGCAAGCAGGTCCAGTTCCAGCCCGCCTGGGACACCACCATCGCCAACTCCCAGTTCGCGGCCATGCCGTCCTGCCCGCCGTGGATGCTCGGCTACATCGAGAGCAAGTCGAAGCCGGAGTCCGCGGGCAAGTGGGACGTCGCCAAGGCGCCCAAGGCCGGCAACTGGGGCGGCTCCTTCCTGTCCGTGCCGAAGGCCGGCAAGAACACCGAGGCGGCCGCCAAGCTCGCCGCGTGGCTGACCGCCCCGGAGCAGCAGGCGAAGCTCTTCGCCAAGCGCGGGTCCTTCCCGAGCGCCCCGTCCACCTACGAGGGCGACGACGTCCTGGGCGCCAAGAACAAGATGACCGGTGACGCGCCGATCGGCGAGATCTTCGCCGCGGCCGCCAAGACCGCCCCGGAGCAGGTCATCGGCCCGAAGGACCAGATCATCCAGCAGGGTCTGACCGACAACGGCGTGATCCTGATCAGCCAGGGCAAGACCGCCGAGCAGGCCTGGTCCAACGCGGTCAAGACCATCGACAACAACCTGGAGAAGTGACCGGTATGTCCTCCCGGCACTCCGTCGCCGCGTCCCCCGTCAAGGGGGGCGCGGCCCCGGCCGGTTCGCCCCCGGCCGGCAGCGCCCCGGACGACGAGCGGCGCCGGGCCAAGCTGTCCCGCCGCTGGCAGCGGGACCTGCGCTGGAGCCCGTACGCCTTCGTCGCCCCGTTCTTCGTCCTGTTCATCGCCTTCGGCCTGTTCCCGCTGCTCTACACAGGCTGGGCGTCGCTCCACTCGGTGGAGCTGACCGCGCCCACCGACATGGAGTGGGCCGGCCTGCGGAACTACACCCGCATCTTCGACGACGAGTTCTTCTGGAACGCGGCCCGCAACACCCTGATCATCGGCGTCATCTCGACCGTCCCGCAGCTCGCCATGGCGATGGGCATCGCCCACCTGCTCAACTACAAGCTGCGCGCGTCGACCTTCTGGCGCGTCGCCATGCTCGCCCCGTACGCCACCTCCGTGGCGGCGGCCGCGCTGGTCTTCGTGATGCTCTTCGGCCGCGACTACGGCGTGATCAACTGGGCGCTGGGCCTCGTCGGTTTCGACCCGATCGACTGGCAGAACGACAGCTGGGCGTCCAAGCTGGCGGTCTCCGTCATCGTCATCTGGCGCTGGACCGGATACAACGCGCTGATCTACCTGGCGGCGATGCAGGCGATCCCGCAGGACCTGTACGAGTCGGCGGCGCTCGACGGAGCCTCCCGGTGGCGGCAGTTCGTCCACGTGACGCTGCCCTCGCTGCGGCCGACCATCCTGTTCACCGTGGTGGTCTCCACCATCGGCGCCACCCAGATCTTCGGTGAGCCGCTGCTCTTCGACGCCAGCAAGGGCGCCTCGGGCGGCTCGACCCACCAGTTCCAGACCCTCGGCCTCTACCTGTACGAGCAGGGCTGGGTGAACCAGCACCTGGGCCGCGCCTCGGCGATCGCCTGGTCGATGTTCGCGATCCTGATCGTGATCGGGTTGCTGAACTCCGTCATCTCGCGCCGGCTGCGCGCCAGTAGTTAAGGAGACCCGGCCGTGACGACGACCCTGACCCCGCCGCAGCAACCGACGCCCCGGAAGGAGCCGGACGCCAAGGCCACCCGCAAGACCCGCGGACCGCGTTCCGCCCGGGCCGGCGGCCACTTCCACGCGGGCCCGCTGACCTATGTGATCCTCGGCGTGTTCACGCTCGGCTCGCTCTTCCCGCTGTTCTGGACGGCGGTGGCGGCCTCCCGTGACAACGCCCGGCTGGCCCAGACGCCGCCGCCCCTGTGGTTCGGCTCCAACCTCGGCGACAAGCTCGCCGTGGCCTGGAAGGACGCCAACCTGGGCGAGGCCTTCCTCAACACCGCCTTCGTGTCGGGCACCTCGGCGCTGGTGACGTGCTTCCTGTCGGCCATGGCCGGCTTCGCCTTCGCCAAGCTGCGCTTCAAGGGCCGCAACGCGCTGCTGCTCGTCGTGATCGGCACCATGATGGTGCCGCCGCAGCTCAGCGTGATCCCGCTGTACATGATGGTGGCCAAGCTGGACTGGTCCGACCAGCTCCAGGCCGTGCTGCTGCCGTCGTTGATCAACGCGTTCGGCGTGTTCTTCATGCGCCAGTACCTGACGCAGGCACTGCCCGACGAACTGGTCGAGGCCGCCCGGGTGGACGGCGCCAGCACCTGGCGCATCCTGTGGCACATCGTCTTCCCGGTGGCCCGGCCCGCCATGGCGGTGCTGGCCATGCTCAAGTTCGTGGAGACCTGGAACGACTTCCTCTGGCCGTTCCTCGTCCTGACCCAGCACGGGAGTCCGACCGTGCAGGTGGCGGTGGCCGGTCTCGGCCGCGGTTTCACCCCCGACCAGGCCCTCATCATGGCCGGTGCGCTGCTCGGCACGCTGCCGCTGCTGCTCGTCTTCCTGATCTTCGGCAAGCAGATCGTGGGCGGCATCATGCAGGGCGCCGTCAAGGGCTGACCGTGCCGCGGGGCCGGTCCGCCACGTGACCGGCCCCGCGCCCTCCCGCCCTTCCTTCCCCTTCCGCCCACGGTCCCCGCCGTGACCACTCATGGGAGCGCTTCCATGCCCGATTCCGCTCAGGTCTCCTTCCCCTCCGACTTCCTCTGGGGTTCGGCCACCTCCTCGTACCAGATCGAGGGCGCGGTCCGCGAGGACGGCCGCACACCCTCCATCTGGGACACCTTCAGTCATACGCCCGGCAAGACGCACAACGGCGAGCACGGCGACACCGCGGTGGACCACTACCACCGCTACCGCGAGGACGTCGCCCTCATGGCGGACCTGGGCCTCAACACCTACCGGTTCTCCGTCGCCTGGCCCCGGGTCCAGCCCACCGGCCGCGGCCCGGCCGTCCAGAAGGGCCTGGACTTCTACCGCCGCCTGGTCGACGAGCTGCTCGAGAAGGGCATCGCCCCCGCCGTCACCCTCTACCACTGGGACCTCCCGCAGGAGCTGGAGGACGCCGGCGGCTGGCCCGCCCGCGAGACGGCGTACCGGTTCGCCGAGTACGCCGCGATCGTCGGCGAGGCGCTGGGCGACCGGGTGGAGCGGTGGATCACCCTCAACGAGCCGTGGTGCGCGGCCTTCCTGGGCTACAGCTCCGGCGTCCACGCCCCCGGCCGCACCGACGGCGAGCTCGCCCTGCGCGCCGCGCACACCCTCAACCTGGCGCACGGCCTGGGCGCCTCGGCGCTGCGCGCGGCGATGCCGGCCCGCAACACGGTCGCGGTCGCGCTCAACTCGCACGTGGTGCGCACCGTGTCCGACGACCCGCTGGACCTGGAGGCCGGCCGCCGGATCGACGACCTGGCCAACGGCATCTTCCACGGCCCGATGCTGCACGGCGCGTACCCGGAGACCCTGTTCGCCGCCACCGCCTCGGTCACCGACTGGTCGTTCGTCGAGGAGGGCGACCTCAAGGCGATCCACCAGCCGCTGGACGCGCTGGGCCTCAACTACTACACCCCGGCCCTGGTGGGCCACGCCGGCTCGGCCCCCGCCGACGCCCCCCGCACCGACGCGCACGGCACCGGCACGCACTCGCCGTGGCCGGGCGCCGAGGACGTCGTCTTCCACCAGATCCCCGGCGAGCAGACCGCGATGGGCTGGAGCGTGGACGCGACCGGCCTGTACGACCTGCTCAAGCGCTACGACGGCGAGGCGCCGGGCCTGCCGCTCTACATCACCGAGAACGGCGCCGCCTACGACGACCGGCTGGATGCCGACGGCCAGGTGCGCGACCACGACCGCATCGCCTACCTGCACTCCCACCTGTCCAACGTGCGCCGGGCGATGGCCGACGGCGTGGACGTGCGCGGGTACTACCTGTGGTCGCTGCTGGACAACTTCGAGTGGGCGTACGGCTATTCGAAGCGGTTCGGCATGGTCTACGTGGACTACGAGACGCTGGAGCGCACCCCCAAGGCGAGCGCCCTGTGGTACGCGCAGGCCGCCCGGACCGGCACGCTCGCCGAGCCGGTGCCGCTCGCCGACCCGGTGCCGGACGCCGGCTGAGGCCACCGGGGCGGCCCGCGCGAGGGGACGGGCCGCCCCGCGAGGTGCGGCCCGGCCTTGCGTTTTCCCGGGCCCTAGCGGAAGACGGAGGCCGGGGGTGCCGGGGAGGGCACGGCGGTGGCGTCGGTGACGGGGGCCGCGCCGCCGGTGAAGTCGAGCAGGGCAGGGCCGTGCTCCACCCGCGCGGTGTGCGGGTCGCCGGCCGCGCGGCGGGTCAGTTCGGCGACGGGCAGCGGCGCGTCGGAGGCGACCAGTACGGCGTTGCCGAAACGCCGCCCGCGCAGCACCGCGGGTTCCGCGATCAGCGCCAGCTCGCCGAAGCGGGCGGCGGCGGTGGCGATCTGACCGCGCAGGAACGCGAGCGGGGCGCCGTCGGCGATGTTGGCCACGTACCGCCCGCCCGGCGCGAGGGCGCGGCGCACCTCGTCCAGGAACTCCACGGAGGTGAGGTGGGCGGGGGTGCGGGCGCCGCCGAACACGTCGGCGACGACCAGGTCGGCCCGGGCGTCCGGGGCCTTGGCCAGGCCCGCGCGGGCGTCCGCGGTACGGACCCGCACCCGGGCGGCGGGGTCCAGGGGCAGTTCCCGGCGCACCAGCTCCACGAGGCGCGCGTCGCGTTCCACCACCTGCTGCGTGGAACGGGGGCGGGTCGCCGCGACGTACCGCGCCAGGGTGAATGCGCCGCCGCCGAGGTGGAGGGCGTTGACCGGCCTGCCCGGCGGGGCCGCGAGGTCGATGACGTGGCCGATGCGGCGCTGGTAGGTGAAGGAGAGGTGGGCGGGGTCGTCCAGGTCGACGTGCGACTGGGGCGCCCCGTCGACGGTGAGCGTCCACGCGCGCGGGCGCTCGCGGTCCGGCACCAGCTCGGCGGTGCCTCCGTCGACCTCCGCGCTGACCACCACCGCGGCCGCGCCGCCCCGTACCTTCCTGCCCATGCGCCCATTGTCCTCCCCCGCGGCACGGCCGTCGGGAGCACCCCCGGGCGATGCCGGGCCGGACGCGTCGTCCGACGGGCGGGGCCGTGTCACCCGGCGCGGAGCCGGGGCGGGCCTGCTCGCGGGTCGACCGCGGCGAGACCGGAAACGGACCACTGGCAGCTGCCCCTCGGCGCGAGACCGGAAACGGACTCCTCGCGGCTGCCCCCTCGGCGCGAGACCGGAAACGGACTCCTCACGCCGCGCCCCGCACGAGACCAGCAGCAGACCACTCACGCCTGCCCCCTCGGCGGCGCGAGACCGGAAGCAGACCACTCACGCCGCGCCCCGCACGAGACCAGCAGCAGAACACCCACGGCCGCCCCTCAACGCGAGACCGGAAACGGACTCCTCGCGGCTGCCCCCGGCGCGAGACCAGCAGCAGACCACTCGCGGCTGTCCCCTCGGAGCGAGACCGGAAGCAGACTACTCACGCCGCGCCCCCGCGCGAGACCAGCAGCAGACCACTCACTGCCGCGCCCCCTCGGCGCGAGACCGGAAGCGGACTCCTCGCGGCTGCGCCCCGCGCGAGACCAGCAGCGGACCACTCGCGGCCGCGCCCCCGCGCGAGACCGGAAGCGGGCTACTGGCAGCTGTCGGCCGCGGCGATGAGGCGGGCGGCCTCGCCGAGGGCGCGGCGCAGGACGGCCGGGTCGGTGGCGAGCCCGCCGGACACCGGGGGGAGCAGCCAGTCCGTGCCCTCGACCCGGTGCACGCACCGGCTGCCGGGAACGTTCCACCGCTCCGCCGTACCGGACGGCACCACGAACCCCAGCGTGCCGCCGCGGTCGTCGTGCAGCACGGGGCCCACCGCCTCGACGAAGTGGCGGCGCAGGATGTCCACCGCCTCGAGTCCCTGTCGCGTGGGCACGGTCACCACGTCGCCCCACACCGTCACACGGTCGTGTCGCATCTTCGGCCTCCAGGGACCTCAACAGCTCAAAACCGGCAGTAGCCCATAGCGTGAACTCAACGTCAGTGAACCCCCGGCGGACACGGACGGACGGCCGTATCCGCCAATCCGCTCCCCTTCGCCACCCCTCGCAATCCGGCCAACCGTCCCGAAAAGCCCCAGGAGTCACTTGCGCACCCCGCGTTGTCGGTGGCAGATGCCAGACTTCCCCGGGTGAGCGAATACCTGAGCGGCCCGCGCCCCGGTCGGGGCGGTCCGGGCCCCGAGCCGAACCAGTCGCCCGGGCCCGCCGCGGGCCGTGGCGAGGGCCCCGAGGGCGGGCCGGCGCTGCGGCAGCGGCTGGCCGACCTGCGCGGTCCGGGCGTGGACGCCAAGCCGCTGGACGCCCGTGCCCTGGCGGCGCTGGCCGCCAACCCGGGCTGTGACCGGCGGGCGCTCCTGGACGGCGCCGGTGTGGACAAGACGGAGCTGGCGAGCGCGCTGGGCGCGCCCGCCCCGTTCGGCCAGTCCCAGTTCGCCTTCACCCGTGGGCACGCCTTCGAGGCGCGGGTGAAGGGCGACGGCGGCGCGGAGCTGCTGCGGCTGGTGCGCGAGCGGCTGGATCCGTCCGCCCCGGAGCCGCCGCCGGGCGGCGCCCGGGTGCCGGACCTGGCGGCCACGGGCCCGCAGGGGCGCGCCGGCCGCACGGCGCTGGCGCTGCGCGAGGCTTCGGCCGCCGCCGCGGCGGAGGGCGCGTGGACGCTCCTGGACCACCCGATGCTGGCCCTCGAGGTGGCGGGGACGCCCGCCTTCCTGGAGCCGGACGCGGTGGTGGTCCACCCGGACGGCACCTGGACGGTCGTGGAGATCAAGTCGTTCCCGCTGCTGGACGGTTCCGCCGACGCCGCGAAGGTGGGCGCGGCGGCCCGCCAGGCCGCGGTGTACGTGCTGGCGCTGGAGGAGGTGGCGGCGCGCATCGACCCGCCGCCGCAGGTGCGGCACCGGGTTCTGCTGGTCTGCCCCAAGGACTTCTCGAACCTGCCGACCGCCTCCGCCGTGGACGTGCGCAAGCAGCGCGCGGTGACGGCGCGGCAGCTGGGCCGGCTGACGCGGGTGGAGGAGATCGCGGCCGCCCTGTCCCCGGACGCCTGCTTCTCCCCCGGGCTTCCGGCCGAGCGGCTGGTGGAGTCGGTCGAGTCGGTGCGCGCCGTGTACACCCCGGAGTGCCTGGCCACCTGCGAACTCGCCTTCCACTGCCGGTCCCGTGCCCGTGAGGACGGCGCGGTGACGGTGCTCGGCCGGTCCGCGCGGGCCGAGCTGGGCGAGCTGGCCGCCGTGGAGACGGTGCTGGCGGCGGCCCGCGGCGAGGCGGGCGACGCCTCGGACCCCGCGGTGGCCGCGCTCCGGCGGGCCGCCCGGCTGCGGGAGGAGGCGCTGGCATGTCGCTGATCACGACCCTGGCCCGGCTGGAGGCGATCCGGGTGGGCCGCGCGCAGCCCGCCGCCACGGTCCGCCACCGTCATCTGTCGGAGCGTCCGCTGGTGTTCGTGCCGCTGACCACGGCCGGTGAGGCGGGCGCCCCGCTGGGCGCCCTGGTCGGCCGCGACCGGGACGCGCCGCGTCTGCTGGTGGTGCCCCAGCCTCGCGACCCCGACCTGCGGTCGGCGTTCCTGGCCGAGCTGGCCGACGTCGTCCTGCCGTACGTGGAGTCCTTCGCGGACGACGTGGAGCTGGTGGAGGGCAAGGAGGCCGATCCGGAGACCGGCCGGCAGGTGAAGGTGGAGCGGGAGCTCTGCGCCGACGCCCCGCAGCTGATCGTGCCGAGCCGGGCGGGCGTGGACCTCGTCCGGCTGCTGGGCCGCTCCACGCGGTTCCGCCGCACCGCCGAGCAGGATCCGGAGACGGCGTACCCGGCGCCGCCGCGGGTGCCGCTGCTGGGCCGCTGGTTCACCCATTTCGGGGAGCGCGCCCGGGTGCCGGGCTCGTCGCTGCTGCTGGCGATGACCGACCTGCTCTCCCGGCACTGGGCGACCGGCCAGTCCAGCCTGGAGGACCAGCACCTGGGGGCGCTGCTGGCCTGGGTGGACCCTCCGCGGGAGGAGGGGCTGACCGGCGCCGAGGCGGCGCTGCGGGCCGAGGTGGGGCGCGACGCGGAGGGCCAGCTGCTGTGCCCGCCGGCGGGTCCGGCCACCGACCCGGCCTTCGACAACCGGCTGCTGGCCCCCGCGATCGAACGCTACGACCGGGCGCGTTCCGCGCTGGCGGCGGCCGAGGACGGCGTGGCGGCGGACGCGCTGCTGGCCCACCTGGCGGAGGCGGAGCGGGAGATCCGTGAGCTGGTCCGTTCCCGCACGCTGCCGACCTGGGAGAACGTCTGGCGGGGCCTGGACCTGCTGCGCGAGCTGCCCGAGGCGGCGCACGTGCCGGACCGCTGGACGGGCGACCGGTGGTCGTACACCGCCCACCGGGACCGGGTGGCCTCAGGCGAGCCCCCGCAGCCGCGGATCGACGACGCGGTCACGGCCGCCCAGAAGCTGGCCCGCCGCGAGCGGGAGCAGGCGAAGCTGGACGCCCAGGAGGCGCTGGACGACCCGCTGGTGCTGGCGGCCCGGCGGCTGACCGGCGAGGCCTTCGTCGGCGAGGTCGTCGACGTCACCATGACCTACACGGAGACCAAGCGGCCCAGCCCGCGCCCGCTGGTGACGCTGCGCACCGACGACCGGCCGCACCTGGGCGAGAAGGCCAAGGTGTACCGCTCCCTGGACGGCAAGCCGCAGACGGCGCAGTTCGTGTCCGTGGAGGAGGAGGACGGCGGCCTGGACCCGGAGGGCGGCGGCCCGCTGCTGGTGGTGCTGCGGATCGTCGACAGGATGGGCCGTGGCAAGGAGCCCGCGCTCGGCTCGGTGCCGGAGAAGGGCGACCGGCTCTGCTTCACCCTCTTCGAGCACGAGCCGCGCGGCGGACCGAAGCTGCCGGACCCGGAGAACACCCCGTGGACGCACGGCGGACCGCCCACCGACCCGGCGCCGCTGCCCGCCGCCGATCCCGTCACCGAGGAGGACCTGCTGTGATCACGTCCGTCGGCGCCGCCCGCGCCGCGGCCTTCGACCCCGGCGCGGAGGCCGCCCGGGTCACCGGTGAGATCCTGCGCGACACGATGGCCGGCGCGCACCGCGGCGTGGTGGTGGACTCCCCGCCGGGCGCCGGCAAGTCCACGCTGGTGGTGCGGGCCGCGCTGGAGCTCGCCGACGCGGGGCGTCCGCTGATGGTGGTCGCACAGACCAACGCGCAGGTCGACGACCTGGTGCTGCGGCTCCACGAGAAGCGGCCCGACCTCCCGGTGGGCCGGCTGCACAGCAGCGACGCCGACGCCTACGACAAGGCGCTGGAGGACCTGGACAACGTCCTGCTCTCCGACAAGGCCGCGGCGCTGGCCGGGCTGCCGGTGGTGATCTCCACGGCCGCCAAGTGGGGCCACGTGAAACCGTCGGACGCGCACTGGGAGCAGGCGATCGTCGACGAGGCGTACCAGATGCGCTCCGACGCGCTGCTCACGGTGGCCGGGCTGTTCGACCGGGCGCTGTTCGTCGGCGACCCCGGTCAGCTCGACCCGTTCTCGGTGGTCGGCGCGGAGCAGTGGGCGGGGCTGTCGTACGACCCGTCCGCCTCGGCGGTCACCACGCTGCTGGCGCACAACCCGGGGCTGCCGCAGCACCGGCTGCCGGTGTCCTGGCGGCTCCCCGCCTCGGCGGCGCCGCTGGTGTCCGACGCGTTCTACCCGTACACGCCGTTCCGCGCGGGCACCGGGCCCGAGGACCGGCGGCTGGCGTTCGGGGTGCCGTCGGACGGGTCGGGGCCGGACCGGGTGATCGACGAGGCGGCGGTCTCCGGCTGGGGCCTGCTGGAGCTGCCGCACCGGCTGACGCCGCGCACGGATCCGGAGGCGGTGCGGGCGGTGGCCCAGGTGGTGCGGCGGCTGCTGGACCGGGGCGGGGCGGCGGTGTCGGAGCGGTCGCCCGATCCGGTGCCGCTGACCGCCGACCGGGTGGCGGTCGGCACGGCCCACCGGGACCAGGCGGCCGCGGTCCGGGCGGCGCTCGCCGAGCTGGGCGTGCGGGACGTGGTCGTGGACACCGCCAACCGGCTGCAGGGGCGGGAGTACGACGTCACGGTGGTGCTGCACCCGCTGTCCGGGCGGCCGGACGCGACGGCGTTCCACCTGGAGACGGGGCGGTTGTGCGTGCTGGCGTCGCGGCACCGTCACGCGTGCATCGTGGTCTGCCGCGCGGGGGTCGCCGACCTCCTCGACGACCACCCCTCCACGGAGCCGGTCCAGCTCGGCGTCACCGTGAAGTTCCCGGACGGCTGGGAGGCCAACCACGCCGTCCTCTCCCACCTCACCGAACACCGCGTCACCTGGACCCCCTGACCCCGCCGGGGTCGCGTGACCGTGGCATGGGGGGATCCGGCCCCCTGCCCCGCCGCGGTTACGTGACCGTGGCGTTGGGGGTGAGGAGGGTGGGGACGTGGTCCGGGGGGACGGGGCGGCTGTAGAGCCAGCCCTGGCCGGTGTCGCAGCCGATGCGGCGGAGCCGGGCCGCCTGCGCCGCCGTCTCCACCCCCTCCGCGGTGACACTGAGCCCCAGCCGGTGCGCGAGCTGCACCATCGCCTCGACGATCACCTCGTCCGCCGCGTTCGGGGCGGCCCGGTCCCCGTCCTCGTACTGGAACCCCCGCACGAACGATCCGTCCAGCTTCAGCACCGACACCGGCAGCCGACTGAGGTAGGCCAGGTTGGAGTACCCGGTCCCGAAGTCGTCGATGGCGATCCGCACGCCCATGTCGCTGAGGGCCTGGAGCGCCTTGATCGGCCGCCCCGCGGACCCCATCAGCGCGGACTCCGTGAGCTCCAGCTGCAGCAGCCCCGGGTCGAGTTCCGTCTCGGCGAGGATCCGCGCCACGTCCGCGACCAGGTCGGAGTCCCAGACCTGCCGCACCGCCACGTTGACGCTGACGAACAGCGGCGGCTCCCCCGGATGGTCGAGCTGCCACCGCCGCGCCTGGCGGCAGGCGGTCCGCAGGATCCACCGCCCCAGCGGCACGATGGAGCCGTCCTCCTCGGCCAGCCCCACGAACCGGTTCGGGGACAGCATCCCGAACTGGGGGTGGTCCCACCGGACCAGCGCCTCGACCCCCCGCACCCGCCCGTCGGACATGCCGACCAGCGGCTGGTACTGGAGGACGAACTCCTCACGCTCGATCCCCGGCCGGAGCGTGGAGACCAGCGCCTGCCGGGTCATCCGGTGCGCGTTGCGCTCGGGGTCGAAGAGCGTCCAGCGTGACTTGCCGTCGGCCTTCGCCCAGTACAGCGTCGTGTCCGCGGCCTGCATCAGCCCGGTGGCGGTGGTTCCCTCGGCGTGCCGCTCGACGACGCCGATGGAGGCGGAGACGGAGAGCCGCTGCCCGGAGAGGTCGAACGGCGCCTGGAGTGCGGTGAGGACCGATTCGGCCAGGTCGGCGAGCTGCTCGGTGCCGGTGGAGTCCTCCACCAGCAGCGCGAACTCGTCGCCGCCGAGCCGGGCCACCAGCGGCGCGCCCGTCCGGTTGAACCCGGTCTCGTCGGCGCACCGGGTGAGGCGTTCGGCGACGGCGGCCAGCAGCCGGTCGCCGACCCGGTGGCCGAGCGTGTCGTTGATGGCCTTGAACCCGTCGAGGTCCAGGTAGCAGAGGCCCACCCGGCCGGTGCCGACGTCGGAGCCGACGGCGTGTTCCAGCGCGTTGGTGAGCCGTTCGAAGAACAGGCTGCGGTTGGGCAGACGGGTGACCGGGTCGTGCATCTGGAGGTGGCGCAGCCGGGCCTGGAGCTCGCGGCGGGCGGAGATGTCGGCGACCGAGAGCAGCACGCCCTGTTCGCCGCCGGTCAGCGGGGTCACCGTGACCTGCGCCCAGAGCGAGTGCCCGTCGGGGTGCTTGAGCCGGCGGGTGCACCGCAGCACCGCCTGGCGGCCCCGCAGCACCTCCCGGTACGCCTGCCAGGTGCGCGGGTCGGCGGCCAGGTCGACCAGGTCGGCGGCGACCCGGCCGGCCAGCGCGTCCGGGCGGGGCGCGCCGAGCAGCCGCGCCAGCGTGGCGTTGGCGCCCACCACCAGCCCGTCCGGGGCGACCACCGCCATGGCCAGCGGCGCGGCCGTGAAGGCGGACCGGTAGGCGGGGTCGAGGGCGAGCAGCCCCTCGCCGCCCGCGGGCGTGACCTGTGCGGATCCGCCACGCTCCGTGACGGTCTGGCCCACGCCATCCGGGGCCGCTGCCGGACCTTCGGACGTTCCGCTCACCGCTTGCTCCCGCAGTGCACTCGATCTTCGTATGGGTAGTCCGGGTCGGGAAGAGTCAGGAAAGTGTGCCGATCATAGAGGCAGCCCACAGGCCCTTCCAGCCGTTCATTTCCGCACCGGGGCAAACCACCCCAGCGACAGATCGCTTGCGTCCACAAATGGACACGTTGCTCCGTCGACCGATCAATTGTGACGTTCCGTGACCGAAGCTCCGTTCGAGTTCCGGCCGGGCCGCCGGGACGCCGTGGTCGCGCCTCACCCTTCCGGGCCAGACGAACAGGGCATCTCTCCACACCATCACACAGTCTGGGTGCGGTGTCCCGGAAATCGCGCCCGGAGGTAGACGTGCCGTGTCCACTCCCCTTCCCCGAGGGGTCCCGCCGCCGTCCGGGCATGCGGACCGCGGCGGCCGTGGCCACCACGTTGAGCGCACTCGCCGCGACCTCGATCATCGCCCACCCCTCCGCCGCCGGTACCGGCCTGGAATCCTGCGCGCTGGAACGCACCTCCGCCCACCACTCCGAGGGCCTGGACACCTGGAACGCCCACTACCCCCGTCCCACCCGGCCCCTCGACGCGGTGATGGTGTTCCTTTCCTTCCCTGACTCGGACCCGCTCACCACTCCGGCGCAACTGGTGGCCGACCATTTCCCGCTCACCAGCGAGTACTTCGAGAAGGCCAGTTACGGACGCTTCACGGTCCGCCCGCACCCGGGGCGCACCTGGCTGCGGATGCCGCGCGCGTCCACCGAGTACGCCATGCGGCGCGACTGGGGCGCCCCCGAACGCGCCGCGTACCTCCGCGACGCGCTCTCCGTCGCCGACCCGGAGGTCGACTTCTCGCGGTACGACATCGTCTACCTGGTCGCCGACCCGGACGCGCCGGGCGTCAACGCGGACGCCACCAAGGTCGTCAACCTCTCCAGGCCGCTGCGGGCCGACGGCACGGACCTGCGGCGGGTGGTCACCGTCTTCGAACGGCATCCCCCGGACCGGCTGGTGCTGGCCCACGAGACCGGCCACGTGCTGGACCTGCCCGACCTCTACAACCGCCCGGTGGACGGCAAGGGCGACTGGGACACCCACGTCGGCGACTGGGACCTCATGGGCAGCCAGTTCGGCCTCGCGCCGGACCTCATGGGCTGGCACAAGTGGAAGCTGGGCTGGCTGGAGGCGCAGCAGATCACCTGTGTGCGGGGCGCCACCCGGCTCACCCTGGAGCCGCTGGGGGTGGGCGGCGGGACGGGGCGGGGCGACCCGGAGACCGGTGCGGCGGCGGCCGGGTCCGAGAACGGGCTGGCGGGACGGCGTCCGCAGGAGGCCGGGGCGTTCGGCCTCGAGGCCTTCGGCGCCACCGGGGCGGCGGGGGCGGCCGGCTCGCCCGCCGCGATGCCGTACTTCGGCCTGGGCGGCGGCACCAAGCTGGCGGTGGTGCGGACCGGGCCGGACAGCGTGCTGGCCTTCGAGGCCCGCGGCCCCGTGGGCAACGACACCACCACCTGCTCGGAGGGCGTGCTGGTGTACCGGGTGAACGGCGGCACGGACTCCGGCAAGGGCCCCGTGGAGGTGGTGGACGCCCACCCCGGGACCTCCGCCTGCCCGGAGCGCTCGGTGTACCCGCCGCTGGCCGACGCGCCGGTGGCCGCCGGGGAGAGCTTCACCGTGCCGGGCGACGGCGTGCGGGTGCGGGTGGAGGGGCGCACGGCGTCGGGGGCCTGGACGGTACAGATCACGCCGGCCCCGGACACGACGGAGGCCCGGTCCACGTCTCCGTGAACCGGGCCTCCGGTGTCGGTGCGCCGCCAGGGACTCGAACCCCGGACCCGCTGATTAAGAGTCAGCTGCTCTAACCAACTGAGCTAGCGGCGCCTGCTGACGAGGTAGACATTAGCACCCCGGTCGGGGTGACGAGAAATCGATATTCACGCGCCGCTCACCGGGCGGTCACGTGGGCCCCGGCGCGCCGCGGTGGCCGGCCGGACCGGGGGCGTCCTCGACGCCGCGCAGCAGGTCACGGCCGAATTCGACCATCTTCACCGCGTAGTCCTCGGTCCAGTCCGCGCGGGCCGCGATGTCGGCGGTGGAGAGCCGGTCGAAGCGGCGGGGGTCGGCGAGCTGGGCGGCGGCCATCGCCTGGTACTCCAGCGCACGGTCGGCCGCCGCGCGGAACGCCACGGTGAGTTCCGTGGCCCGGGACAGCAGTGCCTCGGGGTCGTCGATCGACTCCAGGTCGAAGAAGTGCTCGGGGTCGGCGGCGGCCGCCGCCGGCTCGAAGAGCAGGGGCGCGGGGCGTAGCCGCGGGGGGTTCTGTCGCGGCGTGTGCTCCGCCATGCGGGTCTCCGTTCGTCACGTTTCCGTCTCGTGCACCGCCATCCATTGTCCCGCCCCCCGCAACCCCCGCCTTTGGCCCCGGATTCCCCGCCCGCACGACCGGCCGCGCGAGCCCCGCGGGACCGGCCGCACGACCGGCCGCGCGAGCCCCGCGGGACCGTGGCGACCGGGCGACCGGGGCCACCGGCGCGGGTCAGGAGGCGGTGGGAAGGCCGTACGCGTCGGCGACGAGCTCGTACGAGCGGACGCGGACCTCGGGCCCGTGGGCGTTGGCCGTGAGCATCAGCTCGTCCGCCCCGGTGCGCTTCTGGAGCGCGTCCAGCCCCTCCCGCACCTGCTCCCCCGTGCCGTGCACGACGTTCGCGTTCCACGAGTCCACGAAGTGCCGCTCCGCCTCGGTCCAGGGGTAGGCCTCCGCCTCCTCCGGGGTGGGGACCAGCCCGGGCCGCCCGGAGCGGAGCCGGAGCATGTTCAGCGCGGCGGCCCTGACCTGGCGCCGCGCCTCCTGCTCGGTGTCCGCGGCCAGCGCCGCGACGCCGATCAGCGCGTACGGGGCGTCCAGCACCGCGGACGGCCGGAACGACTCCCGGTACAGGTCCAGCGCCGGGATCGTGTTCTGCGCCGAGAAGTGGTGGGCGAAGGCGAAGGGCAGCCCCAGCGCGCCCGCGAGCCGCGCGGAGAAGCCGGAGGACCCGAGCAGCCACACCGGCGGCCGGTGCGCCGACTGGACGCCGCCCGCCGCGGACGCCTGCACCGGCCCCGGCACGGCGTGGATCCGCGCGTACGGGTGGCCGTCGGGGAAGTCGTCGTCGAGGAAGCGGAGCAGTTCGGCGAGCTGCTGGGGGAAGTCGTCGGCGCCCTCGTTCAGCCGGTCCGTGCGCCGCAGCGCCGCGGCGGTGGCGCCGTCGGTGCCGGGGGCGCGGCCGAGGCCGAGGTCCACCCGGCCCGGTGCCATGGCCTCCAGCGTGCCGAACTGCTCGGCGATCACCAGCGGGGCGTGGTTGGGCAGCATCACGCCGCCGGAGCCCAGCCGGATCCGTTCGGTCTGCGCGGCCAGGTAGGCGAGGATCACCGCCGGCGAGCTGGAGGCGACGCCCGGCATGGAGTGGTGCTCGGCCACCCAGTAGCGGTGGAATCCGCGCGACTCGGCGAGCCGCGCGATCCGCGCGGAGGTGGTCAGCGCGTCGCTCGAGGTGTACCCGGCGCCGACGGTGACCAGGTCGAGCACCGAAACGGGGACCGGGGCGCCGCCCTGCGCCGTTCCGCGGATGTCGTCTGCCTGCTGGGTCACCCTCGTACTCCCTCTTTCTCCACAACGCCGTGCGGTGGGCGACAACGCGGCGGGGCGGTGGCCTATTCCGCCACCGCCCCGCCGCGTGCCCCTCGGCAGGGCGTCAGAGCACCGCGCCGAGGAACTCCCGGGTGCGCTCGTGCGTGGGGTCCTCGAAGATCCGCTCCGGCGGGCCGGACTCGATGACCCGGCCGCCGTCGAACATCAGCACGTCGTCGGAGATGTCCCGCGCGAAGTTCATCTCGTGGGTGACGCAGAGCATGGTGATGTCGGTGGAGTGGGCGATGTCACGCAGCACGTCCAGCACGCCGGCCACCAGCTCGGGGTCGAGCGCCGAGGTCACCTCGTCGAGCAGCAGCACCTGCGGCCGCATGGCGAGGGCGCGGGCGATGGCGACCCGCTGCTGCTGGCCGCCGGAGAGCTGGGAGGGGTGGACGTCGCACTTGTCGGCGAGCCCGACCAGGTCCAGCAGTTCGCGGGCCCGCGCCTCGGCCTCGTCCCTGGACAGGCCCAGCACGGTCACCGGCGCCTCGGTGACGTTCCGCAGCACCTTCATGTTGGGGAAGAGGTTGAACTGCTGGAACACCATGCCGATGTTCTTGCGGACCTCGGCGACCTCCCGGCGCTTGGCCGGGTACAGCCGTCTGCCGTCGACCGTGACGGTGCCCTCGTCGGGCTTGGTCAGGGTCATCAGCATCCGCAGGATGGTGGTCTTGCCGGAGCCGGAGGGGCCGATCAGCGTGACGTGCTTGCCGGCCTCCACGGAGAAGTCGAGCTGGTCCAGGACCGTGTTCTCGCCGAACCGCTTGCTCACCTTGTCGAACCGGATCAGTTCGCCGGCGGGCGGCGTGGTGGCCTGGGTCTCGGGGGTGGGAAGGGTGTCAGACAAGGCGTCGCTCCAGGGATCGCAGGAGAAGGGAGGCGAGGTAGGAGATGACGATGAAGGCCACGCCGATCACCGTCACCGGCTCGGTGAACTCGAAGTGGTGCTGCGAGAAGAGCCGCGCCTCGCCGAGCATCTCCAGGACGGTGACGGTCATCAGCAGCGGCGTGTCCTTGAGCATCGAGATCACGTAGTTGCCCAGCGCGGGCACCACCCGCCGCACGGCCTGCGGCAGGATCACCGCGGTCCAGGTGCGCCGCAGCGGCAGGTTGAGCGCCTTGGCGGCCTCCCACTGGCCGGCCGGCACGCCTTCGATGCCGGCCCGGTAGACCTGCATCGTGTACGTGGAGTAGTGCAGGCCGAGGCCGATGACGCCCATGGTGAGCGCCGAGAAGGTCAGGCCCCACTCCGGCAGCACGTAGAAGAGGAAGAAGAGCTGCACCAGCAGTGGCGTGTTCCGGACGAACTCGGTGAACACGCCGACGGGCCAGCGCACCCAGCGGGTCGGCACCCGCATCAGCAGGGTCCACACCAGGCCGAGGGTGAAGGAGAGCAGGGAGCCCAGCACCAGCGCCTGCAGGGTGACCAGCAGGCCGTCCCAGAAGTGCGGCATGAACTCCGCGACGGCGTTCCAGTCCCAGTTCACGCGGCAGCACCCGCCTTCGCGTCGGCGGTCGCCTCAGGTGTGGCGGTCCTCACGACCTTGCCGGTGCGGACCTTGAGGTTGCGCTCCAGCCCGCGCATCAGGCGGGTGAGCAGGAAGGCGAGGACGAAGTAGATGAGCAGGATGTACGTGTAGATCTCGGTGCTCTCCTGAAGCGCCAGCCGGATCAGGTTGCCGCTGAACGCCAGGTCGCCCATGCCCATGATCGACACCAGGGCGGTGCCCTTGAGCAGCTCGACCAGGAGGTTGGAGAACGGCGGGATCATCTCGGGCACGGCCTGCGGGAGCAGGATCAGCCGCATCCGCTGCCAGGGCGTGAGGCTGAGGGCGATGCCCGCCTCGCGCTGGGCCTGCGGCACGGCGGCGATCGCGCCGCGCACCACCTCGGCACCGTACGCGCCGTAGGTCAGGCCGAGGGCGAGGGTGCCGGCCCAGAGCGGGACCAGCTGCCAGCCGAAGGCGGTGGGCATCACGAAGAAGACCCAGAACATCATGATCAGCGCGGAGGTGCCGCGGAACACCTCGGTGTAGAGGCCCGCGAGGAAGCGGACGATCCACAGCCGGTGGGTGCGGGCGATGCCCGCCACGAAGGCGACGGCGGTGGCCAGGACGGCGCTGAGCACCAGCAGCTGGACGGTGATCCACACACCGTTCAGCACCAGTTCCCAGAGCCCTGAGGTCATCGAGCTGTTCATCGGGCGCACAGCTCCTTCGCGGTCAGGTCGGTCATCTCCGACTCGGTGAACCCGAAGGGCCGCAGCACGCGGAGCAGCTCGCCGCTCTTCTTCATCTTGCGCAGTTCGGCGTTGAAGGCGTCGCGCAGCCGCGTCTCGGTGGGGCGGAAGGCGAAGGCGCCGCCGTCGATCCGGGGCTTGCCGTCCACGATCGGCGCGAACGGCTCGGTGGCCTCGGCCTTGGCGGACTTCTTGACCACCTCGCGGGTGGTGACGGCGGTGCCCGCGAACACGTCGGCGCGTCCGGACTCGACGGCGTTCAGTCCGGCCACCTGGTCGGGCACGATCAGGATCTCGCTCTGCGGGATGCCGGCCTCGACCGCGTACTCGATCTCGGCGTAGCCGGTCCCGGTGGCGAACCTGGCCTTCTTCTCCACGACGTCCCGGTAGTTCCGCAGCCCCATCGGGTTGCCCTTGCGGACGACGAACGAGTCGAGCATCTGGTAGTCGGGATCGGCGAAGATCACCTGCGCGCAGCGTTCCTTGTTGACGTACATGCCGGCGGCGACGACGTCGAACTGCTGCGAGTTGAGGCCGGGGATGAGGGAGCCGAACTCGGTCGGCACCGGCTGGACCGAGGCGACACCCAGCCGCTTGAAGATCACCCGGGCGAGCTCGGGCGCCTCCCCGGTGAGGTTTCCGTCCTTGTCGATGTAGCCGAAGGGTATTTCGCCGGCTATGCCGACCCGCACCACGCCCAGCGCGCGCAGCCGTTCCAGCAGGTCACCGCCGTCCTTGGAGTCCTCGGTGGGGACCCGGCTGCAGGCGGAGACACCGACGACGGCGGCCGTGGCGGCCCCCGCGGCCAGCACGCTCCGCCGGGTGAGTGGTCTTTCCTTCTTGAAGGGAGGTGAAGACATGGCCGCGCGCCTACCCGAGCTTCGATGGCCTAATCCGATCGGTTTCCCGGGCCGTGCTGGGTACCCGGACAGGGCCGCGACGGCGGTGACGGTGCACGTGAAGGTGACGGAGAGGCTGGACATGACCGCACTCGGATTCATCTACCCGGGCCATTCGGCCGAGGACGACTACCCCCGCATCGAGCAGCTCCTCGGCAGCGACATCCGGGTCGACGTGGTCCACACCGAGCTCGGCGAGGACGTGCGGCGGGTCGATGTCCTGCGGGCGACCGGCGCGCCGGGGCCGCTCTCGGACGCCTGCGAGCAGCTGCGGCTGTCGGGGGCGGAGTCGCTGGTCTGGGTCAACACGGCCGGCAGCTTCGTCGACGGCTGGGAGGCCTCGCGGGAGCAGGTCCGGTCGCTGGCGGTGGCGGCGGGGATGCCCGCCTCCTCGGCGTCCTTCGCCTTCGCCCACGCGGTGCGGGAGATCGGTGCGCGCCGGGTGGCGGTCGCGGCGACCTATCCGGAGGACGTGGCCGAGCTCTTCGTGCGCTTCCTGGAGGAGGGCACCGGGGTGGAGGTCACCTCGGTGCACGGGGCGGGCGCGGCCACCGCCGCCGAGGTGGCCGCCTGGGGCCCGGACCGGGTGCACGAGCTGGTGCTGGCGGCCGACCGTCCGGACGCGGAGGCCGTACTGGTTCCGGACAGCGCGCTGCACACCGTCTCCTCGCTGCCGGCGCTGGAGGCGGCGGTGGGCAAGCCGGTGCTCACCGCGAACCAGGTGTCGGCCTGGGAGGCGCTGCGCCTCACGGACCGCCGGGTGAACGCCCCGGAGCTGGGCGCGCTCTTCACCCGGGAGCCGCTGGTCCAGGTCTGATTCCGCGGTCCGAGCCGGGTCCGCGCCGCGCGGTCGGACCCCGGTCCGAGCCGCGGTCAAAAGTCCGTCTCTGCCCGGTCCGCACGTCGTCTTCAAGCCTTCCGCAAGAAGTGGTGCGTGCCTGCGACATATGCCACCTGCGCAAGCACGCCCGGTGGCGTTCCCGTGGGCCGGAAGGCCCTGTCCGGATCGCGTCGCCCCGGTATCGTGAGGCTGTCGATCGACCGGATCAACGGCCCGAACACGCTGGCGCAGGGGGAAACCGTGGCGCTGAACGAACCGGCCGAGTCGCACCATTCGGTCCAGGAGGCCCTACGGGTCCTGGACGTGGTGGCGCGGCACCCCGCCGGAATCACCGACGCAGAACTGGGCCGCCAGCTCGGCCTCCGCACGCGGCGCCCGACCACGCTGCTGCGGATGCTCCGGCGCGAGGGCTACGTTCTGCGCCTCCCGGACGGCGCCTACGCCGTCGGGGACACCTTCACGCGCCTGACCTCGGCCGACGGGCGCGAGCAGGCGCTGCGCGAGAAGCTCCAGCACACCCTCGACCGGCTGCGGCAGGACGTCGGGGCGGCGGTCTACCTCAGCCGGTACGTCGACGGCGAGGTGAGCGTCACCCAGTACGCCGCCGGTCCGGAGGCCCCGGCGGTGAACGAGTGGGTGGACTTCCGCTCGGCCGCGCACGCCAGCGCCGTCGGCAAGAGCCTGCTGCGGCAGCTGGACGGCGACGGCCGCCGCGACCACCTCTCCCGCCACCGGATGCCGCGGCTGACCTCGCGCACCATCACCAGCGAGCAGCTGCTCCTGTCCCACCTGGAGGCCCAGCCGCCGACCTCGCCGGTGCTGGACATCCAGGAGTACGCGGTGGGCACGGTCTGCGCGGCGGTGCCGCTCTCCACGGGCGGGCGGGTCAGCAGTCTGGCCCTGTCCATGCCGGTGAGCCAGGCGCACCGGCTCCGGCTGGCCGCCGACCGGCTGCACCGGGAGGCCGCGCCGGTGCTGCTGTCGATGTCCATCGCGTCCTGACGTCGCCCGTTCGGGCCCCGGCGCCGCCTGTCGGCCGCGGGGCCCGGGTCCCGGCCCGCGGAAAACCTGGTCACGAGCACCCCCGAGGACCAGGTAGTATTTTCTTCGTCGCCGGCCGCAGAACGCGGACGGCGGGAGTCACGCGCCGCTAGCTCAGTTGGTTAGAGCAGCTGACTCTTAATCAGCGGGTCCGGGGTTCGAGTCCCTGGCGGCGCACAGATGAAGGGCCCCTCGCCGAGGCGAGGGGCCCTTCGGCGTGCGCGGCCCGATCAGAAGGTGACGTCCGAGCAGGCGTAGAACGCGTTGGCGGTGTCGGCGACGGTCCAGACCGCGACGATCATGTGCCGGCCGCTGAGGCCACCGGGCAGCGTGCCGCTGTGCGAGAGCGTCTGCGGCGGCTGCTGGTTGTTGTAAGGCACCGTGAGGAACGGCGTCAGGTTCAGGGCCGACCGGGTCAGCGGTGCGTTCTGGTTCCAGCCGGGCTTGGTGATGTAGTAGCGGAAGTCGCTCGTGGAGTGGCGCGCGGTGAACTGCCACCGGAAGGTGTAGCTCTGTCCCGCGGTGACCTTGGTCGCCGGCCAGGCGGCGCCCGACGGCGTCTTCGGCTGGTCGAGCTGGTTGAAGGTCCCGTGGCCCGCCGAGCAGATGTCGCCGTCGGCGGGGCCCGCGGCCGGGAAGCCCTTCGGGCCCTCGACGCTCTGCGGCTCCCACTGGATGTTGCCGCAGTTCGTCACGGTGCCGTTCTGACAGAGCTTCTGCCGGCTGATCGGCAGGTCCGTGTAGCCGTGGCCGTTGGCGCCGCCGGTCGAGAGCACCATGACTCCCGCGGTGGCCAGGCCGACCGAGGCCGCGTACATCTTTGTCCTTTTGCGCATGCCGACGCTCCCTGAGGGGTGGGGGTCCGTTGCTGAGCCGAGTCGTGCGAGAAGGTCTAGACCAAGTTCCACGCTAGAAGCGGAACCTGAACATGTCCATACCAATCTCGGCCGCTCTCGGAAAGCTCGGTGGATCCTCCAACTCCCGTCGCTACGGCGTCGGTTCACTCCGTCCGGCGCAGAACGCGACGGTCAGGTCCTTCACCAGCACCTTTCGCTCGTAGTCGTCGAGCTCCACCAGGCCGCGCAGGGTCAGGCGGTTCACGGTGTCCTCCACCGAGTCGACGACCGCGCTGAGCACCCCGGCCCGCTGCCGCGCGTCCAGCGCCGCGATCCGCCGCCGCTGCATCACCGCGGCGACCTCGGGGGCGTACTCGACGCGGATCGGTCGCACCGCGAAGACCTCCAGGCCCACCGCCCGGGCGTCGGCGGCGACCTGGGCGGTCAGCGCCTCCTCCAGGCCCGGCTCCTCCGCCTCCGTCCCCGCGCGTTCGTCGGCCGGCTCCATCGGCGGGTCGACGGGGACGCGGGCCAGCGCCGCCTCCACGCAGCGGCGCAGGTACTCCTCGTGGTCCGCCACCGCGTGCACCGCCCGCGCGGTGTCCTTGACCCGCCACACCACCAGCGTCCGCACCCGCAGCGCGACGCCGTGGGGGTCGTGCGCGCACAGCGGCTCGCTGCGCCAGTGCCTCAGCCGGACGTCGACCCGGCGGCGCAGCAGCAGGGGGTTGACCCAGAGCAGGCCGGTGCGGCGGACGGTGCCGCGGTAGCGGCCGTACATGCCCAGCACCCAGGCGCAGCCGGTGTTGCCGCGGGCCAGTCCGCCGAAGCCGAACAGGCCGAGCGCCACGGAACCCGTGTACGCGGCCCACTGGGTGAGGCCGAGCCCGGTCCCGCCGCCCGCCACGGCCGGCAGTCCGGCGATCTCCAGGGCGGCCGGGGGCACCACGCCGGTCCACCAGGTGGTGAGCGCGCCGCCCGCGACCCCCACCGCGCCGGCCAGCGCCCCGAGGGCGCCGGGCAGGGCGCGGCCGGGCCGCTCCTCCAGCGCCGGGTCGACGTCGGAGGCGACCGCGGGCACCGGGGTCGGACGGCGCCGGCCCGTGCGGGGCGGGCGCTGCGGGCCGATGGCGCGGTTGGCGCCGGTGGCGCCGGTGGCCGTGTCGGCGGGGGCGCCGGGGCGGGGGCGGGGGCCAACGCTGTTGCCGCTGCCGGTTCCGGTGCCGGTGCCGCCACCGGCGCCGGTTCCGGTTCCGGTGACGCCCACGGTGGTGGTCTCGACGCGGGCGAACACGGCGGGGGTCGTGCCGGTGGCGGGGTCGTCGCGGAAGAGGAGGTGGACGGGGATCTCGGTGGTCGCCTCGTTCTGGATCAGCCGCGCCTGCGGCCGCGGGGCCGGGGCGTACTGCGGGGCGGAAGCGGGCTGTGCGGTGTGGATGCTGTGCGCGGGGTGCGTGCTGTGCGCGGTGTCGGCGGTGTGCGCGGCCGGGAGGGTCGCGGGTGCCGCGGGCGGCGGTCCGGCGGGGAGGGCGGGGGCGCCGCCCTGGGGGGACGGACGGGCCGCGGGGTCGGGTTCGGGTCCCGTGGCGGGGATCTCGTCGGTGGTCGCTGTCATGCCAGTTGCCCCTCGTGTCGCTGCTGCGTCGTCTGCGTCGGGTGCGTCGTCTGCGTCGGGTGGTGCGTCTGCGGGCCGGGCGCGGGGGTTCCGGTGCGTCCGGTTCAGGAGAAGAGCCGGCGCCAGGTCTCCGGGCCGGGGTAGCCGTCGGCCGCGCCGCCGCGCCAGCCCTGGGCGCGCTGGAACGCCTGCACCGCCCTGCGGTCGGCGTCCGTCCACTCGGGGCCCGGACCGGCGGGGTAGTGGCGGCCGTACCCCTTCCTCACCAACTGCCGCCCCAGCTGGGTGATGTACGCGTTGCTCGCGCCCGGGCGGAACGCGGCCCGGCCCGGATAGCCGGTGACACCGTGCGAGGAGGGCGTCCCCTCGGGCGGGATGTCGTGGCCGCCGCCGGTGACGAGCAGCCGCCAGGTGTGCGGGCCGGGAACGCCGTCCGCCTGCGGGCCGGTCCAGCCCTGGGCGCGCTGGAACGCCTGGGTGGCCCGGCGGTCGGCGTCGCTCCAGCGCGAGCCCGGGCCGTCGGGGTAGAAGCGGGCGCCGCCGCGTTCGGTGAGCATCCGGCCGAGGCGGGTGACGTGGGCGTTGCCGGCGCCGGGGCCGAAGGAGGCGCGCCCGGGGAACGCGGCGGACCGCCCGGCACCGTCGCCGGGAACGGGCTCCCCCGCGCCGCCGGGGGCGAGGGCCCGGTAGCGGTAGGGGACGTAACGGTCGCCGTCCTCCGGGTACGGATACGCGAGCACCCGGCGCACGGCGTGCGGGCGGGTCTGCTCGTAGGCGACGTAACGGGTGTGGGTGTAGTCCGTCCAGCCGCCGAAGATCACGACATGCGAGCCGTTCTCCGGGTCCGCGGGGTCGTGGTGGAGCAGGATGTCGCCGGGGCGCAGGTCGTCCTTCGGGATCCGCTCGGCGAAGGCGTCGAGGGTGCCGGTCCAGGCGTTCTCCGGCAGGTTCCAGGCCATCGCGACGAACCCGGAGCAGTCCTGGCGGTAGCCGTCGCTCCAGTTCCGTGTCATGTCGTACGGCACGCCCGCGTCGGTCCACCGCCGCGCCCGTTCGAGGATCTCCCCGCGCGACACCACCCGCAGCGGCGCCGTCCCGCCGCCCGCCTGTCCCGCGCCGGAGCGTTCGGCCTGGCGGCCCACCGGCGCGGGCGCCGCCTCGGGGCCCTCCTGGGCCGCGGGGGCGACGGCCGCCACCGCCGGGGCCGCGCCCATCGCCGTGGCCGCCGCGGCGGTGACCGTGACCACGCGGGCCCCGGCCGGGTGCCGGGCCGCGGCGCCTCCCGCGCTCCCCGGCATCACCCGCCGCCAGTGCACGCACCCTGCGCAGTCGCACGTCCCGGCGGGGTCGAACTCCTCGAAGGCCGGTTCCGTCATGCGATCTGCCTCACATTTCGTAGGGAAATGTCCGCGCTCGTGTACGTTCGCCAGTCTCGCAACCCCGGGCGCGCGCCGCATGTTGACGGTCCGAATGATGTACGCGGCCACCCTGCGGGACGAAAGGGGCAGGTGGGGTGGTCGGGAGCACCCCGCCGCGTGGGGTAGAGTTTTCTTCGTCAGCAGGCGCCGCTAGCTCAGTTGGTTAGAGCAGCTGACTCTTAATCAGCGGGTCCGGGGTTCGAGTCCCTGGCGGCGCACGACAAGGCCCTCGCGCGAGCGAGGGCCTTTTTGCTGTCCGCGCGACGGCGACGGCAACCGCGACCACGACGGCGACCGCGACCGTCACCGCCAGGCACTCCCCGGGAGGGGGAGCCCGCCGCCGCCAGGGGGCGCACAACGGTCCCACATGCCCCACCCTCACCCCTGACCGCCCCATTGTGCTCGTATGACCGGTTACGACCGCGTTTCGCATCTTGCGATCATGCTCAAAACCGTAGAACCCTGGACACAAGTCGCCGCGGAAACGCGGCGGTTGGGGGAGGCGCGGCGCACGGTTGCCGCCGCGGCGGGGGTGGGGCCCCGTACGGACCGGACGCCTGGGGGGCGTCCAGCAGCCGGCCAGGGGGAGGACACGACGTAACGGACACGCGCCGCGGCATCGCCGTGGCGCGTGCGGGGGGATGACTTCATGACGTCGACGCCGAAAGGCGCCGCGCAGGACTTCGGCGCGTCCAGCAACGCATCGCCGCGCAGAGCCGCGGTGCCGCACCACGGGGCGCCGGCCGCCGGCCACACCCCGGCGACCGGCACGACGACCACGACCGGTGTCTTCCGCCGGCTGCGGCGGACCCTGCCGGTCTACGACTACGAGCACTACAGCCGGCTGGCCGGGCCGCTCACCCGCCCGGATCCGCGGCAGCCGTACCGGGTCCGTTACCGCTCGCTGCTCTCCCAGGAGCCGCACCGGGTGCGGGTCTCCCTGATGCTGCTCGCGGCCCCGCTGGTGTCGGTGGGCCTGCTGGTCTGGCTGCTCCAGCCGTCGCACTGGACCGAGCGGGACTACCCGACGTACGACTTCCTGCCGGCGCTGGACGTCGTGATGCTGGTGTCGATCGGGCTGATCGAGCTGTTCCGCTGCGCCAACGTGCTCTCCAACGCGCACGCCACCCTGGTCGCCCGGGACCCGGTCCCGGTGGTGCCGGAGGCCGGGACCCGGGTGGCCTTCCTGACCTCCTTCGTGCCCGGCAAGGAGCCGCTGGCGATGGTGACCAGGACCCTGGAGGCGGCCGTCCGGATCCGCCACCGGGGCGTGATGCACGTCTGGCTGCTCGACGAGGGAGACGACCCCGAGGTCAAGGAGGTCTGCGCGCGGCTGGGCGTGCGGCACTTCTCCCGCAAGGGCGTCGAGAGGTGGAACACGGCCAAGGGACCGCACCGCGCGAGGACCAAGCACGGCAACTACAACGCGTGGCTGGACGCGCACGGCGACGCCTACGACTTCTTCGCCTCGGTCGACACCGACCACGTGCCGCTGCCGAACTACCTGGAGCGGATGCTCGGCTTCTTCCGCGACCCGGACGTCGGCTTCGTGATCGGCCCGCAGGTGTACGGCAACTACGACACCTTCGTCACCAAGGCCGCCGAGTCGCAGCAGTTCCTCTTCCACGCGCTGATCCAGCGCGCGGGCAACCGGTACGGCGCGCCGATGTTCGTCGGCACCTCCAACGCGGTGCGGATCTCGGCGCTGCGGCAGATCGGCGGGCTGTACGACTCGATCACCGAGGACATGGCGACCGGGTTCGAGATCCACCGGCACCGCAATCCGGCCACCGGGCGCAAGTGGCGGTCGGTGTACACGCCGGACGTGCTCGCGGTCGGTGAGGGGCCGAACTCCTGGACCGACTTCTTCACCCAGCAGCTCCGCTGGTCGCGCGGCACCTACGAGACGATCCTCAAGCAGTACTGGAAGGGCTTCTGGTCGCTGCCGCCCGGCAAGCTCTTCAACTACACGATGATGATCATCTTCTATCCGATCTCCGCGCTGAACTGGATCCTGGCGGCGCTGAGCTGCGCGTTGTTCATGGGGCTGGGCGCGTCGGGCGTGAACATCGACCCGGTCGTCTGGCTGATGCTGTACGGCAACGCGTCGGCGCTGCAGATCGGGCTGTACGTGTGGAACCGGCGGCACAACGTCTCGCCGCACGAGCCGGAGGGGTCGGGCGGCGTCGCGGGCATGGTGATGTCCGCGCTGTCGGCGCCGGTGTACGCGCGGTCGCTGCTGGACGCGGTGCTGCGGCGCCGGAGCCGGTTCGTGGTGACGCCCAAGGGCGACTCGGCGAGTCCGGACACGTTGCTCGGGACGTTCCGCATCCACCTGTTCTTCGTCACGGTCTTCGGCGCGGCCATCGGTGTCGGCTTCTGGCAGGGGCACGCCCACCCGGCGATGGTGGTCTGGGCGTCCCTGGCGCTGCTGATCACCGCGCTGCCCGTCGTGGTGTGGCGCCTCACGCTGCGGGCGGAGCGGCGCCGGCTCACCGCGCCGCGGCCCGCTCCGGCGCCGGCTCCGGCCGTGGCGGCGACCACCGCGGTCCGGGTCACGCCGCCGCACGGCACGCCGGCCTGGTCCGCGACCCGGCCGCCGATCGGCTCCGGCGCGCACGCGCGACCGATGCCGGCGCCGGTCCCCGCGCCGGTCCCTGCGCCGGTCCCGGCCGCCGTCGGCGCGTCCCCGTCCATGCCCGCCCAGGCCACGGCACCCCCGTCGGCCTGGCCGGACCGTGAGGCGGACGGCGCCCCGTCCGGGCACCGCCGCCCGAGCTGGGCCGCCGACCCCTGCGAGACCCTGGCCCTCGCGCTGCCCCGCGACGCCCGCCGCGCCCCGTCGGCATCCGCCGACGCCGCGGCGACCGCCGCCCGGGCCGCCGGGGCGGAGCCGGCCGACGCGGCACCCGCCGACGCCGGGCCGGCGGACGATCGGCCCGCGGCGGCGGACGCGGCCGTGGACGCGGCCGTGGAGGCCCGGGAGGGCCGGGGGGAGGGAACGCGGGGATGACGCCGAGCGGGCCCAACCCCTCGCGGCGCAGATGGCGCCGCATCGCCGTGGTGACGGCCGTGGTGCTGGCCCTGGCCGGCGCCAACGGCCCCTGGCTCTACCGTTTCGGCTCCGAGAAGTACCACGCGTACCGGATCGACCGGCCGGAGTACAAGGCGCGCAACGGCCGCTGGGAGATCGTGGAGTTCCCGGAGGGGTACCGGCAGAACACCATCCACGCCGCCCTCCTGCGCACCGGCAAGGTGCTGCTGGTCGCCGGCTCGGGCAACAACCAGAAGAACTTCGACGCGAAACGCTTCGACACCCGCGTCTGGGACCCGGTGAAGGGGACGGTCAAAAAGGTCCCCACCCCCAGCGACCTGTTCTGTACCGGCCACACCCAGCTCGCCGACGGCAACCTGCTGATCGCGGGCGGCACCCGGCGCTACGAGAAGCTGAAGGGTGACGTCACCAAGGCGGGCGGCCTGATGGTGGTGCACAACGAGAATCCCGACAAGCCGATGACCATCGCGGCGGGCACCCGCTTCACCGGCAGGAAGAACGGCAAGACCTTCGTCGCCCAGGACGCGGTGCTGGTCCCGCGCGCCAGGAAGCGGTTCGACCCGGAGACGGGCAGGTTCCTCGGCAACGACGCCGGGCTGGGCCGCGTGTACGTCGAGGCGGAACAGCGCGGCGCCCGCCACGAGACCGGCGCCGAGGACAACTACCGCGTCCAGGGTCTGCGGGGCGCGGACGCCCGCAACACCTACGGCATCGCGCAGAAGCTGGCGTTGGACAAGAAGGACTTCCAGGGGATCCGCGACGCCTACGAGTTCGACCCGGTGGCCGAGCGGTACGTCAAGGTCGACCCGATGAAGGAGGCCCGCTGGTACCCGACGCTCACCACGCTCTCCGACGGGAAGGTCCTCTCCGTGTCGGGCCTGGACGAGGTCGGGCAGCTCGTGCCCGGGAAGAACGAGGTGTACGACCCCGCGACGCGGTCGTGGGAGTACACGGAGAAGGAGCGTCGGTTCCCCACCTATCCGGCGCTGTTCCTGATGCAGAACGGCAAGGTCTTCTACTCGGGTTCCAACGCCGGGTACGGCCCCGCCGACCAGGGCCGCGACCCGGGAGTGTGGGACGTGCGGACCAACAGGTTCACCAAGGTGCCGGGGATGAGCCACCCGGACCGGCTCGAGACCTCGGGGACGGTGCTGCTGCCGCCCGCGCAGGACGAGAAGTACCTGGTCATCGGCGGCGGAGGGGTCGGCGAGTCGCGGGCGTCCACCAGGAGGACGCGGCTGGTGGACCTGAAGGCGGAGAACCCGCGGTTCACCGACGGGCCCTCGCTCGGCCGCGGCACCCGCTACCCGCAGTCCTCGATCCTGCCGGACGACACCGTGCTCGTCTCCGGCGGCTCGGAGGACTACCGGGGACGGTCGGGCTCCGACATCCTCGAGGCCCGTCTCTACGACCCGGACAGCAACAGCTTCCGCCGGGTCGCCGACCCGCTGGTGGGCCGGAACTACCACGCGGGCTCGATCCTGCTGCCGGACGGGCGGGTGATGTTCTTCGGCTCCGACCCGCTCTTCGCCGACCCGGCCAACTCGAAACCGGGGGTGTTCGAGCAGCGCATCGAGATCTACACGCCCCCGTACCTGTACCGGGGCGAGCGGCCGGTGGTGGAGGACGGCCCGGACACCCTCCGGCGGGGCGGCACGGCGGCCTTCCGTTCCCCGGACGCCGCACGCCTCCGGACGGCACGGCTGATCCGGCCCAGCGCCTCCACGCACGTCACGGACGTGGACCAGCGGTCGATCGCGCTGGAGCTGGAGAGGACGGCCGGCGGTGTGGAGGTGACCGTGCCGGAGAACCGGAACCTGGTGCAGCCGGGGTGGTACATGCTGTTCCTCACCGACCGGGACGGGGTGCCTGCGACCGCCCGGTGGGTGAAGGTCCCCTGAGGCCGGACCGGGGCCGGACCGGGGCCGGACGGCGGAGGGGCGGGCCCGGGTCGCGGGACCGCCCCTCCGCCGTGCCGTCACCCGGAGGCCCGGGCCAGCTCCAGCGCGTACTCCGGCCACCACTCGCCGGCCTTGGGGCCGCCCTTGCAGGTCCCGTCCGACTCGCCGGGCCGCTTGGCCCAGACGTAGGCGTCGACCAGCGGGTCCGCCGTCCTCGTGGTCGGTGTCTCGCCCAGGGCGCGGCCCGGCGGGTTGCACCAGCGCTCCCCGGGGTCGCCCTCCTGGTAGGCGCCGTTGCCGTTGCGGCTGGTGTCGACGACGAAGTGCTTGCCGCCGGTCTTCTCGGAGAGCGCCTTGCCGTAGGCGATGGAGTCCTCGGTGGAGTAGAAGTTGGAGACGTTGACCGCGAAGCCGTCGGCCTTCTCCACCCCGGCCCGCCGGAGCGGTTCCCAGATCTGCTCGGGTCGGCCCCAGCCCGCGTTGCCCGCGTCCAGGTACACCTGGGTGTTCTTCAGTTCCTTCAGCCGGCCCACCGCCTCGTCGAGCAGCGCGTACCGCTCCTCGTGGAACTCGGCGGGCGTGCACCCGTCGACCAGGTGGAGCACGGCGTCGGGCTCCAGGACGACGGTGGCCGGACGGTCCCCGATGCCGCGGATCACGCCGTCCAGCCACGCCCGGTAGGCGTTGCCGTCGGGGGCGCCGCCGCCGGAGTAGTTGCCGCAGTCGCGGTGCGGGATGTTGTAGAGCACCAGCAGGGCCCTGCGGTCGGCCTCGACCGCGGCCTCGGTGAGCGCGCGGGCCTCGCTCTCGGGTGTGTCCGTGCCGATCCACTCCCCCACCGGCTGTCGCGCTATCCGCCGGATCGCCTCGGCCTCGGCCTCCCGGCCCTCCCTCTCGTAGGCCTGGACCTGACGGGCCGCGTTGCCGTTCGGGTTGACCCAGAACGGCGCGCCCGGCGCGGCGGCCGCCCCCCGCTCCTGCGGCGGCTGCCGCTCCTCGTCGCCGTCGCCGTCGTCGCCGGAGCAGGCCGCGGCCGTCAGCAGCAGCGTCGCGCCGAGCGCCGCCGCGCAGAACCGTCTTCCTGCCCGGGCTCGCCTGATGGCGTCCATGCTCTTCCCCCCTGGTGTCCCCCCTGGGCGCACTGTCGTTCTCATTCTCAGTCCTGACATTTCAGTTGTCACCCACGCGAATCCAACGCAGGGCGCCAAGACGGAAGTTCCGGATCATCACTCGTCCGAACCGGTGAGATAGGCGGAGATCACCACATTGGCCGTGTAGGCCCGCGCCGTCCCGTCCCATGCCCCGGCACAGGTCACCAGCCGCAGTTCGGCGCGGCCGGGTCTGCGCGGGCCGTAGGCGAGACGGGCGTCGAAGCGGTCGCGGTCCAGGGTCCACACGTCCTCGACGGTGAACCGGGCCGCCCGGCCGTCGCTCCGGTGGACCCGGATCTCGGCGCCGGGCCGCAGTTCGCCGAGCCGGTGGAAGACGGCCGCGCCGCTCGCGGTGTCCAGGTGGCCCGCCAGCAGGGCAGGGCCCGCGGCTCCGGGGGCGGGGCCGCGCTGCCACCAGCCCACCGCGCCCGCCATCTCCGGCGGCGGCGTCCCGGGGGCGCCCGAGGCGTCGAGCGGCCGGGCCACCACGGGCGCGCCGAGCTCCAGCGAGGGGACGGCGATCCGCACCGGCGGGGACGGCGGCAGGGGCCGCCGGGCGGCCGGCAGGCGGACACCGGGTCCGGGCGCCGCGGAGGCCGCCGTGCCCGCCCCGTCCCGGCTCCGGGCGGCGGGCGGCGCCAGGTCGACGTCCGTGAGCTCGGCCGCCCAGGTCAGGGTGGCGCCGAGGAGCAGCGTCCAGGCCAGGGCGGGCAGCAGTCGTCCGCGGCGCACGGTCACCGTTGCCTCGCACGTCGCCTCCGCGCGGTCCGCGGCACCAGCACCACCACGGCCGCGGCGACCCCGGCCAGCACCAGTCCGGTCACCGTCTGGGCGGCACCGGGCGCGGCGGCGTCCGCCTCCGCCTCGGCCTCGGCGCGGGCCAGGCCGCCGCCGCCGGCCGGGACGGGGGCGGTCGGCGTGGCGGGCGGGCTGCCTCTGTCGGCGCGGGAGCCGGCCACCGTCATCCCAATGCGGCGTTCGGGCACGCCGTCGCACCGCACCCGCACCGGGTAGGGGCCCGGCCGCGCGCCGGACCGCACGCGGGTCTCGCCGCTGAGCCTGCCGTCGGCCCCGGTACCGGTGAGCCTGGCCTCCGCCACGAAGGCGTCGGACGCGGCGGTGCCGGTACGGCCGTCGCAGCCGTTCACCGTCACCCGGACGTCGTCGCCGGGGCGCGGCGCGGTCGGCGCCACGTCCACGGCCCTGTCACCCTCCTCCGCGAAGGTGCCGCCGGCCACCGGGGTGAGCGCGACGGCCACCGCGGCGCCCGCACAGCTGAGCGTCGTACGTAGTGCACCCATCACGAACCTCCCGTTACCAGGAGACTCCCCCGGGCTCCGCCGTCCTCATCGGGACCGTGCCGGGTATGCCACGAACGAACGTGCGCGCGCCGCCCGTTCGGAGCAGCGCGCGCGGTTCGGGCCACCGCGGGCCCCGCCCTGCCGGGCGTCAGACCAGGTCGACGATGTCGGCGATCGACTCGACGACCTCCGACGGGCGGAACGGGTAGTTCTCCACCTGGGCCTTGCCGGTCGACCCGGTGAGCACCAGGTAGGTGCGCATCCCGGCCTCCATGCCGGCCAGCACGTCGGTGTCCATCCGGTCGCCGATCATGGCGGAGCTCTCCGAGTGCGCGCCGAGCCGGTTGAGGCCGGTGCGCATCATCAGCGGGTTGGGCTTGCCCGCGAAGTACGGCTGCTTGCCGGTGGCCCGGGTGATGAGCGCGGCCACCGATCCGGTGGCGGGCAGCGGGCCCTCGGTGGAGGGGCCGGTCTCGTCCGGGTTGGTGGCGATGAACCGGGCGCCGGCGTTGATCAGCCGGACGGCCTTGGTCATCGCCTCGAAGGAGTAGGTGCGGGTCTCGCCGAGGACCACGTAGTCGGGGTCGTGGTCGGTCAGGACGTAGCCGATGTCGTGCAGCGCGGTGGTCAGGCCCGCCTCGCCGATGGCGTACGCCGTGCCGCCGGGGCGCTGGTCGTCCAGGAACTGGGCCGTCGCCAGGGCGGAGGTCCAGATGTTCTCCACCGGCACGTCCAGGCCCATCCGGCGGAGCCTGGCCTGCAGGTCGCGGGGGGTGTAGATCGAGTTGTTGGTCAGGACCAGGAAGGGGCGGTCCTTGTCCTTCAGGCGCTTGATGAACTCCTCCGCGCCGGGGATCGGCACGCCCTCGTGGATGAGGACGCCGTCCATGTCGGTGAGCCATGACTCGATGGGCTTCCGCTCGGACATCCACAGCCTCCTGAACCTCTACTGCCACCTGGCGCTCACCCTATGCGCCCCGGGCCCGGGGCCAGGGCCCACCTCCCGGTTTTCCTCCGCCTCCCGGCCGGACCGCCTCGTCACTCGGCGCGGCGGCGGCGCCTCACGTGGCGGACGGTCCAGGCCCCCGCCGCGGCGAAGGCCGCCGCCGTGGCCGCGGTGACGGGGCGCCAGGGGAACGGGTCGTCCTGGGCCGCGGCGGGGCCGGCGGCGCCGCGGACGGGGGCGTCGGCGGGGCGGATGCGGAACCGGTACGGGTCCTGCGACCTCCCGACCCACTCCCCGTCGGCGCCGCCCGCGCCGGCCCGCCGCACCACCACCGCCTCCGCCGTGACCTCGTTCGCCGCCGCGTCGGGTGCGACCGACAGCAGCACCCGTACCCGGACCGTGCCGCCCGCGGGGACCGTGAAGCCGTCGAAGTCCCCCTTGCGCCCGCGCCGTTCCTCGCCGAACACGCCCACCAGTTCGGCCCGGTCCGTGCCCTCGAAGTCGACCGCACGCGGCCGCTCCCCGTCGAAGAAGAACAGCGCCGCCTGGGAGGGCAGCAGCGACCGCCGCTCGTCGGTGAGCACCACCACCGGGTGCAGCCCGGCGCAGGCCCGCGCGGACCGGTTCGTCAGCTCCAGCACCCACGCCTCGGGCACTCCGCCCGCCCGGAAGGCGTCCGGTCCCCGCAGCCGCGCCACCACCGGGAACCCCCGCCGCCCCTTTCCCACCCCCTCGCACCTCCGCTCCCGCGCCGACGGCGCCGACGGCACGGACTCCGCGGGCCGCGCGAACCGCCCGGGCGGCACGGCCACCCCGGGCCGCGCGGACCGCTCGGCCGGCGCGGACCGCTCGGGCGGGGCCGCCGGGGCCCACCCGGCCGCCGGCGCCACCACCGCCGCGGCGAGGACCACGGCGGCCGCGCCCCGTCGACACCGTCGCAGGCACCGTCGCATGTCCCGAGAACTTCCCCGGGCCTCGCCCGCGTCCCCCGACACGCCGTCACACCACCCGAACGGACGTACGGAACCCCCCGCCCGGACCAGCGCCGGAACCTCTCGTGCCAGAGTGGTCGTATGACTACTGCACCGCTGCGCGTGGCCCTGATCGGTTACGGTCTGGCCGGGTCCGTGTTCCACGCGCCGATGATCGCCGCCGCCGAGGGCCTGGTCCTCGACACCGTGGTCACCTCCAATCCCGAGCGCGCCGCCCAGGCCCGCGGCGAGTACCCCGACGTGCGGATCGCCGCCTCGGCCGACGAGCTGTGGCCGCGGGCCGACGAGCTGGACCTGGTCGTCGTCGCCTCCCCGAACCGCACGCACGTCCCGCTGGCCACCGAGGCCCTGCGTCGGGGCCTGCACGTGGTGGTGGACAAGCCGGTCGCCGGCACCGCCGCCGAGGCCCGCGAGCTGGCCGCGCTGGCCGAGGAGCGGGGCCTGCTGCTCTCCGTGTTCCAGAACCGCCGCTGGGACGGCGACTTCCTCACCCTGCGCAAGCTGCTGGACGAGGGCGCGCTCGGCGAGGTCCAGCGGTTCGAGTCCCGTTTCGAGCGCTGGCGTCCGCAGCCGAAGGGCGGCTGGCGCGAGTCCGCCGACCCGGCGGACCTCGGCGGCCTCCTGTACGACCTCGGCAGCCACATCGTCGACCAGGCGCTGCACCTCTTCGGTCCGGCCGTGGCCGTCTACGCGGAGGTCGACACCCGGCGTCCCGCCGCGACGATCGACGACGACGTGTTCATCGCCGTCACGCACGCGAACGGCGTCCGCTCCCACCTGTACGCCTCGGCGACCACCGCCCAGCTCGGCCCCCGCTTCCGGGTGCTCGGCTCCAGGGCGGGCTACGTGAAGTACGGGCTGGACCCGCAGGAGAACGCCCTGCGCGAGGGCTTGCGTCCGGCCTCGGAGGGCGAGCGCTGGGGGCAGGAGCCCGAGGACATGTGGGGCGCGGTCGGCGCGGGCGAGTCCCCGCTGACCGGCGGCGGGCAGCCGGTGCCCACGCTGGCCGGTGACTACCCGTCGTACTACCGGGCGGTGGCCGCGGCGGTGACGGGCGGCGGGGCGAACCCGGTGACAGCGCTGGAGGCGGCGGACGCGCTGGCGGTGCTGGAGGCGGCCGCGCGGTCCGCGCGGGACGGGGGGACGGTGAAGCCGGCATGAGCAGGGTGATTCCCGAGATCTCCCCGACCGTCGAGGAGCTCGAGGCGCAGGAGCGGCGGCTGGTGCTGCCGCGGTTCGGCAACGAGGACGCCTGGGAGCTGGGTTCGCTGCTGGTGGCGTTGGCGCGGGAGCGGCAGGCGCCGGTCGCGATCGACATCCACCGGGCGGGGCAGCAGTTGTTCCACGCCGCGCTGGAGGGGTCCGCGCCGGAGAACGACGCGTGGATCGACCGGAAGCGGCGGGTGGTGATGCGGTACGGGCACGCGTCCTTCCTGGTCGGCACGCGGTTCCGGGCGAAGGGGCGGAGCTTCGAGGAGTCCTCGCGGCTGGACCCCGACCGCTACGCGGCGCACGGCGGGTCGTTCCCCCTCCGGGTCGACGGGGTCGGCGTCGTCGGCGCGGTGACGGTGTCCGGGCTTCCCCAGGCGGAGGACCACGCGCTGGTGGTCGAGGCCCTGGAGCGCTTCCTGGGCCTCGCCACGGACTGACCGCACCCGCTTGCTGGGTGTGGTGTGTGTCCTGTGTCAGGTCGGGTGGGGCTGGGCCTGGCCGGTGGGGGCGACGGGGCAGAGGGGCGGGGCCTGGCCGCGGGTCGTCTGGGCGTCGCCCAGGGTGACCGCGGCGGTCAGGACCATGCCCGCCGCCGCGGCCGCCGCGGCGGTGACCACGGCCGACCATCGCCGCCACCGGAGCTCCGCCGCGACCGCGTTCGGTGTCTCCGCCGCCGCGTACGGTGCCCCGACCGCGGCCCGCGGGCCCGGTTCGCCCCGCGCCGCGGAGTGGGCGTCGGGCCCGGCCTCTGCGGCGGTCACCGGCGCGGAGTGGGCCCCGGGCTCGGTCCCTGGTGCGGACCGGTGCTCGGGCTGGTGTGGCGTCACGGATCGGGCGTCGGCCCCTGCCGGGTCCCCAGGGGCGGGCTCGACCCGCGCCACGGGGCGGGGCTGGGGCTCGGCCCCTGCGGAGTGCCGACGTTCAGGTCCGGCCCCTGCCGCGTCGCGGCCTGCGGGCCCGGGCTCGGCCGGCGGCGATGACCGGGGGCCGGGTTCGCCCCCGGGCGCGGAGTGGGCGTCGGCCCCTGCGGCGGAGCGGCGTTCAGGCTCGACCCCCACCACGGGCCACGGTTCCGCCGCCGTCCCGTACCGAAGCGCGGGCTCGGCCCCCGACACTGATCGGGAGCCGTGCTCGACCCCTGCCGCGGTATGCGGCTCCGGCAGCGCGGGGACCCCGGCCCCAGGCTCCGGCTCGACGCCCGCAGGGAACCGGGCCCCGGGCTCGGCCCCCGATGCGAACCGGGGGTCGGGTGCCCTCAGGGCCCCGGGGCGGGCCTCGGCCCCCGCCGCGGGGCGACGTTCAGCATCGGCCCCGGCCGCGGCGCAAGGCTCCGGATCAGCCGCCCCGTACCGAGGCTCGGGCACAGCCCCGTGCACAGGCTCAGCCGCCGCCCCGGGCCGAGGCTGGAGCCCGGTCCCGCGCGGAGGCTGAGGCACCGCCCCGGGCCGGGGCTCGGGCACCGCCCCGCCGGGCAGAGGCTCCGGCGCGGCCCCGCCGGGCCACGGCTCAGCCACCGCCCCGCCGGGCAGACGCTCGGGCACACCCCCGCCGGGCCACGGATCAGACGGAGCCACACCGGGCGGAGGCCCGGGCTCCGCCCCCGTGGTGTGCAGGCGCCGCAGCGCCGCGGTGGTGTCGGGAACGCCCCGTGCGGTCGCGTGCAGTTCCAGCGCCTCGGTCAGCTCGCTCTCGCGCCGGCCGAGCACCTCGTGCAGCGCGCGGATCACGTCCGGCCGGGCCACCGTCGGCCGGGTCCGGTGCAGGTAGCGGCAGAGCATCTCCTGGCTGGTCCTGACCCCCCGCTCCCCCAGCCGCCGCGCCAGCGAGGACTGCGTGGCGCGACCGGGGTCCTCCTGCCACCAACTCCGCAGCAGCGCCGCCAGCTTCAGTCGCGCCTCGGCACCGCCCTCCGTCAACTCCCCGCGCCCCCGCCCCCGGCCCCGGCCCAAGTCCCCACGCATATTGATGCGCCTCCCCCACGGCTCCCTGCATCGCCGCTGGTCGGCCGCGTGCATGGGAACCGGTTTGTGCATGAATCAACTGACCCGCCGGAAGTATAGAACTCGCCGGAATTGCCGGGGCAGTGTTGAGACGTCCAAGCCACCCGGTCGAGCGTCATCGGCCGGGGAAACCACCGTCGCCCCGCGATCCACGACGCGACCACGACGGCAGTCGAAAGGACCCGCATCCGTGCGCAACGCCACCGAGCAGCTCGCCCCGGCCACCGAGGCCGCCCCGTCCCGCACGCCGGCCCGTCGCCGCAAGGGAGCCGTGGCCGCTCTCCTCGCCACGGCCCTGGCCGGCGGCCTGATGGCCTTCTCCCCGGTCGCCTCCGCCGCCCCGGCCGCGGCCGACTCCGTCACCTCGTCGTCCCGGCCCGGTGACCGCCTCAGCGACCGCGAGGCGGACCGCGTTCTCGACCGCGCGGGCGTGCGCCGCGTCTCGCCCGGCGACTGCCGCAATCCCAACCGTTCGCGCTGCACCAGCTACGACGGCATCCAGGAGGACACCGTCCGCGGCCTGGTGCGGCTGAAGCGCGACAGCCGCTGCCAGGTGGTCGTGGTCAACGGCACCGAGGTGGGCAACGACCGCTTCGGCCGGGGCCGGTACACCCACGCCAACGGCCACAAGGTCGACCTGCGCGAGAACCGCTGCCTGATCCGCTACATCCGCGACACCGCGGACCGCGTCCGCGGGGCGCGCGGCGACATCGTCTACCGCGACAGCTTCCGGGGCCGTCCGTACGTCCAGTACGACCTCGAGCGCGGTGTCCTGGACGTCACCTACTTCTGACGTCCGCCGAACGGCAGGCGCCCGGACCCGACCCGGGTACGGCTCCCCGCCCGGGCGCCTGCTCCGCACCTCCGTTCCACGTCTCCATGCCCACGTCACCCGGCGGTTCCCTGGCGGCCGCCGGGTGACGTGTGCCTGGGCCCCCGCGGCCCGCGCGCCGTGACGCTGCCGACACCGTGCCCCGCTCCCCCCGCCGCGTCGGACCCCGGCGCTACCGTGAGGACATGCGCCCCGACATGCCTGCAGAGAACGCCGTCGACCACACCGAAGAAGCCGCCCGCCTGGAGCGCGCCGCCGGTCTCTACCCGGAGGACGCCGAAGCGCTGCTGCTGCGTGCCGCCGCGCACCACGAGCTGGCCGGGGACCGGTCCGCGGCCACCGCCCTCTACGACCGGCTGCTCGTCCGGCCCGCCGCCCTGGACGACCCGCACCTGGTGCGCGCCCTGAAGGCGTCCAACCTGTGGCGGTACGACCACGTCGCGGAGGCCAGGGCGATCATCGACGGCGTGCGCGCGGCGACGCCGCGGACGCCGGAGCCGTGGGTGATCGTCGCGGAGGCCCTCGAGTCCCACGACGAACTGGCCGCCGCCGAGGAGACGTTCACCGAGGGGGCCCGGCTGCTGATCGGGGACGCGCAGGAGCCCTCGTCCGCCACCCGCCCGCTGCTCTACGGCCGGCACCGGGTGCGCCGCATGCTGGGCGTGGACCACGACGCCTGGGACGCGCTGGCCGACCGCCTGCACGACGGCTCGTCCGCGGTCCGCCTGGACGAGCTCCACGACCCCAAGCGGGTCTGGTCCCTCGGCTCCTCCGACCCCGGCGAGCTCGCCGCAGAGATCGCCAGGCTCCGTGCCGAACTGGGCGCGTTCCGCCGTGAGATCTCGCGCCCGTTCCCCGTCGCCGTGCTCCACTGGCCCGAGCAGGAGCTGAACGAACTCCTCGCCGCCTACCCGGAGTTGTCGGCGGAGTACCCGTCGCACGCCGCGCACGTGGCCTCCATAGAGGAGAGCCTCAGGGAACTCGCCGCGTCCGGCACGCCCAACCTGGGCATCGTCTCCGGCACCGTCCCCTCCTACGAGGCCTTCGCCGCCTCCGAGCAGGGCACCCCCGGCGACGCCACGCTCCTCCCCCAGTACGCCACCACGCTGGCCGCCCGCGGCCGCGCCCTCCCCTGGCCCCCGGAACCGACCGCCCCCTGCTGGTGCGGCTCCGCCCGCCCGTACGGGGAGTGCCACGGGCCGAAGTCGTAACCGAACCTCAACACTCACAGGACTGTCACACAATATGCACACGGCTAGAGTCTCTCCCCTCGCTTCACCCGCATCACCGAGGGGGGATTCCTCATGCGCAAGTCCACCGTGGGCGCGGCCCTGCTGGCCGCCGTCTCCACCGCCGCCCTGGGCGTTCTGACCGCCGCCCCGGCGCAGGCCGCCGAGTACAGCTCCGCGCTCAAGATCCGTGGCGTCCAGTACGACGCCCCGGGCACCGACCGCAACAGCTGCACGTCGGGCAACACCAGCCAGGAGTACCTGACGCTGAAGAACTACTCGAAGACCGCGACGATCAACCTCAAGGGGTACGTCGTGGAGGACGCGGCCGGCAACTCGTTCACCTTCACCGCGAGCCACTCCCTGCAGCCCGGGGACTACATCCGCCTGCGCGGCGGCAACGGCGCCGACTCGGACGCCAAGAACGTCGTCTACCGGGACAACTGCAACTTCATGTGGAACAACGACAAGGACACGATCTACCTGTACAAGCCGTCCGGTCCCCGCTCGGACGTCCACGGGTACACCAGGTCCGCCGACGGCGACCGCGACGGGTACATCACGTTCCACAGCTGACCGCCGGACGGCCCGCACGTCACGCACGGGCGCGCTCCTGAGGGGCGCGCCCGTCCGCGCGTCAGGGAACGACCCGCAACTCCTCCGGCCAACCGAGGGAGTCGAGGCGGGTGAAGAGGTCCTTGATGTCGTCCGGGCGGAGTTTCACGGAGCCGTCGGAGCGGTAGTCGGAGTCGCCGTCCCAGCGGCGGGGTTCGGTGTCGCCCTGGGTGCCGTCGCGGTGCATCTCGGAGTGGACGAACAGGTCGGTGCGGGTGACGGTGCCGTCGGAGCAGCGCAGGTTGCCGAGCTGGATGCCGTACCCGCGGACCTTGGCGCCCTTGAACCGCCGGTCCTTGAGCACGATCCGCCACGTGCCGTCGGGCAGCCAGCCCCGTCCGGCGGCGCAGTCGTCCACGCTGCCGTCCCCCGACCCGGCCCGGTAGCGGGCCTGACGCACGCCGTCGCGGTGGAGGGTGAGCGTGGAACGGCCGGGGTCGGCCGGGTTCTTGTCGAACACCAGGGTCACCTCGGGCCGTGCCGAGGCCCCCGCGGGCGCCTCCGCCGTCCCCGCCACCACGGCGGCCACGGCCACCACCCCGCACATCCCGCGCGTCCACCGCGCCCGCCCTGTCGTCCGCTCTCCCGTCGCCACCGCGCTCCCGCCTCCCGTGTCCGCTCCGGCCCCGTCGGTCCGCAGCATCGGTGGTGCGCGGCCGGCGGGGGAAGCGCGGGCGGGACCGGCCACCCGGACGGCAGGAGCACGGTCGCGTCGCACGCCCCGCGCGCGGGCGGTGAGCGCCCCGGGCGGGCCCGTGGGCTCAGCCGTACCGGGCCTGTGACCGCGGGTTGGCCCGGAGCGCGGGGGGCCGGCCGCGCCGGGCTCTTCCGAGCACCGCCCCGGCGGCCAGTCCGGCGGTCAGACGCAGAAACTTCCCTCGTGTCATCGGCACGCACCTTCCGCGAGAAGGCCCTTCTGGATCACCGGGCCGTTCTCGCAGGATCAGCAGGGATCACCGCCGTCGACAGGGCCCGCACCGCCGATTCACCCGGTCGGCCGGAGCCCGCCTCCGCCGCACGCCCGGCCGGGCCCGGTCTCCCGCCGCCGCACGGGCCGTGCGGTCCGGCGCAACGGGCGCTCCACGGCGCCCGGTTCGCGCCGGGGAGCAGGACGACCGCCTCGGTGGCACCGTGCGGTCGTCCCGAGCTTCCGCGCGGGAGTGAACGGGGCGCGGGTGAGGGGCGCGTCGGCTCGGCGGGTGCGCCCTCTGCTGGGTCCGATGGGTGAACGACGGGTGCGACACGGGGCGGGTGGCGGTCGACGGGGGCCGTCTGCTGGTGCCATGGGGGCACCGGACGCGATCACCCGCCCGACCGTTCCGCGTCCGGGGTCCGATCTCTGAGGAGGAACCATGCGCGTTCGCCGCGCCACCGCCACCGTTCTGGCCGCCTTCGCCCTCGTCGCCGGCCTCGGCGCCGGGACCGCCGTCGCCGCCGGCGACGACGACTCGCCGAACCTGTTCTCCGGCACCCTGTGGACCTCCGAGGAGGGCAACTACGGGACCGCCAACGCCGGTCGCGTCGACTGACGACTTCCGCGCGACGTCCTGGCCGCGCTGGGTCACGTCTCACTCCGCTCCGCACCCCCGCAGGTGCCGCGTCCGACGACGCGTCCGCCTCGGGGGTGCGGCGCGTCGCGGCCCGGACGCCCGTGTCGCGCCGACCCGACGGGGAACGCGGCCCGACGGGGAACGCGGCACGGCAGGACGCGACACGGCAGGACGCGACACGGCCGGGCGCGACACGGCCGGGCGCAGCACGGCACGGCAGGGCACGGAGGACAGAGCACGGTGACAGCGGACGCGGGGCGGAGAGGAACGAGCGGTGGATGAGAGAGCGACGGCCGCGCTGCAGTGGGCGCGTCTGATCGAGGCCAGCCACACCGCCACCCTCGAGCAGCTGCCGAGGATGATCGCCCGCCACGCCGAGGCCGCCGGACTGTTCGACGTGACGGTGTTCATCGCGGACATCCGCGAGACCACGCTGCGCCAGCTGACCGGCCAGGGCCAGGACGCCGGCCGCGGCGGGCAGTCGCTCAACGTCCAGGGAAGCCTGCCGGGTCAGGCGTACCAGCGCGTCGACATCGTCCCGGAACGCCTCGCCCCGCCCGTCTCGGGCCGGCAGCGCTGGTGGGTGCCGATCACCGACGGGGTGGAACGGCTGGGGGTGCTGCGCGCGGACACCGACACGGTGGGCGAGCCGGTCCGGGCGGCGTTGCGCGACCTGGCGTCGGTGACGGCCCTGGTCCTGCTCAGCAAGCGTTCCTACAGCGACTCCTACGCGAGGCTCACCCGCACCGAGCCGATGAACGTGGCGGCGGAGATGCAGTGGAACCTCACGCCGCCCCCGGCCTTCGCCGGTCACGAGGTGACCGTGAGCGCGGCCATGGAGCCCGCCTACCACGTGGGCGGGGACGCCTTCGACTACGCGGTGGCCGACAGCACGCTGTACATCAGCATCTTCGACGCGATGGGCCACGACACCACGGCCGGCATCACCGCCAACGTCGCGGTGGCCGCCTGCCGCAACGCCCGCCGCCAGGGCGCCTCGCTGACCGAGACCAGCAGGCACGTGGAGCGCACGCTGGTGCGGGAGTTCAGCACCAGCCGGTACGTCACGGGCATCATGGCCCAGCTCAAGATGGACACCGGCCGGCTGACCTGGATCAACCGCGGCCACCACCTGCCGATCCTGCTGCGCGGCAACCGGTGGATCACGGAACTGTCCTGCCCTCCGGCCGGCCCCCTCGGCACCGACCTCGGGCTGCCGGTGCGGGAGTGCACCGAGCAACTGGAGCCGGGCGACCGGCTGCTGCTCTACACCGACGGCATCGTGGAGGCCCGCGACTCCCGGGGCGTGGAGTTCGGGCGGGAACGCTTCGTCGAGTTCATCCTGCGCCACCACTCGGGCGGTCTGGCCGTGCACGAGACGCTGCGGCGCCTGATGGCGGCGGTGCTGGAGCACCACGACGGGGAGCTCGCGGACGACGCGACCGTGCTGCTGACCGAGTGGCGCGGCGGGTACCAGTCGCTGCTGACCCCCTGACCCCCCTGGCCCAACCCTGACCTCCTGCCCCTGACCTCCTGACCCTGACCTCCTGACCCCCTGACCGGCAGGGCGGAGGTCGTCACCCGTTCCGCCCATCGCGGATGCCGCCGTCCGGGCACGACCCGAGGATGGAGCCACCCTCGGCCCCTTCCTGGAAGCGAGAGTGCCCATGACCCCCACCTCCTCCGGTACGTCCTCCCGGCCGCCGCGCCGCATACGCCTGTCGGCCCGCCGGGCCACCGTGATCACCGCCGCGACCCTGGCGGTCGGAGCGACCGCCGCCGCGCTGTGGCCCTCCCAGCCGGCCGCGGCCGCCGCCGGCACCGCCCCGGCCTGCGTGAAGCGGTACGTGAACCCGACCCACGAGGGGTTCGACGTCCACCTCACCAACGACTGCTCGAAGACGATGCGGGTCCGCGTCGTCGTCGACAACGCCGGGGACAGCCCCTGCTACTCGCTGAACCCGAAGGCGTCGGTGATCTACGCCCACGAGTCGATCACCGGCAGCTACGAGCGCACCGTCACCTGCTGAGGCACCGGTCCCCGTCCCCCGGACGGCCCCGCGGGAGTGCGCGGGGCACCGGGCGCTGGTGGACTCGTCACGTCGGCCCCGCGCCACCGGGTCAGAGCCGAGCGGGGCCGACGACCAGGGCGCGGGCAGCGATGACGTGCCGTCCCCCGGGCCCCGTTCCGCCCGCCCGACGCGGGAGAGCGCTTTTGCCCCGGGCGACTTTCGCCCCCGGCGACTTTTTGTCCGCGGCGACCGGTCATGACGCGGGCGTGGCGTGAAATCGACGTTGTCCGCCGGCGGCGGCGGAGGGGCACGGAACCGGGTGGCGGCGGAAAAGGATCATCGCTCGCCTCGGCCCCTCCTTGCCGTTTTCCTGTCTCCCCCGGCCGCCTTTTCCTGCTTTTCGCGCCGCGATTCCGGTACGCGAGACCCCCGGCTTCCGCGCGAACGCGGAGACCGGGGGCGGCGCGCACCTCGGGGTGCGTCAGGAGGCCGAGGTGGAGGCCTTCTCCGTCCGGGACTGCCCGGGCACGAGGGCCGCGGCGACCGGCTCAGGGTCCTCCGCGGCGACCGGCTCCGGCGGCACGTACCCCTTGAACGCCTCCGGCTTGATCACGCCGGCGTTCACCCCCGCGCCGGGGTCCAGCTCGGCCATGACCCGGTTGAAGTCCTTGGTGGAGAGCCAGAACTTGTACATGATCACGAGCTCGAAGGCCATCATCAGCACCGCCGCGACGGCCGTGGTCCACAGCAGCTGCCCGATCAGCGGGCCCACGATGAAGACGAACATCTGGAACTCGATGCCGCTGACCAGGTGCGGCCTGACCCGCCGCTCGAGGAGCGCGGTGCGGACCCGGGTGTACCAGGGGAACTTGGAGCGGAACTCGGTGTGCAGGTCGATGACCTGACGCTCGGGAGCGAGCGCCCCGGCCCGCAGTTCCTCGGCGCGGGCCTCGGCCTCGTCGTTCGAGTCGTTCTCGCCCTCGCTCTCGCTCTCGCGGAGCAGGTCCTCCATGAAGACGACGCCCGACTCCGGGTCGCCTGAAGCGGCCACCGGGCGGCCGTCCGCGTCCAGGCCCTGCTCGGCGGCAGCGGCGGCGCGGCGCGCGCGCACGGCCTTCTTGATGCGGCCGCGCATGCCCGCGCGCATCTTGTAGATCTGCAGCGCGTCCAGGTACCGCAGGCTGTCCAGGAAGACGACGACCAGGCCGGCGAGGAGGTACACGCCCTCACCGGTACGCAGGTACTGCCCGCCCATCAGGCCGAGGGCGCAGCACAGCACGCGGACGCGGTCGAAGACGTAGTCCAGCCAGCCGCCGAACAGCGAGCCGTTGCCCTTGAGGCGGGCCAGCTTCCCGTCGACGCAGTCCAGCACGAAGCTGAAGTGGTAGATCACCGCACCGATGACCAGGGACAGCGGGTCGCCCGCCAGGAAGAACCCGGCGGACGCCAGACCGAAGACCAGAGCCGCCCAGGTCACACCGTTGGGCGTGACGAACCGGAATTTCGCGAGCACCAGCAGCAGCCGGGTCGCCAGCGGGTCGACGAGAAACACCGTCCACCAGGCGTCCCGCTTCTTACAGGTCAGATGCTGCACGGCTTTCAGCGAAAGTTGACTCATGGCTCCTCGTCACAGGGACGCGTCTCCGATTGGCTGCTCGCGCCGTCGGTGAACCCCCGACGACCGCCCCACTCGCTCCGGCGGTACCAAGATCACGCCCATGGGGGGAATTCGGACTGTAGCAATCACTCACCCTTTCGACGCGCGAACGTAACCTTAAGTTCGGGCGTCGTTTGTCACAGCACTTCGCGTACAACCTTGCGCCTTCTCATCCGTCGTTGTAGCTGAATGTGACAGTCCGCTTCTTCTTCCGGTCGATGGCGGACGTGCGGGCGACGACGCCCGGTGGGGCGCGGGTGCCGGGTCCGGTCAGTGGCTGCCGGCGAGTTCGCCGCTGAGCCTGCCGTGGAGGTGGGCGCTGGGGGTGTTGAGGCCGGTGATCTCCACGCTCTTGCCCCGCCGGGCGTACCTGGTTTCGACGGCGTCCAGCGCGGCCACCGAGGACGCGTCCCAGACGTGGGCGGCGGACAGGTCGATGACGATCCTGCCGGGGTCGCCCGCGTAGTCGAACCGGCCGACCAGGTCGTTGGAGGAGGCGAAGAAGAGGGCGCCGGTGACCCGGTAGACCACCGTGCCGCCGTCGGGGTCGGTGACGGCGGTGACCTCGGCCAGGTGGGCCACCCGCTTCGCGAAGATCACCATGGCGGTGACCGACCCGACGACCACGCCCACGGCCAGGTTGTGGGTCGCCACGACGCAGATCACGGTGATCGCCATGACGGCGATCTCCCCGGCCGGCATCCGGCGGAGCGTCCTCGGGGCCACCGAGTGCCAGTCGAAGGTCGCGAACGACACCATGACCATCACGGCGACCAGCGCCGCCATGGGGATGTCCTGGACGACCGGCCCGAAGACGATGCACAGCACCATCAGGAACACGCCCGCGAGGAAGGTCGACACCCGGGTACGGGCGCCGGACACCTTCACGTTGATCATCGTCTGGCCGATCATGGCGCAGCCGCCCATGCCGCCGAAGAAGCCGGTCACGATGTTGGCCACGCCCTGCCCGACGGACTCGCGGGTCTTGTCGGAGCGGGTGTCGGTGAGGTCGTCGACCAGTTTCGCCGTCATCAGCGACTCCATCAGCCCGACCAGCGCCATCGCGAACGCGTACGGGGCGACCGTCGTCAGGGTGTCCAGGGTGAACGGCACGTCCGGCAGGCCCGGCGTCGGCAGCGCGGAGGGCAGGGCGCCCTTGTCGCCCACGGTGGGCACGGCGATGCCCGCCGCCAGCGTGATCACGGTCAGGACGACGATCGACACGAGCGGCGCCGGGACCACGGTCGTGATCCGCGGGAAGAGCACCATCAGGGCGAGCCCCGCCGCGATCAGCGGATACACGGCCCAGGGGACGTCCCGCATCTCGGGAACCTGCGCCATGAAGATCAGGATGGCGAGCGCGTTGACGAAGCCGACCATCACCGAGCGGGGGATGAACCGCATCAGCTTCGCCACCCCGAGCACGCCGAGGACCACCTGGAAGACGCCGGCGAGGATGACGGCGGCGATCAGGTACCCGAGGCCGTGCTCACGGTTGAGCGGGGCGATGACGAGGGCGACGGCGCCGGTGGCGGCGGAGATCATCGCCCGGCGTCCGCCGACGACCGCGATGGTGACGGCCATCGTGAACGAGGCGAAGAGGCCGAGGGCGGGGTCGACGCCCGCGATGATCGAGAAAGAGATCGCCTCGGGGATCAGCGCGAGGGCGACCACCAGTCCGGCCAGTATCTCGGTGCGCCAGACCTTCGGGTCGGACCACCAGTCGGGCTTCAGGCCGCGCAGGCGGGAGACGGCCGGGGACACGGCGACGGGAGGGACGGGAGGAGAGGACAAGGGGGTGCCTGTCTGTCGGGGTGCCGCACGGCCCGGCGGGGCGGGCGGTGCGGGACGGGGAGTGGGGCGGGGCGGGGCGGTGTGCGGGGTTCGCAGGCGCGTGGCCCGACCGGGGCCCGAGGGGAACGGGACCGGACGTCGGCCGGGGCTCCAGCGGCCGGCGGGGGTCCGGGGCCTGCGCCGCGGCCGGACTCAGCAGCGGTCGGCGGAGGCGCCACCCGGTCAGGGCCGGGGCCGGGCATGCGCCGGAGGCCGGGGGCTGCGGGGACGCCGGGTTCCGGCACCGCCCGCGGTTGCGCGGGGCCTGGGAGCGCGCTTCGCGCGGGTCACGTCCGGCGGCGGAACGTCACGGCGGGCAGGGGGCGGCGGGAGTCATGGGCTCGCGCACGCGTCTCTCCTGCGAGAATCGGAACTTCGCCGGGGGCTCCATCGGCCTCGGCACGGCAACGGCGGGCGACTGCTCGCCGCCCGGCCGGGGGCATCTCTACCCTAACGTTAGGGTAGAGATGGGCGCCCGCGCCCGCCCCGGCGGTCGGGAACGCACACGACGACGAGCGCCGGAGGATGACCAGCGTGGACGGCAAGCACATGCAGATCGGCGAGGTCGCCGCGCGCACGGAGCTGTCCCTGCGCACCATCCGCCACTACGAGGAGACCGGCCTGGTCGTCCCCTCCGCCCGCTCGCAGGGCGGGTTCCGGCTTTACACGGAGACCGACGTCGCGCGCCTGCTGGTGATCCGCCGGATGAAGCCGCTGGGCTTCACCCTGGAGCAGATGCGGGACCTGCTGGACGCCACCGACCGGCTGGACGCCGGCGCCGGGCTCGACGCCGGGGAACGCGAGGCCCTGCTGGAGCGGGTCCGCGCGTACCGGCGGGCCGCGGACGAGCAGGTGGAGAAGCTCCGCGTCCAGCTCGCCCGCGCCGAGGACTTCGCCGCCACCCTCACCGCCCGCCTGGACGAGCCCGTGGACGCACCCGCCGCCACGGTCGACCAGGACGCGAACGGGCCGGACGGCCGCGCGGAGGACGGCCGGGCGTGACGGACGGCCGCGTACACGGTCCGGCACGGCGACCCTCCGGTCGGCGATCCGCCGTCCGGTGCGCTGCCGTGACCTACGGGTGCATCACGATCTTCCCCACGTGCCCCCGCTTGGCGAGCTCCTCCTGTGCCCGGGCGGCCTGATCCAGAGGGAACACCGCGGCGATCACCGGCTGGACGGTCCCCTGCCGGGCCATCTCCATCAGCGCGTCGAAGTACCGGGGCGTGTGCATCGCGGAGCCGACGACCTGCGCGTTGTGCAGGTACAGGCGCCGCACGTCGAAGTCGACGTCGTACCCGCCGAGGGCCCCGGCCACCACCCAGCGGCCCCCTTCGCGCAGCAGCGGCAGTCCGTCGCTCAGCAGGTCCCCGGCGACGACGTCCAGCGCGACGTCCACGCCCTCCGGGGCCACGGCGCGCGTCTGCTCGGTGATGTCCCGCCCCCGGTCGACGACCTCGTGGGCCCCCGCCTTCCGCACCGCGGCCATCTTGGACCCGCTGCTGACGGCCAGCACCCTCGCCCCGCGCGCCCGCGCGATCTGCACCAGCGCGATCCCGACGCCGCCGGACGCCCCCGACACCAGGGCGGTCTCCCCCTCCCGCAGCCGCCCCCGCTCGACCATGCCCAGCGCCGTGCCGTAGGCGGTCGGCAGCGCGGCGAGCTGGTCGTCGGTGAGCGGCGATCCGGTCACGTCGTGCACCCGCTCCGCCTTCGCGGTCACGTACTCGGCGTAGCCACCGTCCCGCTCGCTGCCCATCAGGCCCACCGGGTTCGCGTCCGGGCCGTCGGTGTCGTAGATCGCCGGGTCCACGACCACCCGGCGCCCCACCAGGCCGTCGTCCACGCCCGCGCCGACCGCCGCCACCCGCCCGGCCACGTCGGCGCCCTGGATCCGGGGGAAGTCGATCGGGCCCCGCCAGCCGGACAGCGCCTTCGGGTCCCCCGGGCGGCCGTAGGCGCCGTCGCGCGTCCAGATGTCGGTGTTGTTCAGGGCCACCGCGGCGACCCGCACCAGCACCTCGCCGGGCCCCGGCTCCGGCACGGGCACCTCCGCCGGCTCGAGCACCTCCGGCCCGCCGTGCGCCTGGAGCCGCACCGCGCGCATCGTCCCGGGCACACCCATCACCGAACCCCTCGCCGTCCACTCCCGCCGTACCGAACCCGTCGCCCTCCGCGTACCGCACCACCCCGACCGGAAACAGCGATCGACCACCCCGTAGCGGGCTTCGGCCGGGGGTTAAAGTGCGGTGACGTCGGGGTGAGGGCAGGACGCAGGAACGGGGGCGCTATCCGTGCGGTACCGCAGCGAGAGCGTCACGGATCTACCGCCCGCGGCGGCCGCGGCACTGGGCGTGCTCCTGCTCCTCGTCCTCGCTCTGGTGGTGTGGGGCCTGCTGCGCATTCCGAACTCGGCGAGGCTCCGGAGCCCGGCCGCGCGGGAGCGGGCGCGTCGCGGTGCGGAGAGCCGAAAGCGGCAGAAGGCGCTGCGCGCCCGCCGTGAGGCTCTGCAGCGCACGGCGCGGAAGCGCGAGGACCGGGCATGACCGAAACCGAAGGCACGCGGTCGGGCCGCTCCTCGCGTCCCGTGGAGACGAGCGAGCTGGACCACCTGCGGGAGATCGAGCGCCTCGCCGGCCAGGTCGTCGAGGACGCGGTGGCCGAGGGGCGGCTCGACTTCGAGGACGACGGGGCCGAGGGCGGCACACCGCTGGGGCGGAGCCTTCGCGCGCTGGCGCGGGCCCGTCGTCACTACCACTTCGAGGGCGACGGCTGCCTGGACGAGGACCGCCCCCTCGTGCGGCTCGTCGGGGCCTGCGTGCTGAAGCCCGCGGTGATGCCCGCCGGCGTGGACGAGCCGTACGACGAGGTGTGCGCGCGGCTCGGCGTGGAGCCCCGGCCGGACGGCTGGGCGCTGTGGAACGCCTGGGGCGACGAGGGCGTGAAGGTGACGTTGGTGGTGTCCGCGGTCGCGACGACGGAGGGCCTGATCGCCAACTGGTCGCGCGGGAGGGAGGTCGATCCGGTGACTCCGCTGCCGTCCCAGGTCGCCCTCGTCCGCCGTGGCTGGATCGGGCCGGTGACGTTCGCCCCCCGCGCCGTCCGCCGCCTAGGCGTCGGCGGCCTGCCCCTCTCCCCGGACCCAGGCCCAGACGCGGGCCCAGGCCCAGAACCGGGGGCTGAGGGCCACGCCCTGTCGCCCTGGAGGAGCCGTCGGACGCCGGACCGGTGGGTCAGCGGCCGCCGAGGAGGGTGCGCCAGGTGTTCGGGCCGATCACGCCGTCGGCCGCCAGGATCTGCGCGGCCTGCACCGCAGACCCGGTGGAGCCGGACCTCACCGTCCTGACGCGTGGGGCGACGCACGTCCCCGGCCCGTCCGGGGGCCCGGACCGGGGACGACCGCCGTTACGAGACCGGGGACCGGGAAGGCGGCGACGGGGAGGGTACGGGTGCGGGGGCTCAGGCCGCCGGGACCGGCAGCGGGCGGGCCTCCGCGGACCGCGCGGCCTCCCGCGTGCGCCACCACCGGCGCGACGCCAGCCCGGCCAGCAGCGCCCCCGTGGCGTTGACCAGCACGTCGTCCACCGAGGACACCCGGTCCAGCCGCAGCACGTACTGCGCGACCTCCACCAACGCCGAGCAGCCCGCCCCGAGCGCCAGGATCCTCGGCGCGGACGCCAGCGCCGCGAACCGTATCGGGGCGAAGAAACCGAGCGCCGCGAAGATCACCAGGTTGCCGGCGATCCCCAGCGGCCCCATCACGATCAGGTCCCGCAGCGGCACCAGACTCACCCGGCCGGGCACCAGGCCGGCCGCCTCGCCCGGCATCATCGTCATCCACACCAGGGGAACGGTGCCGTGGACCATGCCCACCTCGGCGAGCGACATCCGCCACGCCGACACCGTCCCGGCCGCCCGCCGCCGCCACGCGAGCAGCCACGCCACCAGCAGCGACAGCGGCACCGTGACCAGCGTCATCAGCACCACGCCGTTGAACGTGTCGCCGCAGCCGTGCCACTGCCCGGCCATGCACCGGGGGGCGGCCATCAGCAGCATCCGGTGCGGGAAGAAGAACAGCAGGGCCGCGGTGCCGAGGACCGCCAGGCCGACGATCAGGAACCGGCGGGTGCGGCGGGGCGGTGCGGGCGAGGACGCGGTCTGGTTCACGGCCCCCATTCAAGAGGGGCGGGCGTCGTCACCGCGTAAGTGGTCCCCGCGGTGCGCGGATTGCACGGATTCCGCCCTGGGGCCATCGAGGTCACGGGCACCACGGGCACCACGGGCACGCGCCATCATGGGGCATGCGCCCGAACGACTGGCATCTCGAACTCACCGAGGACGTCGACGCCTTCCTCTCCCGGGCGGGGGCCTTCCTCCGCTCACGCCCCGGCCGGCACGTCCTGCAGCTCACCTGGGCCGAACGGGTCCGCACCCGCGGTCCGCGGTCGTTCGGCCCCGAACTCCCCGTCTTCGGCACGCTGGAGCGGGACGGCGAGGTGCACGCCACCCTCTACCGCCTCCCGCCCCGCGCCCTGGGCCTCTCCCCGCTGACCCCCGAGCAGGCCGAGACCCTGGCCTCCCACCTGGCCGGCCTCCGCCACGACCTGACCCGGGTCAGCGCGGACCACGACACCGCCACCGCCTTCGCCGATGCCTGGCAACGGCACACCGGCGCGACACCGGCCCTCCGGGAGACCCGGCTGTGCCTCTACGCCCTGGACGCCCTCACCCCTCCGCGGCCGCTGCCGCCGGGCCGGGCCCGCGTCCTGGGCGAGGACGACCTCGACGAGGCGATCCACTGGTGCGCCGCGTTCGCCCGCGCCGTCGGCGAGACCGGCACCGTCGACGCCGCGTCCTGGCCCACCACCCGGTACGCCGACAAGCGCTACACCCTCTGGGAGACCCCCGACGGCACACCCGTCTCGGTCGCCGGCATGAACCCGCTGATCGGCGGCCAGGTCCAGGTCGACGTCGTCCACACCCCCGCCCACCACCGCGGCCACGGCTACGCCGCCGCCGTCACCGCCGAGGTGACCCGGGCGGCCCTGGCCGCGGGCGCCCGGGACGTCGTCCTCTTCGCCGACCTCGCCAACCCGACCAGCAACGCCCTCTACCGGCGCCTGGGTTACCGCCCGCTCACCACCTGGGCGATGTACGACTTCTCCTGAACCGGCCCCTGGGCGACGGCGCCTGCTTCGCGAGGCCGACCGGCCGTGCGCGTCCGGCCGTCAGTCCTCCACGACGGCCGAGGTGCGGGCGAACCAGGTCCGCGCCTCCTCGTCCGGGAGGACGCGGGTCAGCCGGGCGCTGCCCGGCAGGTTGGGGAAGAACCGGTCTGCGTTCCAACTGCGCGCGTACAGCGGCTCGTCCAGCACCAGCAGGCGGCGGCCCTCCACCACGGGTATGTCGTCGGGCAGGCCCTCGTTCCATATCCGCCCGCCGTCGGGCGCGAGGAGCTCGAACGCCCCCGTCGCGACCGTGTCCGTGCGTCCCCGGGCGGGCGCGGGGTCCGTGGCCAGGCGGACGCTCTCCGCAGAGGGGGCGACGCCGGGGACGTGACCGCCGCCGACGAGCACGTGGGCGAGCAGCGTGTGCAGTTGGAAGTTGTCCCCGATGCCGCCGATCCGCACCTCGAACGCCTTGCCGCTGGGCCGGTGCAGCACGATCACGGGCTCGTCGTCCAGGACGGCGAGCGCGTAGGCCAGGCACTTGAGGTCGTGCGCCTCCAGGGCCGCCACCTCGTGGCACAGGGGCAGCAGTGCGGCCCCGTGCTGTCGCCGCACCTCCGCGTCGCCCAGCAGCACGGCCAGCGCGGGCGGCTGCCAGTTCTCCACGGAGCACCAGGCGAGCGCCAGCCTCAGCGCCTCGTACGCGTCGTCGCCGCCGAGGCGGGCCAGGAACGCGTCGTCGATCGACTCCTCGTCCGGCTCGGGCAGTTCCTCCTCGGCGCCCTGGGCCGCCCTCCAGCGGGCGGCGAACTCCAGCGCGTCGGCCAGGTCCCGCCGTACGGCGTCGAGGACGGGACCGGCGCAGGCCCGCGGGTCGGCGCCGCGCTCGACGCAGTACCCGGCCGCGTGGGCCAGGTACGGACGCGGCCCGGCGGGCGGGAAGTCGGGCAGCAGCGTCGCCAACCGGGGCCCCGCCGGCACCAGTTCGTCGTCCAGCGCCTCCGGCAGCCTCTGCATCACGGCGCCGAAGGCCCGTTCGGTCCGCTCCCCGTCGCGCACGGCGACGGCCTGCTCCAACTCGTCCACCAGGGCGCCGAGTCCGGCGGCCCTCCTTCTCCTGAAGATCACCGGCACACCATAGGCGCCCGCTCCGACACCCTCCGGCCCGGGCGGGCCGGGCCCCGTGCCGGACGCCGGTGCGCCGCGCGGACGGTTCCGCTACGGCAGCTCGACGACCTTGCCGTTCTCGTCGAGGGTGCGGGTCTGCCAGTACTCGTCCCACTTGTCGCCGACCTTCTGCGGCACCTTGCCCTCGGGGTACCGCACCATGTCCTTCGGCGGCTCCTCGCCGTCCGCGACGCACGCGCTGCCGGAGTTGTTCACCGCCAGCACCGGGTACTCGCCCTTGCTGCAGATGTCCTCCTCGTACGCCCACCCGGAGCAGCCGCTCAGCACCGCCACGGCCATCGCGGCCCCCACGAGGGCGGCGACGGCCCCCCGGCCACGCCCTCCGGTGGTCCCGCCCGTGCTCCTCCGCCCGACGCGCACGCCCATGTCCGTCCCCCGCTTCTCGGCCCGGGCGGCCGGCCCCCTGCTGGAGCCGGCTCGTCCGCCCGTTCGCCGTGCCTCAACTCTCGCTCCCGGCGCGGCCGGAGAACTGAGTACGCGTACTCGCCCACGGCCGCCCGCGTACTCAAACCCGCACGGGCCGGGGGGCGGGGCGGAGTGGTCGGGCGCGGCCTGGGGGCGCGAGAGGGGTCGGTCGAGCACGGCACGGGCCCGCGAGCGGGGGTCGCCGAGCACGGCACGGGGGCCGCGAGCGGGGGTCGCCGAACACGGCACGGGGGGACGCGATGGGCGGCCGGTCGAGCGCGGCGCGGGCCCGCAAGCGGCGATCGGTTGCGTTGCCGCCCGGGCACGCGGTTCAGCGCTGGGCCCCGTACTCGCCCGGGGCACGCGGTTCAGCGCGGGGCCCCGCAGTCGCCCGGGGCACGCGAGCGGCGGTCGGTCGCGTACCCCCGAGCCGCGCGGCACAGGCCTAAAGATCGAGTACCGCCCGCACCGCCGTCTCCACCCGCGCCATGTCCCCCGGCGCGAGGTGCCCGAGCAGCTTCCCCTCCTCGAACCGCCGGGGCCTGAACGCCGCGATGTCCGGGGCCATCACGACCCCGCGCACCGGCGCGGTCACCGGCACCGTGACCAGCGTGTCCAGCGCGTCGTCGACCTCCTGCACGGGGACGCACACGACGCCCCCGGGATGCAGCCGGGTGACGGCGGAGTTCTCGATCACGACCACCGTTCGCTCCCGCCCCACGGTGGGCACCCGCCACACCGACCCCCGCTCGATGTCGATCACGAGGCGTCCTCCTCCGCCGCCAGCCAGAAGTCGGCGGCCACGTCCGTCTCGAGCGCCCGGATCCGCCGGTACTCGGCCATGGCGTCGCTCAGGAGCTTCTCCCACATGGCCTGGGCGGCGAAGTCCGACAGGTCGGGGTGGGCCGCCCTGGCCCGGCGCACCAGGTCCGGCGGAAGGGTGAGGGAGATCTTCTCTCGCACAGCGCTCATGGGCACAACCTACTCACGCCCGTCCACCCACGGCCGACTCCCGCCCGCCAACGCCGCGCCGGTGACGCCCCGTTCGGGTGACCGCGCGCAGCCGCCTCGTTCAGGTGACCGCCGGCCGCCCGTCCGCACAGACCCGGCCCCCGCCGCCCCGCCGCGGCCCCGGCCGCCGCCCATCCTCCCGTCGGGGCCGGGCTCTCCCGTCCCGCTCCCCCGCACCAGCAGCCGGTACCCGCCCGGCGGCACGCCCTCCCTCCTGCGGAACGCCCGGCTGAACTCCGAGGACCGCGGGAACCCCCAGCGCGCCCCGATGGCGTGGACCGGCACCGCCTGGAGCGCCGGGTCGGCGAGGTCGCGGCGGCAGCGGGCGAGGCGGCGTTCGAGGATGAACGCCGACGGCGTCGTGCCCTGCTCCTGAAATGTCACCTGCAGGTAGCGCAGCGAGATGCCGAACGCCCGGGCGACCCCGGCCGGCGCGAGCCCCGGATCGGCGAGGTGACGTTCCACGAACGCCGCGCACTTCATGAACAGCACCCGGCGCTGCGAGTCCGGCAGCAGGTCCGCGTTCACGTCCCGGTCCACGAAGTGCCCCAGCACGGCGGTTGCCAGGTCCACCGCGCTCTGCCCGGTGCGGGTCAGGTCGTGCGGGGAGAGCGAGGGGTACTCGTCCACCAGTCCCCTGAGCAGCCCCGCCAGTACCTTCCCCAGCCCAGACGTCGTCGGTAAGGGAACCCCCAGCAGTTCCCGCACCCGCTTCCGCGGCAGCCGCACCATCTGCTGGGGCAGCCGCAGCACCAGCGCCCCCGCCAGACTCGCGGTGACGGCCGTCCACGACCGGAACGGCAGGGACGAGTCGCAGAGCACCATCTCCCCCGGCCTCACCACCGCCTGCCGCCGCTGCTGCTCGATGCCCTGGTCGCCGTGGACGACCAAGGCCAGTTCGAACACCTCCGGATCGTCGCGCCGGATGAGCCGCGGGGTGCGTTCCACCGCCTGCGCGCTGTACGTGGCCTCCGTGAGCCCACCGCAGCCGAGCGGCATGGACACCAGCCGGCCCCGGCAGTCGTCCGGGTCCAGGAAGCGGCACGACAACGGCAGCACGTCCCGGCCGACGGCCTCCTCCCAGGCGGTGGCGCGGTCAGGGCAGGGCAGAGCCTCGAGATTCAACACGGTGCGCACAACGTCCCCCTCAGGTCCCCCGATGGCGATGCACCCCACGCCTGCGCCGCCCGACGATTACACCGGCTTGACGCGCGTCACGCCTACGGGCGTGCGCCTCCCGCCAATCACTGTGCGCCGACGGCACATGCGCCACGGTCCGCCCTCGACACAGAGTTGCCTCGCCTGCACGTCCGGTCCCCGCCGAGCCCTTCCCGCCGGGAACCGAAGGCCGGGTGCGTCCACGACCCTCCGTCGCGGACGTCCCCGTCAGCCGTCCGTCACACGACTGGAGCCCGACATGAGCCTGCGCAAGAAGCTGGCGTTCACCGCCGCCACGGCCGCGATGGCCGCCTCGGCGGGAATGCTCACCGCCGCCCCGGCGTCCGCCGGCCCCAACTGCGCCTCCGGCTACCACTGCGTCTTCTACCTGGGCATCAACAACTCGGCCCGCCACTCGTACTTCGACTCCGACAGCAACTTCTCGGGCGACACCTTCAACCAGCTCACCTCCCGCTCCGGCGGCGGCCTCAGCGTGAACAACAACACGGTGTCCGCGAGCAACTCCTCGTCCTCGGGGCTGGAGAGCCACTACTACAACTACTCGAACCACAGCGGCTTCGTGTTCTGCGTGAACCCGGGCTCGTACGTGGACTACCTGCCGACGGCCCAGCAGAACCTGGCCAGTTCCCTGCTGCTGCGCGGGACGACGTCCATCTCCTGTTACTGACCCGGCTCGGTGGCCGGCTGACGGCCGACCCGACGCCCGGTTCGGCGGCGGCCACCCGGCAAGCGGCTCGGTGGCGGCGGCACATCGGCGCACCGCCGCCACCGCCGCCGATCGGCCCGGGCGGGGCGGTGCCGTGGGCGCCCACGACACCGCCGCGCCCGGGCGCCACAGCGCCCTGCGGCGCGGACGTGGCGGGAGCGGAGCGAGGCGTAGGCCGGTCGGGGGCGCGCCCAGGCAACGGGTTCCTGGGCGGCCGGGCACCCGGGGATATCTGGACGTAGCTGAGGGCCGGGCCCGCGCCGGCCGCCGTCCCTCCCGTGCGGAGTCCCGCGCACGGCCGGACCCTGCCACCCCTGCCGCGGCCCCGCAGCCGCACCACCACCCCGCGTACGCACCACGCGCGCCGCGCCCCTGGCCCACGCCCGCGCGCGCCTCTCCCTCTCCCCCTTCCACCACCACCCGCTCCGCACCCTCACGTCGTCATCCCACTCACGTCGTCATCCGGAGGACGCCATGCCACCGACGAGCCCGCCCACCGGACCGACCGAGCCGCCCGCCGCCCCGGAACCGTCCCCGTCCCGCTCACGGCACCCGTCCCGCCGCGCACGCGGGCGCCGCCGAGCCGGGACGGTCCTCGCCGTGGTCGTTCCGGTCACCCTGGCCGCGACGATCGGCTGGACCCTCGGCCGCGACGACACCCCCGCCGCCCCGCCGTCCCCGTCCACCGCCGAGCTGACCGCCCTGCGCGGCTCCCTCCCCCTGCACACCCTGCTGAACGCCTCCCCCGAAGCGGCACGCCAGGCACACCGCGCGGAACAGGCCCTCATCGCCGCCTGCATGACCCGCCACGGCATGCGGTACGAACCCGCTCCCAACCTCGCTCCCGCCGGTTCGGAAACGGTCGGCACCTCCCCGTCCCACTTCGGCATCGAGGCCGTGGGCACCCCGTCGGAACAGGCCCCTCCGACCCGGCAGCCCACGGAACGCAGACAGGACGCATCATTCGACCGTGCCCTCTACGGCGACCCGGAGCGGAAGATCGCCGCCCGCAACAAGGCCATCCGCGTCACCCGCCCCGCCACCGGCTGCCTCGCCGAGGCGCAGACCCGTCTCCTCGGTGGCCGTGAAGCCCGCCAACGCGACCTCGCCCTCCGCCTCTCCCTCGACCAGGGCGAACGCGACGCCGTCGCCGGCCTGGCCCGCGACCCCGCCCTCCGCACCGCCGACGAGGACTGGAGCGCCTGCATGGCCGACGAGGGCGTCCAGGCCACCACCCCCGCCACCTTCGCCCAGCGCCTCCCCGAGGGCACCGACCTCGCCACCGACCCGTCCGTCACCGCCGACCTGCGCTGTAAGCAGCGCACCGACTACCTGACGCGCGCCTACGGCCGCCTCGCCGCGCTGCAGCGGCACTGGCTGAAGCGGCACCAGGACGACGCCGCCGAGTGGCGCACCCTCCGCTCCCACGAGGCGACGGAAGCGGCAAAGGTCCTCAAGGCGACGCGGGACAGTGGGCGCACGGCCCGGTGAAGCCCTCCGAACCCCCACCGACCGCTCGACCCCCTCCCCGGCCCACGTGCCGTAAGCCAGGGAAACCCAGAGAAGCCGACCTTCCCGCAGCAGGCCATCGCGCTGCCCGCGGCGGAGCGGGTGCTGCTGGAGGACGTCGCGGTGGGCGGCGAGGCCCGGGAGACGGCTGCCGATGCCCTCTCCGCCTGGGCGGCGAAGCTGCCGTTCACGGTAGAGCCGAAGCTCTGATCTCCTACCTCAGCCGGTGCACCCCAGGGCCGATCCCAACACTGGCAGAATGATGATGTGAGCAGCGTCGTCCCCTCATCCGCCGCCGTCTCGGCCCGCATGAGCCGCCAGGGCCGTCGAGACACGGCACCCGAGGTCGCGGTCAGACGCCTGCTGCACGCCTCCGGGTTGCGTTTCCGGGTCAACGTGCCCGTTCCCGGGATGCCGCGCAGAACGATCGACATCGTCTTCCCCCGACTCAAGATCGCCATATTCATGGACGGCTGCTTCTGGCACGGCTGCCCCCAGCACGCCACGCAGCCGAAGTCGAACGCGGAGTGGTGGCGGGCCAAGCTGGACAAGAACATGGCTCGGGACACCGAAACCACCGCGCACCTTGGTGAGACCGGGTGGACGGTCCTCCGCTTCTGGGAACACGAGAGTCCTGACGAGGTCGCGCAGACGGTCCGTGATCTCGTGATGCGGCGCCGTTCATTGGCATAGCCACCCACTTTTTCCGCAGGTCGGTGTCGTCATCGTCTCCCCGGTGGCATGATCCTCAGAATCGACCACTGGGGGGAAACCATGAGGAGATTTACGTCTGTCGATGTCTGTTCCGGGGCCGGTGGCCTGGCTCTGGGTCTCGAACAGGCAGGCTTCGATCCGGTTCTCGTCCTGGACCACGGGCAGGACCCCTGCCGGACGCTGCACCACAACAGGCCGGGGTGGAAGGTTCTCCGAACGGACCTCGAGGAGTTCGATCCCGCCGATCACCAGGAGAGCTACAACGTCGATCTTCTTTCGGCGGGCCTGCCGAGGGTCCTTTCTCCGGCCACGAAGAACCGGACCGGCAGCGACGGCAAGGAGCTCGCCCTTCTCCGGGCCACGGCCTTTCTGGCCCACGGCGTAGGCTCCAAGGCGATCCTCATCGACAACGTCCCCGAACTCGTCGAGCGGGCCGACTACGCCCCGATCCGTGACTTCGTCCGGGACGAGTTCGAGCATCTCGGATACGAGGTGCATTGGTTCGTCCTGAACGCGGCCGACTTCGGGGTTCCTCAGGAGAGGCCTCACGGCTTCATCGTGGCTTTGAAGGAGCCCTACGCCGGCAGGTTCCGGATACCGAAGGCGACCGTGACGCGCCACATGACCGCCGGCGAGGCGCTGCTCGAGTCCATGGCGTCTCGCGGTTGGTCCGGCGCCGAGGATTGGGCCCGCACCGCCGCTCGCCCCGCCCCGACTCTCGTCGGCGGCTCCGAGAACCGAGGAGGTGCCGACCTCGGGCTCACCGGCACGAAGAAGATCTGGGCAACCATGGGGATCAACGGCGGAGCCTTGGCCGACGAGGTTCCGGGACCGGACGGGGTGCAGGAGTCGGACAAGTCCGGGCACCCGCTCAAGAAGCTCACGGTCGACCAGGCTGCGCTGCTGCAGGCCTTCCCGAAGGACTGGGCCATCACCGGCAGGAAAACTGCACGCTACCGGCAGATCGGCCACGCCACGCCGCCTCCGCTCGCGCGGGCCGTGGGTGAGGCCGTCGCGCGAGCGCTCTGCGACTGAGGTGACGGCCGGCGTGCGGCCCGGAGCACGTGGCGTCCGCTGTCCGGCACGCCGGCTAGACTTCCACCTCATGACCAGCCCGGCAACGCATGCATCCACTTCGACCTCGGAGAACGAGGAGGAGTATGACATTCTGGACCTCTTCGCAGGTCCTGGTGGGCTGGACGTGGCCGCACACTTCCTCGGGAAGAAAGCCATCGGTATCGAGTGGGACGCCAACGCGTGTGAGACGCGTTACGCAGCCGGCCTGGCGACGATTCACGCCGATGTCACCAAGATGCGGACTGATCCGGGCAGGTACAGGGAGATCCTGAAGAACATCAAGGTTCTCGCGGGCGGACCGCCCTGCCAGACATTCTCCGTCGCAGGCAGCGGAGCGGGCAGGCAGGCCTTGGACGAGGTCACGGGCTTCATCGAGCGTCTTGTGGACGACCCGCAGTCCGCGGACGTCATCGACAAGGAACTCTCCGCGGCCCAGATCGACGAGCGGACCGCACTGGTTCTTGAACCACTCCGCTGGATCCTTGACGCCATCCTCGACGAGGACAGGGAACCGTTCGAAACGATCATTCTGGAGCAGGTGCCCGCCGTCTGGCCCGTCTGGAAGGTCTACGAGAAGGTTCTGCGGAGCCGGCTTCCCGACGGCGTCGTGTACCGCACGGTGTCGGGTGTCCTCCGCACCGAGCAATTCGGTGTTCCTCAGACGCGCCGTCGGGCGGTGCTCATCGCTCAGCTCGGAAAAGGCGACGATCCTGAGCTGCCGGAGGCGACGCACGGAGCCTTCCGACGGGCAACAGGGCCGGTGTCCGCGGCTCCTGCTCCGTCTCGGCCGTCCGCACCGGCCGTCCAGGAAACATTGCTGGAGCTGCCGGAACAACGGAGGAGCGAGGACGAGTCCCCCGCCCAGTGGGTCTCCATGGGAAAGGCTCTGCACCGCGCGCGGAAGACATTGGGCGTCTCCGAGGAGCTGCCTCTCCGCTCTTCCTTCGTCGTCCGGTCCAACTATGGATCCGGCGGCGACCCCAAGAAGCGGGGGGAGCGCGCGTCTGCCGAGCCGGCCTTCACCGTGACCGGCAAGGTCTCGCGCAATGTCGTCACGGGCGAGACCGGCCCTGACAAGTTCACCATCCACGAGGCGGGGGTGCTGCAGACCTTCCCCGGCAACTTCCCGTGGTCCGGCAACGACAAGGCTCAGCAGGTCGGCAACGCGGTTCCCCCACGCTTCGGCGTCCACCTCCTCGCTGCCGCTCTGGGCTCCACACGTGAAGTGCGCGATACCGCACTGGCCTCGATGGTGGAGTGGCCCGCGGTCGACCACGACGAGTGCGAGCGGTTGCGGGCCCTCGGCTGCGACGACTACACCGACTGCCCTGCGACGCCGCCGCACCCGGGCCGCGACCGACGTTCCGCGTCGAGCAAGCGGGCATAGAAGTCCGGCGCATCGGTACCGAGCGGTGCGGCGAGTCGTCGACCCGCGGCACATCGCCATGTCGTACCGAGCCGAAGGCCTGACGCACCCGAGCGGGGGCTACTCGGCCTTCACCCGCCCTCGCACTCGGGCATCCGTGAACAGCTCCTCGAACCGCCCCACCAAGTACTCCACTGCCCGCTGCGGCACCGGACCGTCGTCCGGTCCCTCCGGCAGCCCTCGGCGTGGCACCGGTGGAGCGGAATCCGCTTCGGCGATCCATCTCTCCAGAGCCGTGCCGTCCCAGTCGTCGTCCTCGGCGAGGGCGTCGTACATGAGCGTGCTCGCCGCGGAGTTGGTGACGACGGCCAGGGCATTGACCTCGCGGCCGGTTTTCACCGTCCCCTTGGCGATCATGCGTATCAGGGCCTGCGCCGTCGGGCGGTGATCAACGATGTCGAGGCGCAGAGTCGTGTTCAGTACGTCCTGATTGCCGCAGGCGACCTCGACCGGGCGGTAGTCGCCGCCGTCGCGAAAGAGTTCGGCGGCCCACCACAGGCGGGCGAAGGCCTGGGTGTAGTGGACGCCGGAGAAGCGGGCGGCCTGGACCTTGGGCCGCTCCCCCTTGCTGCCTTTGGCCGGCAGGTGACGCCACAGGACGTAGTCCGGCGCGACGGCCAGGGCGATGTAACTCCACAACCGGCTGTCCGCCGCTTCCCGACGAGAGAGCCGGAGGGCAGCATGCAGACGGGGGGCCAGCCAGGCGTCGGCCTCGGTGCGGGGCCCACCGTCGAACCTGTGCAGCGCGTCGTCGATCAGGTCGCGCAGCGGCGAGACCTCGGCCCGTGGGCCTGTGTCGGCAAGCGGCTCGGTCGCCTTGTCGAGTGCCACGTACGGTGGGGCCTCGTCACCGGTGAGAAGGCCGATCGTGATGTACTTCGCCGCATTGACGTCGGACAACAGGGCCAGGTACTCCGGCAGGTGCTCAGGTTTGTCGATCACTATCGGCTCTCCCTCTGGGCCGCGTCGACGGTACGGATGGCCGCACCCAGGTTCTTGGCGACCTTGGCCCGTCGGCCCGCCGCATAACTGATGCGCGCCTGCAGATCGTTCCAGCCGCTCGCCTCGGCGCGGCGGGAGTGGATCTCTCGAAGGGCGTCGTCCGGTGAGAGGTCGGGCAGGACGTCGCCGAGCATGCTCTTCAGTACGGCGTCCCTCCAGCCACCGGGCCACTCGGGCTCCCCGTACTCGTTGAGCTCCAGGTCACCGACAGCGGCGTGGAAGACCGCGGTCCACACATCGGTGGCAATCTGTGCGGCAAGCATGTTCCGCATGGCCTTGGACATGGGGTCGCGAGCCGAGTTCAGCAGGTCGGTGACGCCCTCGAACGCCGTGTTGAGGTGGACCCTGGGCATGTCTCCGGACGTCTCCACGATCCAGGGGGCGTCCTTGAACGGCCGCAACCACTCCGGTCCTTGGACGAAGTCCTCCTCGACGATCTCCATCTCGTTCTGCCGGACCGGCTTGGCAGCCGCAAAGTCGACGATCCACGGAGAGTCCGACCTGCCGATCATGCGCCCAGGCTCACCGTCCACCGAGCCGACGACGACGATTGCCAGCTCGGCCCGACGGTGGTGCATCGACCGCCAGAGCCGGAGGTGGCCACTCCAGGTCTCCGAGGCACCGGGCGCCCTGGTGAGTCGGGCGGTGACGCGCGCGTTGGTCACGCTCTCGGTGAGGACGGCGACGACGGCGACATCGCTCCACGGTCCCGACGCGATCTCTTGGGCAGGCAGCTTCGCCGTGATCGCCAGGCGGGCACTCTCCCAGTCGTCACGCTCGATCTGGTGAAGGGCGACCACCTTCTCCTGAGCGGAGAAACACCAGGTCTCCAGGTCGTGCTGGTAGTACCCCTCCCGCTCCTGCCGAACGGCGGTCACCTCGAGAGCGATCTCTCCGGTGATCCGCTTGTACGGGTAGACCTTCATTCTCAGGCCCCCTTCGGCTTCTGCAGTTCGACGATCAAGCCGGCAAGGTGAGCTCTGACCGGGTGGGTGGAGGCGTCGGTGACGGCGGAGAAGGACGCCTGACGCTCGCCGGCGGCAAAGACGAGTCGACCGCCGTCCACCTCGCAGTTCTTCCCGGCCTCGATACGCGCCCATCCGACGACGGGCTTGGCTCCTGAACGGACGTCGAACTTGGCCACGGGCGCGAGGACCCACGGGTCGGGTGCACCCGGGAGCTTGACCTCAGCGGTGATGCACCACGCTCCGTCGGCGTCCAACTGGGCGTCGACGCTGCGGATGCTGGGTTGCGCGGTGGCCGCCCGGGCAACCGGACCTGCGGAGGCGCCGTCGAGACGGAGAAGGTCACGGAGGGCCTTCGGGCCGTCCTTCTTCTTCTCCCGTGCCCGACCGACCAGTTCACGAACAGCGGCGTTGGCCGCACGGGTGAAGTCGGTGATGCGGGTGGCGGCCCCTGCGGCATAGACCGTGCGCAGTTCGTCCGTCGGGCCCCACTTGTTGTGCTCCGGGGGTTCGGAGGCACGCAGGAAGCGCTCGGCGGCCTCCGCCTCGGCCGAGTCGTCGCCTGTGGCATGGCCGGCCAGCAGGACGGCCTGGAACGCGACGGCACCGAGTGGCAGGTCGGTGACGCGGGCACTGCGGATGACCATGCGATTGCCGCGCATCATGGCCATGTGGTTCAACTTGCCGTCGTTGTCGTCGGCCGCGGTCACCAGCACGACGGCCTCGTGTTCCACCGCACCGGTGCGGCTGCCTCGCAGTGGCGGCATGCGCAGCGGAACGCGGGCCAGCGCCACCTGGCCGGCCTCGGTCAGGCGATCCACGGTTTCACCGTTGAGGAAGGCCCGGAGGGCCCGGCTTCGCGCCGGCTGTGTCCGGTGGGGGTCGACACGCTCCTCGTCGATCACCACCTGGCCGTTGCGCAGTGTCCTCACGGACGCCTCGAGGATCGGCGGTCGGCCACGCCCGGAGGTCATGGCCGCCCAGAAGTTCTGGCCGAGAGCTTCGACCAGGCGGTGGTGCATCGACTGGACCGAGTCGTCCTCGACGTCCGCGGCGGTCGCCGAATCACCCGCCTTACCGGCCACGTCGTGAGCGCCGACGATCAGGAACGAGGTGCCCGGCTCGGTGCTCTCCCGTTTCAGATACAGCTGCTCGACCGTGGGCTCGTCGGCCCACCAGGAACGCGCAACGTTCTGGCTGCCCGGTGCGGTGTCCGGTTCGCCGAGCCACGCGGGTCCGGCGTACGGCGTACCGTCGACCTCGTGCCACGGGAGGTCGAGACGACCGATGAGACGGCGCTCGGTCCGGCCTTCGTGAGGCTCGGAGAGCGTGGAGTTGATCAACACGAGTCCGAGGCGGCTGGTCGCCCAGAGCGTGGCCTTGCCCAAACCGTAGGAACCACCGGCACCCGCGAAGGACTTACGACTGTCTAGCTGTCGGCGAACGACGGCGGCGAAGCGGCCGTCGTCGTAATCGTCGCCGGTCAGCCCGGAGGCGTTGTAGTCGTCGACACGAAGGAGGACGAGCCGGTCGCGGTCGTACATCTCCCGAAGTCCCTCGGCGACCACCTGGCCGACCTTCTGCTTCTGCGCCGCAGCGGCCTCGTAGTGGGGGAAGAGCTCGTCCCACTTGATGGCCTCGCGGAATCGGACCAACGACTCGCCGGTCAGCTCGTGCAGGGTGTACCGCACGCGCACAGGTCGGGACTGGTCGTAGCGCTCGTCGAGGCTGTTCTGCGTAGCCTCACGTGCGAGGACCGAGACATCGGCGTCGAAGGCGAACGCGGCGGCGTTGCCGAATTCCCTCCCTCCGTCCCGGTGGGCGGGGCGGTGGTACCAGCTCACGGGCTTGGCAGGGCTGACCACATCGGTGGTCCGCGTGTGCAGGGCGGCGTAATCGGCATCGAGCGCTGCCGCTATCGCTCTCATGGTCTCTTCCCTGGGAACCGCCCGGCCTGTGATCCAGGCCGACACCGCGGCTCTGGTGAGCCCCACGGCTTCCGCGAGTTCCGTCTGGCTCATATCGGCCCGGCGCAACTGCCGGGCCAACCAAGGTCCGAACTCCACTGCGTCCTCCACCGTGTGCCAGCCCCCTCGGTCGACCTGCCTGCCACAACGCCCAGACCATAGCAGGGCATTTGACAAACTGACGGTAGGACAAAATTCTTTGACACCGACGACCTGTTCCCGTAGAACCGACCGAACGCACAGAACGGCGGAGATCCACGGTTCGCCGCTTCCATCCGGCTGTGACCTACCGCAACGCCGGTCATGCGCGAGATGGATCGGCGGGTACGCGGACATATCGATCCAGCCGTAGAGCCACGCGGTGTGGGTGGTGAGGTCTAGAGTCCGGACCGTGGGCCGACACGGGTACGTTTGACAGAGAGTGGCGGTACATGCCTTGCGGGGTTCGGGGGAGCCCGCAGGTGCAATCTGACGAGGGGCACTGTCGTGTCGTTGACTGAGGGGGTGCGGTCATGACGATGAAGAGGTGGCCGGACTGGGTTCCGGACGCAGGTCTGGTTCGCGAGGTGGACGCGGTCTTCGAACGGGCCATGAGCGCCTACCGGGTGAATCCGCACCTGATCACGGAGCACGCCAACCAGGAAGAGTCCATTCGGGTCGGCGGCTACTCCAACCGCACGCTGCTCGAGCTCGTCCAGAACGCCGCCGACGCGATGTCCGGGAGTTCCGAGCACACAGCGGGCGCCGGACGGGTCGAGATCGTCCTTGATCTCGACACTCGGACTCTGTACTGCGCGAACGCCGGTCGCCCGTTCTCCCGGACCGGGCTGACAACGCTCACTCACGCACACATCAGCGGCAAACGCGGTGACGAGATCGGCAGGTTCGGTCTCGGCTTCAAGTCGGTGCTGGCGGTCACCGACGCTCCCCAGGTCTTCAGCCGCTCCGTCGCGTTCGAGTTCAACTCGGACAGGGCGAAGGCCGCGATCAGGTCGCTCGGCACCGCAGCCTCCCGGCTTCCGGCCCTGCGCCTCTCCACCCGACTCGACGCAGAGGCTGAGTTCGCCAAGGATCCCGTCCTGGCGGACCTTGCCACCTGGGCCGTGACGGTCATCAAACTGCCGAACGCGGCCAAGCTGACCAACCTGCAGGAGGAGATCCACAGGTTCCGGTCCGAGTTCCTCCTGTTCGTCAACGCGGTTCGGGAGGTTCGTCTCCGCGTCGTCGGCGGCGGGAAGAGTGAGTTCAGCACCAGCCACGTGTCTCGTGATCTTGGCGACGGACGCTTCCGGATCGAACGACCCGACGGCGATCACGACGAGTGGTACGTCGAGAACCGCATGCACTCGCCCAGCCCAGAGGCGCGGGCCGAGGTCGGAGAGGCGGTGTCCCGTGACCGGATGAAGGTCACGGTCGCCCTTCCGGCACGGTTCTCACAGCTCCGGACCGGGGAGTTCTGGTCCTACTTCCCTCTGCAGGACAAGACCTCGGCGTCGGCCCTCTTCAATGCGCCGTGGAGCGTCAACGACGACCGCACCACTCTCCTCGACAACCTCTACAACAAGGAGATCTTGGCGACTCTCTCCGAGATGTTCGTCGACGCCTTGGAGCAGATCTCGTCGGTGGACGATCCGGCTGCTCACCTCGACTACATGCCGGCCCGTGGCCGTGAAGCCCACTCGTTCGGCGACGAGATCCTCTGCCACCACGTGCCGCGCCGGGGCGCCATGCTGAGCCTGGTGCCGGACGCCCGCGGCGCGCTGCGCATGCCGCAGGATCTCCGCCCGCTCGACTTTTCCGTCAGCGCGACCGAGAAGAACCACGAGGACTGGATCAGGTCGCCCCACACGGCTGAGGATGTGCCGCACTGGCGCTGTTACAGCAATCCTCAACGGGTTTCCCGGCTCCGCCAGCTCTTCCACCACAGCGTGACGGATGCCTACCTCGCGGAAGGCATCCGGGACGAGAACAAGGCGCTGGAGAAGATCGACAAGCGCGGAGTACGTACCTGGCTTCGTGAGTGGGCGGACGGCGACGACATGACGTCCGCTGCGAGGGCCTTGGAGTACGTCCTTATGAACCCCAAGGTCGAGGGCATCAACTCGGCGCGGGTGATCCCCACCACGGATGGTCTGCGCTCCCTGAAGGACAGCCGTACGGTCTTCCTGGACCGCACGGGAGACGACGAGATCGAGGGTTCCAGCTTCGTCGTGCCGGCCTTCCTGGACATCCCAGGTGTCCGGAAGAAGCTCGGCGACCGTGGGTTCAGGGACCTCGATCCCTTCGCCGTGCTCCAGTCACGGGCCGCCAAGTTGGCCGCAGAGCCGGAGGAAGAGGCCTGCTCCAAGTTCTGGGAAGCTGCCCGGAACGTGTCGCCGAAGCAGGCCGAGAGCATTGTCACGGGAGACAAGGCACGGCATCTGAAGGTGCCGACGTTGGCCGGAGGATGGGCCGAGCCCGGCCAGGTCCTGGACATCGAAGGACTCTCCGGAAGCACACCGCATCTCGTGCTGGACAACGACCGCTGTGTACCGCAGGTCGCGCACTCGGCCGGCGTCATCACACGGCCGGTCCGGTCATACGCGTTGGAGGACGAGGGCCGCTTCGAGGAGTACGGCGAGTTCGTCATCGACGAGCTGAATCGAAAGCTCGGTCCTGGTGAGCGCCACGTCGAACGAGTCGAGTTCGAGGAGGAGACCGGGCCGGGTCCCTTCTCCGTGCTGTTCATGCTCAAGGAGGCCGGGGCCCCCGATCGTGTCCGCGAGACGTGGACCACGCAGCTCCTCACCCTCGACGAGTCGAGGTACTGGAACTGCACGGATGTCGACACCGGGTTGACGCACCGGGTTCTGTCGCCCGTGCGGTGGGCGGTCAGCCGGGCGGGCCTGATCGGTTCGACGCGCGGCTACCGCGCTCCCGAGAAGGTGGTCTCGGCGTCTCTCGTGGAGTACGGAGCCGTGCTGCCTCTTTTCCGAGGCCCCCGCCCGGTGGAGGACGCGTTGGCCCTGCCCAAGGATCTGGACAAGGTACCGGCGGACGTCCTGCGTGAGGCTCTCCGGACAGAAGTATCCGCGCCCATCAAGAACGCCGCCCTGGCCGGGTTCGTGCTGACCGCCGGCCGCATCGCCTTCGCCGGCGGGCATCCCACCCACATCCCCGCGCGCGTGGGGAACGCGGTGGAAACCAAGCGGCCCAGCATGGTCTACCTCGCCACCACGGAGGAGGAACGGGCCTACCTCAGCAGTCGACAGAAGCCGTACCTGCGTGTGGGCGAGGACGAGGCCGAGCTCTTCGTCGAGACCGTCGGATGTCGACGCTTCGACGACAGCTTCTCCTTCTCCCTGCACATCGACGGCCGGCAGGCCCCCGAGCCCGTGCTGGACGTCTACGCGGGCCTGCGCAACTCCTTCGTCGCGGACAAGGTGTCGAACGCGGAGATCTCCAGGGTCGCTCAGATCGTCAAGCGGGTCACCAGGGAGGACGGTGTCGACGACGAATCCCTCGAGTGGCATCTGGACGGGCTCACCCTGCTCGTCCGTGCCGAGTTCGACGAGCGCCGCGTTCTGGAGATCGTCAGCCGGGAGTTCGACCTCGGACTGTCGAATGCCGACATGAGCGAGGTGATCCGGTCCGGCCTCGATCAGCGGCTCGAAGAACAGCGGCAAGCCGCTCAGGCGGCGTCCGGCGACGAAGAGCGTCTGGAGATCTTCTTCGGGGACGACACCCTCCGGGAGAACCTTCCCAAGGGTCTGTGGCAGGCGCTCGAGAGCCAGGGGCTGGTGAACGAGGGCACCTCGGTCCCGGAGCTCTTCCTGACCGTCTACGGGAGTGACTCCATCAAGCAGCTCGCCCCGGAGTTCGTCTCGGAAGGCTATACCGATGTGCCCACCACCTGGGCGGGCTCGCCTTCGACGATCACATGGCTCCGCAAGATGGGGTTCGGCGCCAAGTACGCGGGCCACCGCACCCGCCATCAGGACGACGAGTTCGTCGTCCCGGGCGCTGTACGACTCACCCGTCTGCACGGCTTCCAGGAGGAGATCAGTAAGGAGCTGACGAAGGTCCTGACCCTGCGGGAAGAGAACGGGCACGCCCGTAAGTGCCTGGTGGAGCTGCCCACGGGCGCCGGTAAGACCCGCGTCGCCACGGAGACGGTACTGCGGCTCTTCGCCCGTGAACGTTTGAGCGGCACGGTCCTGTGGATCGCCCAGTCCGAAGAGCTCTGCGAGCAAGCCGTGCAGACCTTCAGCACCGTGTGGCGATGGCTCGGCGACGAACGCCCGCTGACAGTCGGCCGACTCTGGAACAACAACATCGTCCATGAGCCCGACACCGAGTGCAGCGTGGTCGTGGCGACCGACGCCAAGCTGAACAAGGTGATCGAGAACGGCGGCGCCGAGTACGACTGGCTCTGGCAGGCGTCCGCCGTCTTCATCGACGAGGCCCACCGCGCCGGCGGGTCGTCGATGTACACCCGGATTCTGCGTCGGCTAGGCATCGACGGCCGAAGCTGGGAGCGACCCCTGGTCGGTCTTTCGGCGACGCCGTTCAAGGGCAACCCGGAGGTGGGCACGCAGACCAAGGAACTCGCCGCCCGCTTCGGTGCCCACAAGATCCAGGCCTTCGGCGGAAACGCCTACGAGGAACTCGCCAAGCGCGGCGTTCTGGCCCGGGTCGAGCACGAGGTTCTCGAGGGCGTACACGTCGCGCTGGACCCGGCCGAGAGCGAACAGATCAGGTCTCGTCGCAAGCTCGAACCGAAGGTCCTCGACCGCATCGGTCGGGACCAGGCACGGCTGAAGGTCCTTGTGAACCACATGAGTGCCGTCCTCGACAGGAACCCCGACTGGCCCGTGCTCGTCTTCACCCCCAACGTCCTGTCCGCCCAGGTGCTCGCTGCCACCCTTCGGTACCGGGGTGTGGAGGCCGCCTCGGTCAGCGGGCAGACCGGCCGGCAGGAGCGCCGGGACATCATCAAGCGCTTCAAGGACGGAAAGATCAGGGTCCTCACCAACTGCGACCTGTTGATCCAGGGCTTCGACGCTCCGGGAGTGCGGGCCCTCTACATCGCCAGGCCGACCTTCAGCCCAAGCGCCTACATCCAGATGGCCGGGCGAGGCCTCCGGGGGCCCGTCAACGGCGGTAAGCCCGAATGCCTCATCGTCGATGTCGCCGACAACTTCGGGGCCGTGAACGACTTCCTCGGCTACCGAGCGTACGAGAAGCTTTGGCGGGAGCAGGAAGCATGATTCTTATACCGGACGTCGCCGAGATCGAGGCGACCACCACCAGCAACGCCGAGCGCCGGGTGGCCCGACTGCTCCAGATGGTGGACGGTCCCGGCGACGCGGTGGCCTTCCACTCCGTGAAACTGCGGAGCCACGCGGTCAAGCAGCAGGGCGAAGCGGACTTCGTCGTGCTGTGGAACGGCGTCGTGATCCTCATCGAGGTCAAGGGCGGGGGCGTCAGGAAGTACGACGGCGTCTGGTACTCGATCGATCGTCGTGGTGACTGGAAGAAGCTCCGGGAATCGCCGATGGATCAGGCCCAGTCTGCCATGTACGCGCTGCGCGACATCCTCCGCCAGGAGGGAGTCGGGTGGTTCGCCTCCGAGGCTGTTGCGATCACCCCGGACATCGACGCGCCTCCACCCGCTGTCGAATGGAAGGGCAGCCATTGGTGGGCCAAGGACGAGATGAATGTCGCCGCGCTGACCAAGGCTCTGCGGGATGTCGCTGCCGAAGCGCGGTCGGCGCCCCATGGAATGAAGCTCGCCCGGTCAGAGACCTTGCGCGCCCGTCTCTTCGGCGAGTTCACCCGGATGCCCGTCATCGATGCGCAGCGTGGCGCTGTCATCGAGGAACAGAACCGGGCGACCGAGGGGCAGGCGCGGGTCCTCGCGGCCCTGTCCCGCAACCCGAGGATGCTCGTGTTCGGTGGTGCGGGAACCGGCAAGTCGTTGGTGCTCGCCGAAGGCGCCAAGCAGGAGGCGTCCGCGGGCAGGTCCGTGCTCGTCACCTTCCATTCGCCGTCCTTGGTGCACTTCTTCGGCCCCCGTCTCGCCGGCAAGGACGTCGATCTCCGCCCCTTCGCCGACCTGGACGGCGACAAGCAGTACGACGTCGTGTTCGTGGACGAGGCGCAGGACCTGATGAACGCCGAGGGCATGGACAAACTGGATGCGGTCATCCGTGGCGGCCGCTCCGGTGGTCGTTGGCGGATGTTCCTGGACCCCAACAACCAGGCACACGTCGACGGCGAATTCGACTCCGAGGTCTGCGAACTCGTCCAGGAGGAAGCCCTCCAGTACGACCTGGACCGCAACGTGCGGAACACGCGTGCCATCGTCCACATCGTGCAGGAGTACCTCGGTGCGGATGTGGGAGATCCTGGCATCGTCCACGGCGACAGGGTGGAATGGCGTTGGTCCGACGGCGCTGCCGACGTCAGTGCGGCGGAGGCCGTGGCTCGTCAGCTCGTCTCCGCCGGCGCACGCAGCGACAACATCTGGATCATCAGTGTCTCCGCGGATCAGGAGCCCCGCAGGTCGACGGCGGGCTTCCTTGTGACCAGTCCCCGCTTCGCGAAGGGCCTGGAGGCGGAGCACGTCATCGTCTGCGATCTGCCGGCCGAATACGACGCCCGAGGACTCTCCGCCTTCTACGTGGCGGTCACCAGAGCCCGGGTGACGCTTCATGTCGTCGCGTCCGCGCAGGACAAGAAGCGACTGCAGGGACTTCTTGGGAAGCAGGTTGCCAAGTGACACTGACGGAAGCCCAGAAGGAGGCCCTGCGCCACCTGCGTACCTCGTACGTCGGGCCGGAGGCCGGCGAGGAGGAGATCACCACGAACCTCCCGCACCGACAGTACGCGGTGGGCATGCTGTTCCCGGCCGGGGCGACTTCCTCCGGCGAGGGGGACGACAGCACCGGGTCGGGCGGGGCGCTCTCCGCCGACGTACCCACCGGTGAGGTCGAGGAGTCCGGCGCGGCGGTGCCTCTGGCCGAGGACTGGAAGCCTTCCACGGTGGCGATCTCCTTCGTCACGGACGGGGACTCGGTCCACGTCGATCTCTCCTGCGGCACCTACGCCCGGGTGGAGGGTGACGGCCCTCCACGGTGGCGTCGGACACCGTTCTCCGTACGAGGTCTCGTCCTCAAGAAGGGCAACGGCCCCGAGGAGCTCGACGCGGGCAACGTCCGCGCCGCGGTCGGAGCGCGCTGGCGTGACTTCAAGGGAGCCCACCTCGTCACGGTGCACGTACGGGTGCTCACCAGGACCAGCGGAGACGACCGCTCGGACATCGCCCGGATGCTGTTCCAGGTAGGACTGGCCGTTTCGCCCTGCCCGGGCGGCCGGATCCTGGAGTACGACACGACAAGGTCGTTCGACACCGATCCGGAAACGGCCGAGCTCCGCCTCCGCTACCGCAACCGCAAGGTCTACGCGGTCGGACACGGCATGGCCGCGGACTGGAAGACCACGGACGGACGTTGTGCCAAGGTCTTCCTCGATCCCGTGCCGTCGTTCGTCGTGCCGGCGGTGGAAACCACCGGCTTCGACGCGGGATCTCCCGAAGCCCGGTCCTTGGATCTCGACCACCTGTCGATGATCGACGCGAACCCCGAACCGGTACTCGGCTCGCTGGACACCTTCGTCGACGCGTTCGCGAGATGGGCGTCCGACCAGATGAGCCGGGCCGAATCCCTCGATGCGGACCGGGACGTCGCGGTGCGCATCGCCGAGCGCTCCCAGGTGGCGGTCGAGCGGATGCGGGTGGGCGTGCTGGAACTGCGTGGCCGGCCGGAGTACCGGACTGCGTTCGCCCTTGGCATGGCCGCCATGCGCTTGCAGATGCGCCAGGCCGAAATCAACCGCGGCACACCCGAAGAGCAGGTGACGGAGCCACGATGGCGTCCGTTCCAACTCGGCTTCCTTCTCATTTCGTTGGCCTCGACGATGGACCCCGCACACGACGAACGGGACTTGGTCGACCTCATCTGGTTCCCCACCGGGGGTGGCAAGACCGAGGCGTACCTCGGTCTTGCCGCGATCGAAATCTTCCGTCGGCGGCTCGCACACGGGCTCAAGGGCGGGGGGACCGCCGTTCTGACGCGGTACACCCTGCGCCTGCTCACCTCGCAGCAGTTCCAGCGTGCCGCTGCCCTGGTCTGCGCCATGGAGATCCTGCGCGCGACCGACGGTCGCGTGAAGGGTATGGCCCCTTTCTCGATCGGACTCTGGGTCGGCAACGAGGTCACTCCAGGTACACGCGACGAGGCGAAAAAGGCCCTGGAACGCCTTCGGAAGGCGGCCCGTCCCGAGGAGGCGAACCAGTTCCAGGTCGAGAGCTGCCCCTGGTGCATGACGCCCTTGGTTCCGGATGCCAGAAGCGACAAGGACTCCGACTACGGCATGCGTCTCGTCGGACGCGACGTGGTGATCCATTGCGTCGACGACGGCTGTTCGTTCAGCGCCGAGCTCCCGCTGGCAGTCGTGGACGAGGTCCTCTACGAGGAACCACCCACGATCCTCCTGGCCACTGTCGACAAACTGGCCCGACTCCAGTTCCGGCCCGAAGCCGGAAAACTTCTCGGTCTGGGCACCGTATTCCTACAGCCGTCCATGATCATCCAAGACGAGCTGCACCTGCTCTCGGGTCCGCTGGGAACCACGGTCGCGGTCTTCGACGCGGTACTGCAACTGCTGCTGAAGCGCGCGGGCAGCAGCCCCAAGATCATTGCCTCGACAGCGACCATCCGAGCCTCCGCGGAGCAGGTCCAAGGTCTCTACGGGCGAAAGGTCGCCCTCTACCCCCCGTCGGGTCTGGACGACGATCGGACGTTCTTCTCCCGGCCTGTGCGGAGCGGCGAAGGTCGCCTCTACGTCGGCCTGATGCCCCAGTCGGTGTCCCAGCCCTCCGCCGTGATCGCGGCGGTCACGCCCATGGCCGAAATGCCGGAGGTACTCTCCGCCCGGGCGCCGGACGCGGCGACGCGCGACGCCTACTGGACTTTGGTCATGTATCACAACAGTCTCCGCGAACTGGGACGCACCGGAACCCTGGTCGTCGACGACGTCAACGGTCGACTCGAGGCGAGGGCCGAGCGCCTGGGAATCCCCCTCCGCCCGATCAGGGCGGACAACGTCCTGGAGCTCACCGGTCGACGGGAAGCGGAGGAACTGCCGAAGGATCTTCGTGCCCTCCGGGCTCGCGCGGACGACTCGAAGGACGCCATCGACGTCGTTCTCTCGTCGAACATGCTGTCCGTCGGCATCGACATCCCCCGGCTCGCCCTGATGCTCATGGTGGGACAGCCCAAGACCACCGCGGAGTACATCCAGGCGACCAGCCGTGTCGGGCGTGGCGACACCCGAGGCATCGTAGTGACGCTCTTCCGGTCGACCAGAGCTCGCGACCGCTCCCACTTCGAAACCTTCCGCACCTATCACGAGGCCCTCTACCGCAGCGTCGAGCCGACCAGTGTGACCCCTTGGTCCCTGGCCTCCCGCGAACGCTCGCTCGCCGGCGCTTTGGTCGCCCTGCTGCGGCAGTCCTTCACCCCGCTGGCCGACAACACGGCGGCTGGTCGACTCGATCTTGAGAACAGCACCATGAGCGGGGCTGTGGAACGCCTGGTGCACGAGTTCATCGGGTACGTCGAGCGCTCCGACCCGCCGGAGGCACAGGAGACGGAGGAAGCGGTCTGGAGTCTTCTGCGGCAATGGGACGGCCGGGCGGCGGATGCACGCGAGGCGCACGATTCCTTGCGCTATCAGAGCAACAAAAAGGAACAGGCAACGCTTTTGAAGAGGTTCGAGCAGCCTGGTGAAGGCTGGCTCGTCGGAGACTCGATGCGATCCGTGGAACCCAACGTGGCCGTCGAGGTCCAGGAGCCGCAGGAGGAGGTGCACCGTGGAGAAGATCAAGCATGACCTGCGCCTCTCCGAGACGATTTCGCCCTTCGGTGTCGGAGCGATCGTGGACGTGCGAGGGGCCTCCCTGATCGCACCCGACACCTCTTGGTGGAACACCAAGTACGCGTCGAGGATCAGCTGCGACCGTCTGATGGCCCGCCTCGGGGCAGGCACCCTGAGGGAGCCCCCCACGCATGCGGGCACAGCCGGCAAGGAGACTCCCGCGCTCCCCTACTGGCGATTCCCGGCCTGGCGGTTCTGTGAACGCTGCAACAGACTCACCAAGCTCACCGGTAGGAAGAAGGGCGAGTGGAGCAACACCTGCGACTGCGAGGGCAAGCTGGTGCCGATGCGGTATGTCGCAGTCTGCGAGAAGGGCAGCCACATTCAGGACATCCCGTGGTTCCAGTGGCTGCACCGGGGCCAGGCCGCATCCCTGAGCGAGTCGGTGCGCTTCTGCAAGGACTACAAGGCGATCCGGTTCAGGAAGTTGTCCGGCCGCGGTGAGGGACTCTCCTCCCTGGAGGTCAGATGCACCGGCTGTCGCAACAGCCGGACCTTGGCGGAGCTCGTCACCAGGGGCTCTCTGCATCGTGACGGAATCCGTTGCGCGGGTCGCCAACCCTGGGAGCCGGAGAGCGCGGTCAAGCAGCCCTGCCCGCACGGGTTGATCGCTGTCCAGCGGGGCGCGACCGGCAACTACATCGCCGAGCGCGTCTCGGCCCTCGACATACCGGAGGAGCGTCCACCGTCCGAGGAGACGGCGGACACGATCCGGGGGCACGTCTACTTCGACAAGATGGTCACCGACAACGGCGGGCCTCAGACGGAGCAACTCGCCACGTGGATCGCGGAGGAACTCGGCATCGCCCGCGAAACCGTCCTGGCGGTGGCTGCCGGACAGGAGACCTCGGCCAACGACATGCTGCTCGATCTGAAGGACGGCGAATGGGCGGCGTTCCTCAAGAAGCTCGAGGGCGGACGCGACCGCTCCGGGAGCAACTTCGTCGTCGACGGGACCGACCTCCGAGGCGCCGCAGGCCCGCAGGGTCTCCTGACCGTGATCAGCGGCATCGGACAGGTTCGTCGGGTCCGTGAGGTGCGCGCCCTCAAGGGGTTCCGTCGTCACAGCGCCGACGCCGACCTGATCAGGTCGGACCTGGGGCCCGATCAGGGCCGATACCCGACCTATCCGGCCATCGAATTGTTCGGCGAAGGCATCTTCATTCGCTTCGACGAGGACAGCCTCGCCCGGTGGGAGACGCGGCCGGAGGTCCAGGCACGTGCCCGACTCCTCACCGAGCGCAGGGCCGCTTCGCTGTGGGCAAGCCGTCTCGACGTGCCGGAGCCTCGGTACATCGCGCTGCACACGCTTGCGCATCTGCTCATCAGGCGCCTCGCCTTCGCAAGCGGTTACGCGTCGGCAGCCCTTCAGGAACGGATCTATGCGAACTCCGACCGCGCCGACAGGACAGCCGGGATATTGATCTACACGGCGGCGGGCGACGCTCAGGGGACACTCGGAGGTCTGGTCAGGCTGGGCCACCCGGACAGGTTGATCCCGCTCCTGGTCTCGGCCCTGGACGACGCGGACTTCTGCTCCAACGATCCCGTCTGCATCGAGAGCGACCGGCAGGGATCCTCCCATCTCAACCTCTCCGCCTGCCATGGATGCTCGCTGGTGAGCGAAACGTCCTGCGAGACCGGGAACCGACTTCTGGACCGGCAGTTGGTGCTCGGTGGCGGCGAGGTCACCGGCCTGTTGGAGGGCGTCCTGCCGGAGATCAGGCAGGTGATTCCACGAGTACCGGCGCAAAACCTGGGAGATTGATCTCCCGCCGGGGCATCGGTGATGTCCGCCGAGCGCGGAGTCGCGGTCGGCGGCTCGGCGCCGAAGCTCCCGGGCGAACCTGAGCCGCCTCAGGGCCGGCTGCGGCACGTAACCCTCGCGCCGCAGCCGGTACTCGGGGGGGGGGTGCCTCTATGTCTTTCGTCAAGCGGTGCGGGGGCTTCTCGGTTCGTAGAAGGTTCCGTCGCGGAGCATGGCGAACAGGACGCTGATGCG